>NZ_JAKGBU010000038.1:27909-44736 GCF_021555155.1 Rhizobium alarense
GGCCGGCGAAGCCGGGCGTGACGACGGCGCGGCGCGCGAGGAACTGCCGCCCGTTTCGGACGGCCTGAATCTCAATTTCGACATTCTGCCCGGCGTGAACTGACGGGAGAGGGCCGCGCGTCAGCGCGCGGCGTCCGTGTCGCCGTCCGCCTGCCTGACGGCGCGCAGCACATAGACCCGCAGCGCGGACGAAAGGTTGCTGCCGTCGCCGCGCCCGTCGTCGATCTCGCTCAGCAGCGCGGCGAGTGCCATTTTCCGCCGCGCGGCGATCGCCTTCAGCTCCTCCCAGAAATCATCCTCCAGCGAGAAGCTGGTGCGGTGGCCGTGCAGCGTGACGGAATGCTTGCGGATCATCGGGGGCGGATCATCGGGGCATGCCGCGCCGCGTGGGGCCGTCGTTTGCAAAGCGATTCAGCCGATGGCGCCAGGCGGTTGAGAGGACGCGCCTGCCGTCGATGCGGGGCGAGGTCACTCCGTCTCGTCCGTCCGCTCGATGCGGCCCTGGTCGAGCGTCTTGCGGGCCAGGTCGTTGCGTGCCTCGGTCAGGGTCTTCTCGGCTTTCGTGCGGCCGAAGGAGACGCGGTTCTGCTCGGCCGCCTTCTCGCGCTCGCCGCGCGCCTTGCGCTTTCGGAACTGGCGGAGGTTGACGACATCGGTCATGGCGCGGCTTTCGCTCCTAATTCTTCTTGCGGAAGGAATCGAGCGATACCACCGAGCCGCCGCCGGGCTTGCCGCCGTCGTCGTCGGTTGCTGTGGATTTTTCCTCGCCTGCGTCCTCGGTCTTCTCGACCGGTGCCGGGTAGGCGGTGATCTCGGCGGAGGGGGCCTCTTCCTCTTCGTTCACCGCCACGTCGAATTCCAGCTCGAAGCTCACCGAGGGATCGTAGAAGCCGCGGATGGCGTTGAAGGGGATGACCAGCTTTTCGGGCGTGTCGGAGAAGGAAAGGCCGATCTCGAACAGGCTCTCGGTGATCTTCAGGTCCCAGAACTGGTGCTGGATGACAATGGTCATCTGCTCCGGATATTTGGCCTTCAGGTGCTGCGAGATGCGCACGCCGGGCGCACCGGTCAGGAACGTGATGAAAAAGTGATGGTCGCCGGGCAGGTGGCCCGTTGCCGCGACTTCGGAGAGCACCTTGCGGATGACGCTGCGCAGCGCGTCCTGGGCCAGAATGTCGTAGCGGATGTGGTCTTGCGCCATCTAGGACTTTCTTTCTTCTCGTCTGTGCCGGGCGCTTTGCCGAAAGACGGCGGCGACGTCAAGCACAGCGGCCCTTCGGCCGATTTCCCCGTTCCCGCGCGTCCCCGGGGACTGCACGAGTCATATCGACAAAGCTATAGCCGATTTCGGCAAAGGGGAGAAGGTGAAGGCTTCTGTTGCCAGGTGCCTTCGGACCCCGCCTTACAGTGCTACCCGCAAGGACTTGATTTGAAGTGTCGCACTGCGGTTAAGCAGCGAGACGTGCTTCAGCATAGTTGTCGTTTGCAACTATAAGTTTAGCCCGATAACGGTGGTACAATGCCGAGCAAAAAGTCGATCTTTACGCCCTTGTCGATCCTATTTCGCCCCCATCAAAAGCCGGTCCGGAAGACCGGTTTTTGGTGGAGGCGCCGGGTACCGCCCCCGGGTCCAATGGGTTTATTACACCGCCCGTTTATTGCCATAGCTGCCCGAAGACAGCAGAAGACATATAGGAGCTTCCGCTGCCCAAGAAAAGGGCTTTGTGACGAATTCCCGGGCGTCGTGGCTGGGGGTGCAAGGGAAAAACAATCCGGCCCATTGGAGGGGAGCGGCGGACGCACTAGACTGGGGGCGATCTCGAATCGGCGGACCGACCCATGCAGCAGTATCTCGATCTCCTCGCCCATGTGATGGAACACGGCTCCGACAGGTCGGACCGGACGGGAACCGGCACGCGTTCCGTCTTCGGCCACCAGATGCGCTTCAACCTGGAAGAGGGCTTCCCGGTGCTGACGACGAAGAAGCTGCATCTGCGCTCGATCATCCACGAGTTGCTGTGGTTCCTGAAGGGCGACACGAACGTCGCCTATCTGCACGAGAACGGCGTGACCATCTGGGACGAGTGGGCCGACGCGAATGGCGAGCTCGGCCCGGTCTACGGCTACCAGTGGCGCTCCTGGCCGACCCATGACGGGCGTCACCTCGACCAGATCGCCGCCCTCGTCGAGGGCATCCGCCGCAATCCCCATTCGCGCCGGCACATCGTGTCGGCCTGGAATCCGGGGCTCGTCGACGAGATGGCGCTGCCGCCTTGCCACTGCCTGTTCCAGTTCTATGTGTCCGACGGCAGGCTCTCCTGCCAGCTCTACCAGCGCTCCGCCGACATCTTCCTCGGCGTGCCCTTCAACATCGCCTCCTACGCGCTGCTGACGATGATGGTGGCGCAGGTCTGCGACCTGAGGCCCGGCGATTTCGTGCACACGCTCGGCGACGCGCATATCTACCACAACCATTTCGACCAGGCCGCCGAGCAGCGGGCCCGCAAGCCGAAGCCCTTGCCCTTCATGAAGCTCAATCCGGCGGTGAAGGACCTGTTTTCGTTCCGCTACGAGGATTTCGAGCTGATCGGCTACGAGGCGGACTCATCCATCAAGGCGCCGATCGCCGTATAGGGCCGGTCCCCCGGCGCTCGACCGCATCCGATGGAGGAGAATCCGATGCTGACGCTCGTTCATGCACCCCTTTCGCGTTCGTTCCGCATGCTCTGGCTGCTGGAGGAGCTCGTGGCGGACTACGACATCCGCTATGTGACGATCCGCCGGCGCGACGGCTCCGGCGGCGTCGATCCGGACAACCCGCATCCGCACGGCCAGGTGCCGGCGCTGCTGCACGACGGGCGCCTCGTCACGGAGTCCGTTGCCGTTGCACAGTACCTGACCGACCTCTTTCCCCGGTCGGAGATGGGGCGTCCGATGGGCGATCCGCAGCGCGGCGACTATCTCTCCTGGCTCGCCTACTATGCCGGCGTGATCGAGCCGATGCAGATCGCCCACATGACCGGCTCGACCGCCGGCAATCCGGATCTGGCGCGGCTTCACGCCGCGATGTGCGAGCGCGTGATCACGACACTTGAAGCGCAGCCCTATGTGCTGGGCGACCGCGTCTCGTCCGTCGATATCATCGTCGCAAGTTCGCTGATGTGGATGCGCGACCTGCTTCCGCCGAGCGCGGCGATCGATGCGCACGTGGCCAGGATGGCGGCGCGCCCCGCGTTGCAGCGGGCGCAGGCGAAGGACAGGCCGGAAGGACAATGAATGCGCGAACCTGAAATCGTCATCGTCGTCGCGGTCGCCCGCAACGGCGTCATCGGCCGGGACGGCGACCTGCCGTGGCGGCTTCCGTCGGACCTCAAGCGCTTCAAGCAACTGACGATCGGCAAGCCGGTCGTCATGGGCCGCAAGACCTTCGCCTCGATCGGCAGGCCGCTTCCGGGCCGCCCGAATATCGTGGTGACCCGCGACCCGGTCTTTTCGGCGGAAGGCGTCACGGTTGCCCGCGACGTCGCGGCCGGCATTGCGGAAGCGCGGCGCGCGGCCGAGGCGCTTGGAGTCGATGAGGTCTGCATTATCGGCGGCGGCGAAATCTACCGTCAGACCTTCGATATGGCCGACGTGCTGCATGTCACCGAGGTCGCCGCGGAGGTCGACGGTGATACGCGGTTTCCGCCGATCGATCCCGCCATCTTCGAGAAGGTCTTTGAAGAACCGATACCGCAGGGTGAAAAGGACAGTCACGCCATGCGCTTTTCGACGTTTCGCCGGCGGAAAACCTCTTCTCAACCAGCACTTCCATCCGGCTGCTAACTATTTTGACGCATTCGCGATCAACTTCGCGCGTGTCCGTTGAAAGCCCGAAGGGTGATACCTATAACGGGATCACTTCATGTGACGGTCGAACACCGACCGCATGTGACGACGGGAGATTTCAGAGAAAGAGGATTTGATGCCCTGGAGCAATCAGAACGGCGGCGGCGGCCCTTGGGGCGGCGGCGGCAAGAATCAGGGGCCGTGGGGGCAGGGACCGAACCGCCCGCGCGGCGGCGGCAGCGGAAGCGGCGGGCCGCCCGATCTGGAGGAGATCATCCGGCGCGGCCAGGACCAGCTGAAGAACGTGGTGCCCGGCGGCTTCAACGGCGGCATCGTCGTCATCGCGCTGCTGCTCGTCGGCGTCTTCTGGCTGATGAACTCGATCTACACCGTCCAGCCGGACGAGCGCGGCGTCGAGCTGCGTTTCGGCAAGCCGAAGGACGAGATCTCCATGCCCGGCCTGCACTTCCATTTCTGGCCGTTTGAAACGGTCGAGCTGGTCAAGATCACCGAGCAGCAGCAGAACATCGGCCGCCGCGCGGCGACGGTGAACTCCGACGACAGCGGTCTGATGCTGTCGGGAGACCAGAACATCGTGAACGTCCAGTTCTCGGTGCTCTATTCGGTCACCGATCCCAAGGCCTATCTCTTCAATCTGGAAAATCCGGCATCGACCCTGCAGCAGGTCTCCGAAAGCGCCATGCGCGAAGTCGTCGGCCGGCGCCCCGCCCAGGACATCTTCCGCGACAACCGCCAGGCGATCGCCGAAAGCGTCAAGACGACGATCCAGAGCACGATGGATTCCTACGGCTCCGGTATCTCCGTCAACACGGTGGCGATCGAGGACGCGGCGCCGCCGCGCGAGGTCGCCGACGCCTTCGACGAGGTGCAGCGCGCCGAGCAGGACGAGGACCGCTTCGTCGAGGAAGCGAACCAGTACGCCAACCAGAAGCTCGGCCAGGCGCGCGGCCAGGCGGCGCAGATCCGCGAAGAGGCGGCCGCCTACCAGAACCGCGTCGTCCAGGAGGCCGAAGGCGAGGCGCAGCGCTTCATCTCGATCTACGACCAATATGCCGTGGCGCCGGACGTCACCCGCAAGCGGCTGTTCCTCGAGACGATGGAAGAGGTGCTGCGGAACTCCAAGAAGGTCATCATCGACCAGGGGCAATCCGGCCAGGGCGTCGTGCCGTTCCTGCCGCTCAACGAACTCGGACGGACGACCACGCAGACGCAGCAGCAGGTTGGGGGGACACAACAATGAACAACCGGCTTCCCGCACTCCTGATCGGCATCGCGGTCATTCTCTTCATCGCCTATTCGTCCGTCTTCGTCGTCAACGAGCGCCAGCAGGCGATCGTCGTGCGCTTCGGCCAGATCCAGGACGTGAAGAACGAACCGGGCATCTATTTCAAGCTGCCCTTCGCCTTCATGGACGCCGACCGCGTCCAGTACATCCAGGACCAGGCGCTGCGTTTCGACCTCGACAACATTCGCGTCCAGGTCTCCGGCGGCAAGTTCTACGAGGTGGACGCCTTCGTGGTCTACAAGATCACCGACGCGCGGCGCTTCCGCGAGACGGTCTCGGGTGACCGCGAATCGGCGGAAGCGCGGCTGCGCACCCGTCTCGATGCAGCCCTGCGCCGCGTCTACGGTCTGCGCGGCTTCGAATCGGCGCTTTCCGAGGAACGCGCCTCCATGATGCGCGAGGTCCGCGGCGAACTGGCGGGCGACGCTGAAAACCTCGGCCTGACGATCTCCGACGTGCGCATCCGCCGCACCGACCTGACGCAGGAGGTCTCGCAGCAGACCTTCGACCGCATGAAGGCCGAGCGTCTCGCCGAGGCCGAGCTCATCCGGGCGCGCGGCAACGAGGAAGGCCAGCGGCGGAGGGCCATCGCCGACCGCCAGGTGGTCGAGATCGTCGCCGCGGCGCGGCGCGATTCGGAAATCCTGCGCGGCCAGGGCGATGCCGATCGCAACCGCATCTTCGGCGAGGCCTTCACGCGCGATCCCGCCTTCTTCGACTTCTACCGGTCGATGGCGGCCTACTCGCAGTCAATGGGGTCATCCGATACCACGCTGGTGATCTCTCCGACGTCCGAGTTCTTCCGCTACTTCGAGAACTCCGACGGCGCGACGCCTTCGACCGGCAGCGCTGCGACGCGCGGCAACGGGGCGGCGGCGGGTGAAACGCCGGCAACGGGCAACTGATGTCCGATTTCCTTACGGGAATCGCGTTCTTCCTGATCATCGAGGGGCTGGTGTACGCACTGGCCCCTTTGTTCGTGAAGCGCATGGCGGAAAGCTTGCCGGCGATGAGCGAGGGGCAGCTCAGGACGGGTGGTCTCATCGCGGTCGTGCTCGGTGTCGGCCTCGTCTGGCTGATCCGCGGAGCGGGGTAGGTCGTGCTGACGCTCGTGCTCGACCGGAATGTCCATGCGGTGCTGCGCTGGAACGGCGAGGACCGTCTGCCGGGCTGGCTTGCCGGGCCGGGCTTCTGGGCCGTGTCCCGCGACGAGATCGAGACGACGGTCGTGTGCCCGCGCGAGCGCGTCCCCGCCGACCTGATGTCCGGGAAGACCTGGCGAGCCTTCCGGATCGCCGAGGTCTTCGATTTCGACCAGCCCGGCATTCTCGAATCGGTGCTACGGCCGCTTGCCGACGCCGGGATCGGCATTTTCGCCGTCTCGACCTTCAGCTCCGACCACGTGCTGGTCGATGAAACCGACCTGGATGCGGCCGTTGCGGCCCTTGCGCGTGCCGGTCATCGCATCCGACGCTGATTGCATGCGCAACTCTTTGTGAATTGTGGGACACGGGGGCAAAATCCCTAAATACGCCGCATGCGCCGGTGATAGAGTCCGGCGACAACTGACGACAGAGGGCGCCGACGATGGCATTTGACAGACATTCGACCTATCTCCGCGCAACGGCGGCGACGGGACTTTCCGTGTTTCTGGCAGCCGCGCTCGTGCTGCCGGATCCCGCGGTGGCGCAGCAGGCCCAGCCCCGGGTCGAGGCCGGCCACCAGACGCAGCACGGCCCGGAATCCGTCGCCGACCTGGCCGAGGGCCTGCTCGACGCCGTCGTCAACATCTCGACATCGCAGAACACGAAATCCGAAGATCGCGCGCCCATGCCGCAGATCCCGGAAGGATCGCCGTTCCAGGACTTCTTCGACGAGTTCTTCAAGGGCGAGGGCGGCGAAGGTGCAGGCCCGCGTACCGTCAACTCGCTCGGCTCCGGCTTCGTCATCGATCCGACCGGCTTCATCGTGACGAACAACCACGTCATCGAAGGGGCGGACGACATCGAGGTCAATTTCGCCAACGGCTCGAAGCTGAAGGCGAAACTGATCGGCACCGATCCGAAGACCGACCTGGCGCTGCTCAAGGTCGAGCCGGCCTCTCCGCTGATCGCCGTGCCCTTCGGCGATTCCCGCAGGATGCGGATCGGCGACTGGGTGATGGCGATCGGCAACCCGTTCGGCCTCGGCGGATCGGTGACCGTCGGCATCATTTCCGCGCGCGGACGCAACATCAACGCCGGCCCCTATGACAACTTCATCCAGACGGACGCGGCGATCAACCGGGGCAATTCGGGCGGCCCGCTGTTCAACATGCAGGGCGAGGTGATCGGCATCAACACGGCCATCATCTCGCCGTCCGGCGGCTCGATCGGCATCGGTTTCTCGGTGCCGACGGAGCTCGCCGAGAATGTCGTCATGCAGCTCAAGGAATTCGGCGAGACCCGGCGTGGCTGGCTTGGCGTGCGCATCCAGCCGGTCACCGACGACATTGCCGAAAGCCTCGGCATGGACAAGGCGAAGGGCGCGCTGGTTGCGGGCGTGATCGAGGGCGGTCCGGTCGACAACGGCGTCATCAAGACGGGCGACGTCATCATCCGCTTCGACGGCAAGGACGTGACCGAGATGCGCGACCTGCCGCGCGTGGTCGCCGAAAGCCCCGTCGGCAAGGCCGTCGACGTGGTCGTCATCCGCGACGGCAAGGAGCAGACGGTCAAGGTGACGCTCGGCCGGCTCGAGGACGGCGAGAAGCTGGCGCAGGCAGAATCGACCGAGCCGGAGACCGCCGATCCGAACGGCGCGACGCCGACCGATGAGCCGAAGGCCGTGGCCGTGCTCGGCATGTCGCTTGCCGCGCTCGACGAGGAGACCCGCAAGAGCTTCGGGATCGCCGAAGGCGTGAGCGGCGTGGTCGTCACCGAGGTGCAGCCGGAATCGGCCGCGGCCGAGCGGCGCATCGCGGCCGGCGACGTCATCGTCGAGATTGGCCAGGAGGCCGTCGCGACGCCGGACGACGTCACCACGCGCATCGCCAAGCTGAGGTCCGAGGACCGGCGCAACGCGCTGATGATGATCGCCGACAAGACCGGGGCGCTGCGGTTCGTCACCCTTCGCATGGAATGACCGTCGGCAGCGGTTTGCGCAAACGCGAGTCATTTCAGCCCGTTGCAATCCGGCGCTCGCGAACCGATTCAGGTTCCTGAAGCGGGCTGTGAGTTGCGCATGTTCCAGCGGTTGCGGGGAATGGCGTAGAGCACGTGCCGCTTGAGATGCGGATGTGTTTCCGGCACGCGCGGATGCTCGAAGTCGCGAGCCGGGTCCGGTTCCATGCCGATCCGCCGCATCACCGCCGTCGAGCGGTGGTTGGCCGCGACGGCGAAGGAGACGATCTCCGGGAGTTTGTGTCGCTCGAAGCCGAGATCGACGAGGGCCGCCGCCGCCTCGCTCACGTAGCCCTTGCCCCAGTGCCGGCGTGCGAGCCGCCACCCGATCTCGACGGTACCGTCCGGCAGCACGGGCGCGAGGTCGGTGCGGGCGAGGCCGCAGAAGCCGAAGGGCTCATCGGTCTCGGCCGAGGCCAGCGCGAAGAAGCCAAGCCCGGTCGAGCCGATCGTGGCGCGGAGCCGGTCGAACAGGGCGTCTGCCTCCGCCCGGCTGCGCCGGAACGGGAAGAAGGCCATCACCTCGGGATCGGCATTGATCTCGAAGAACAGGTCGCGATCGCCTTCCTGCCAGTTGCGCAGCAGCAGCCGTTCCGTGCGGACGACGATGCGGCCATCGCCCGCGGTCATGGGATCACGAAGTCCGTCTTGCGGTAGCCCTGGATATAGAGCAGGGCCGTGAGGTTGCCGTGGTCGATGCGCATCTTCGCTTCGGCGGCGACCGCCGGCTTTGCATGCAGCGCGACGCCGGAACCGGACAGGTGCAGCATGCCGAGATCGTTGGCGCCGTCGCCGACGGCCATCGCTTCTTCCGGTGCGATGCCGAGCCTTGCAGCGATGTCGTTGAGCGCGTCGACCTTCGCCTGCTTGCCGAGGATCGGTTCGGCCACCCGGCCCGTCAGGCGGCCGTTTTCCTCGAGAAGCACGTTGGCGCGGTTCTCGTCGAAGCCGAGCGTTGCCGCGATCGGGCGCGTGAACACCGTGAAGCCGCCGGAGACGAGCGCGGTGTAATGCCCCTTCGCCTTCATCGTCGCGATCAGTTCCGGCCCTCCGGGGGTGAGCGTGATGCGCTTCGCGATCACCTCGTCGACAACCGAGACCGGCAGACCCTCGAGAAGGGCGACGCGTTCGCGCAGCGCCGGTTCGAAGGCGATCTCGCCGTTCATCGCACGGGCGGTGATCGCCGAGACCTTTTCCTTGAGGCCCACCTCGGCCGCCAGTTCGTCGATGCATTCCTGGCCGATCATCGTCGAATCCATGTCGGCGATCAGCAGCTTCTTGCGTCGGGTATCGGCATCCTGGACCACCAGGTCGATCGGCGCGCTGCCGATGGCCGCAAGGATGGCGGCGCGCGCCGCCTCGAGATCGGCGCCGTCGCGCAGCACGATGTCGCAGGCGATGCCGTCCGCAAGCCAATAGAGGCCGGAGGCGTTCACCTTGTCCGCAGCACCCTCCGCGATGGCCGGCACGAGAGCCGGATTTGACGGAGCGGCGATAAGCGTGGCAACGAAAGCCATGATGACGGACCTTGATCAAAACTGCGACGCGATCCTGATAACCGGGCCGACCGCCAGCGGCAAGTCCGCGCTCGCCGCACGGCTGGCGCGCGCGCGCGGCGGCGTGGTCGTCAATGCCGACAGCATGCAGGTCTATGACACGCTGAACGTGCTGACCGCCCGGCCGCAGCCGGCCGAGATGGGCGGCGTCGAGCATCTGCTCTACGGCCATGTTCCGGCCGCGCGGCTCTATTCGACCGGCGCATGGCTGCGGGATGTCGCGACGCTGCTGCCACGGCTGCGCGCCGCGGGGCGGCTGCCGGTCTTCGTCGGCGGAACCGGTCTCTATTTCAAGGCTTTGACGGGCGGCCTGTCGGACATGCCGCAGATCCCGACGGAAATTCGCGAGGCTCTGCGGGCGCGGCTCGCGGAAGAGGGCGCCGAGCGGCTTCATGCGGAGCTCGCCGCCCGCGACAGTGACACGGCGGCCCGGTTGATGCCCGGTGACGGGCAGCGCATCCTGCGTGCGCTCGAGGTCATCGCCGCAACGGGCCGGTCGATCGCCGCCTATCAGCGACACACCGTCCCCGCGCTCGTGGCGCCCGGACGGTCGATGAAGCTCGTCGTGCTGCCGGAGCGTGCGGTATTGCACGAGCGCATAGCGCTTCGCTTCGGAGCCATGCTGGACGGGGCGGCGGTCGGCGAGGTCGAGGCGCTGCTCGCCCTCGGCCTGCCGCCGGACATGCCGGTGATGAAGGCGATCGGCGTGCCGCAGATCGCCGACTATCTGAACGGCACGATCAGCCGGGAAGAGCTCGTCCTGCGCGGTGTCGCGGCGACGCGGCAATATGCCAAGCGGCAGATGACATGGTTTCGCAACCAGATGGACGAAAGCTGGCGACGCGTCGGCTCGCCGGAGGAAATCGGTTCTATTTCCTGATCAGGCTGCTCAGCGGTTTGCGCAGGAGCTGGTCGCGGATCGACCCTTCGCGCCGCGGCTCTCCCGCCGTTTCGCCGAAGGCGGGGCGCGCCGCGGGCCGCGTCGGATCGGCACCCGTCCGCGCTGCTGCCGGTTCGGCATTGAGTTCGCGACGCAGCGCTTCGAAGCGTTCCTGCACGGAGTTGCCCTGTGTCGCGGCATGGCCCGGCGGACCGACGCCCGGCAGCATGTCGGGTCTGTAGGGTTCCACTCCGGCCGGCGGCGGAGGTCCCGGATGGGGCGACGTTCCGTGACCCTGCGGCTGTGCCGGCGGATCCTCGTAGTCCTCCTCGTCCTCATAGGGCGCATCCTCGAAGCCGGTGCGGGCGGTCAGGGACTGCGAGGCGGAATAGGCGTTCTGGAAGGCGGAGATGTCGGGGCCGGCGACGGCGCGCATGCGCGAAACGATCGTGCGCAGGTCGACGCTGTCCTGGGTGCCCTCGGTCTGCTTGACGCCGGTGCCGTTCGCCTTCGGCAGGCGATCCTGCTCGACGCGCGTGAAGCGCATGCGCATCGGCACCGCCACGGCCTCGCCGAAGGCGATCGCCTCGCCGTTGCCGATCGAGGAGATGAAGCTCGTGGTCGACGAGGACGAGTTGGGGATGGCCGAGCGGATGATCTCCTGGTCGTGATCGTTGGCCAGCCGCATCGCGAAGACCGTCGAGCACTGGGAGAGGATCGTCGGGTCGAGTTCACCGGGACGCTGGGTGATGATGCCGAGCGACACGCCGTATTTGCGGCCTTCCTTGGCGATGCGGGCGATCGCCTGGCGGGTCGGCACGAAGCCGAGCCGGGGATCGGCGGGCACGTAGCGGTGCGCCTCCTCGCAGACGACCAGCATGTGCACGCCACCGTTGCTCCAGAGCCCGATCTCGAAGGCCATCCGGCAGAGCACGGAGGCGACCGAATTGACCACTTCCGACGGAATGCCGGCAAGCTGGAATGTCGTCACCGGCTTACCGTCGCCCGGAATGCGGAAAACGCGTGCGATCGTGTCGAGGATCGTGTCGGTGATCGTGTTCGACGAGAACATGAAATGATAGCGCGGGTCGTTGATCGCCGACATGATCTTGACCTTGAGCGAGCGCAGGTGCGGCTTCTCGGCCCGGCCTTCGAGGCGGCCGATGCGCTCGTCGAGCAGCGCCATCAGGTCGGCGACGCGGAAGGGCACCGGCGTGTCGGCGGTGATCGAGCTCTTCTCCGTGGTCCGGCGCATCAGGCCCGACTCGTTCGCGCCGCGGAACGCCTTCTTCGCCTCGGGAATGAGGTCGCGCAGGATGTCCATCTCCTCGGGCACCGGCGGCCGGCCCCGGAAGACGACCTCCGCGAATTCCTCCAGCCGGAACAGCCAGAAGGGGAGGTCGAGCGTATCCGTATCGATGACCACCGCGTGGTCGGGGAAGGCGGCGGCGAATTCGTTGTGCGGGTCGAGGATCAGCACACGCAGCTTGGGGTTCGACTGGATCGCCTTGTGCAGGAGCAGCGTGACGGCCGTCGACTTGCCGACGCCGGTCGTTCCGACGATCGCAAAATGCTTCTCGAGCATCGATGGGACGTGGATGGTCGCGTCGAGGCTCTCGTCCTGCGTCAGTTTGCCGATGGTGCAGACGTCCATCTTGCCCGTGTCATAGACCCTGGCGAGATCGCTGGCGCGGATCCGGTGGGCGACGGCGCCGAGATAGGGGTAGCGCGTGATACCGGCGGAGAATTCCTCGCGGCCGTCGATCCCGACACGGACCTCGCCCAGAAGCTCGACGTCGATGCGGAAGACGGTGTCCTGGTTTTCCGCCCAGCTCTGGTGGTCGGTGGACATGGAGTAGACCAGCGCGACGACTCGATTTTCCCCCACGGAGATCGAAATCAGCCGCCCGACCGACCAGAGTTCCGTCAGCGATGTCTGGCCGCCGTCCGCGACGGCGCTGATCGTCGCACGCGATCCGTTGCACGCGACGATGCGGCCGAGCAGGCGGTTCCCCGGGGCGACGCCGTCGCGTCGATCCTGCTCTCCGGCGACGATCGAGGATTGAAGATCATTGTTGAGCAAACGCAGGCACTCCTTGCCATCAACGGCAGACCTTAGCCCGACCGGCTTAACAAGTCGTTTCGCAACGGGGCACCCTCGGTGGGCATGCCGTTGGCGAATCTCGCCTTTCGTCCCGAAATGGCGCGCCAGAAAGGAGATTGACGGCTTGGCGCATTGCCGTTAACAATCCAGCCCATGAAAATCTCGACGGCAAACATTCTCGTGGTGGGAGCGCGCATGGGCAGGGTGGTGTAACCACCCGGCGAAAGCACCCATGCGCGGCAAACAGGCTCCTTCAGGGGCCTTTTTTTATGCCCTCGAATTCGATAATCACATGGCCAAATTCAAGAAACGGACGGAAACACTCCGATGAGCGGTACGGACAACCAAATGACGGGCGCGGAAATAGTCATCCAGGCGCTGAGGGACAACGGCGTCGAGCATATCTTCGGCTATCCGGGCGGCGCCGTCCTGCCGATCTATGACGAGATCTTCCAGCAGGACGACATCGAGCACATCCTGGTGCGTCACGAACAGGGCGCCGGCCACATGGCCGAGGGCTACGCCCGTTCGACCGGCAAGGTCGGCGTCATGCTGGTAACCTCCGGTCCGGGCGCCACGAATGCCGTCACGCCGTTGCAGGACGCACTGATGGATTCGATTCCGCTCGTCTGCCTCACCGGTCAGGTTCCAACCTCTCTCATCGGTTCGGACGCTTTCCAGGAGTGCGACACGGTCGGCATAACGCGGCCCTGCACCAAGCACAACTGGCTGGTCAAGGACGTCAACGATCTCGCCCGCGTCATCCACGAGGCCTTCCGCGTCGCGCAGTCCGGCCGTCCGGGTCCGGTCGTCGTCGATATCCCGAAGGACGTCCAGTTTGCGACCGGCACCTATACGCCGCCGTCCGCCGTGCCCGTCCAGAAGAGCTACCAGCCGAAGCTGCAGGGCGACGCCCGCCAGATCGAGGCGGCCGTGAACCTGATGAAGTCGGCCCGGCGGCCGGTCATCTATTCCGGCGGCGGCGTCGTCAACTCGGGTCCGGAAGCCTCACGCCTGCTGCGCGAGCTGGTCGAGATCACCGGCTTTCCGATCACCTCGACGCTGATGGGCCTCGGCGCCTATCCGGCGTCCGGCAAGAACTGGCTCGGCATGCTCGGCATGCACGGTTCCTACGAGGCCAACATGGCGATGCACGACTGCGACGTCATGGTCTGTATCGGCGCCCGTTTCGACGACCGCATCACCGGCCGTCTGAACGCGTTTTCTCCGAACTCGAAGAAGATCCATATCGACATCGACCCGTCCTCCGTCAACAAGAACGTCCGCGTCGACGTGCCGATCCTCGGCGACGTCGGCGCCGTCCTGGAGGATATGGTGCGCCAGTGGCGGGCCGCGTCCAAGGATTTCGACAGGACCGTTCTCTCCGACTGGTGGACGTCGATTGCCAGGTGGCGTGCACGAAACTCCTTCGCTTACAAGGCGAGCGACGACGTCATCATGCCGCAATATGCGATCCAGCGCCTCTACGAGCTGACCAAGGACCGCGACACTTACATCACGACGGAAGTCGGCCAGCACCAGATGTGGGCGGCGCAGTTCTACGGCTTCGAGCAGCCGAACCGCTGGATGACCTCGGGCGGCCTCGGCACGATGGGTTACGGTTTCCCGGCGGCGATCGGCGTGCAGGTTGCGCACCGCGACAGCCTGGTCATCGACATTGCCGGCGATGCCTCGATCCAGATGTGCATCCAGGAAATGAGCTGTGCCGTCCAGTACAATCTGCCGGTCAAGATCTTCATCCTGAACAACCAGTACATGGGCATGGTGCGCCAGTGGCAGCAACTCCTGCACGGCAACCGCCTGTCGAACTCCTACACGGAAGCGATGCCCGACTTCGTCAAGCTGGCGGAAGCCTATGGCGGCGTCGGCATCGCCTGCGACAAGCCGGGCGACCTGGACGGCGCCATCCAGGAGATGATCGACGTCAAGCGCCCGGTCATCTTCGACTGCCGCGTGGCGAACCTCGCCAACTGCTTCCCGATGATCCCGTCCGGCAAGGCGCATAACGAAATGCTGCTGCCCGACGAGGCCACCGACGAGGCCGTCGCCAACGCCATCGACGCCAAGGGTCGCCAACTCGTTTGATAGAGGGCGCAAGACGCGGTAAGATCGCGCGTCTTACTTTGGAGGAAGCGATGGCCAAGACCCGGATGTCGAGCAAGGGGCAGATCGTCTTGCCCAAGGCCGTGCGCGATGCGCATGGCTTTGGCGAGGGCACCGAGTTCGAGGTGATCGACGGCGGCAAGGAGATCGTGCTGAAGCCGGTCGAAAAACCCGCCGCCGGCCGCAAGCTGACGGTGGAGGAGTTTCTCGACGGTCTGCCTCGCCTGAGCTTGCCGGTGGACATCACCGACGATCTCATTCGTGAGGCCATCGACCAGGAGGCGAAGCGGAAGTGGGATGCAGAGAACGGCCGTTGATACCAATGTGCTCGTCCGCCTGCTGACGCGCGACGATACGGCCCAGTGGCGGGTGGCGGCGCGGCTCCTGGCCGAGACCGTTTTCGTTCTGACTCCGATGGTCTTGCTGGAAACCGAATGGGTTCTGCGGAGTCGTTTTCGTTACGATGTCGCGACGATCCATCGGCTTTTCGGGGAATTGCTGCAACTCGACAGGGTGGAGGCTGTCGATGGAAACGCTTTGGCGAGTGCCCTCGACGGCTATGCGGCCGGCATGGATTTCGCCGATTCAATGCATATCGCGCATCTGCCGCGCGATCTTGATTTTCTTACGTTTGACGAAGACCTCGCTTTAAGGGCGGGTCGCATCTTTCCAGAAACAACCGTCGTCCTCGCGCGATAGGAACAGGAAACACCAATGAACGCCCATCTTCAGCCGACCGGCTCCGCCTACTTCATCGCCAAGGAAACCGAGAGTGCCGAAAGCCATACGCTTTCCGTTCTCGTCGATAACGAACCGGGCGTCCTTGCCCGCGTCATCGGCCTCTTCTCAGGCCGCGGCTACAATATCGAGAGCCTGACGGTTTCCGAGACGGAGCATCTGGCGCATCTGTCGCGCATCACCATCGTCACGCGCGGCACGCCGCACGTGCTCGAGCAGATCAAGTCGCAGCTCGAGCGCATCGTGCCCGTCCACCGGGTCGTCGACCTCACGGTACGGGCGCGGGACCTCGGCCACGAAAGGCCGCTGGAGCGCGAGTTGGCGCTGGTGAAGGTGTCGGGCACCGGCGACCACCGGGTCGAGGCGCTCAGGCTGGCGGACGCCTTCCGTGCTTCCGTCATCGACGCCAATACCGAGCACTTCGTCTTCGAGATCACCGGCAAGGTGTCGAAGATCGACCAGTTCATCGCCATCATGAAGCCGCTCGGCCTGATCGAGGTCTGCCGCACCGGCATCGCCGCCATGAACCGCGGTCCGCAGGGCATGTGAGAGGGGCGGGGAACGGCAGCGCCGTGCCTCAGATCATTTCCAGCGGCCGCTTGCGGTCCGGCGGCGGGAAGGCCGCGTCGAGCACCGCCATGTCGTCGGCGGTCAGCAGGACATCCCGCGCCCGGTGGTTTTCGCGGACGCGCTCGATCGACGCCGATTTCGGGATCGATATCACGCCCGGCTTCGTCAGGAGGAAGGCGAGCGCCACCTGCGCCGCGGAGGCACCATGGATGCGGCCGATCTCCTCCAGCGCCGGGTGGCCGAGGAGCCTGCCTTCATCGAGCGGCGAATAGGCCATGACGGGAATGCCCTGCACCTGGCTCCAGCGCAGCAGGTCGTATTCGATCCCCCGGCGCCCGAGATTGTAGAGAACCTGGTTCGCAGCCGGCCGCGCCGGTTCGGCGATCCCCAGCAGTTCCTTCATGTCCTCCAGGTCGAAATTCGAGACGCCCCAGGCCCGGATCTTGCCGCTCGCCTTCAGCGTCTCGAAGGCCTCCACCGTCTCGGCGAGCGGATGGCCGCCGCGCCAGTGCAGCAGGTAGAGGTCGAGATGGTCCGTGCCGAGCCGCGCGAGGCTCGCC
>NZ_JAKGBU010000039.1 GCF_021555155.1 Rhizobium alarense
TCCAAACCAAGACCCGGTGCCCCGATCGACGCGGAACCGTTCCGGCGGGCGCTGACGGGCTGCATCCGTTCGATTGCCGGCGATCCGGAGATAGAGGTGAGCTTCGCCAACGAACGGCCCGGCATGACCGGCGAGCGGATGCGGTTGCCGGAGATTTCCAAGCGGCCGACGCGCGAGGAACTCGCGGTCACGCGCGGGCTCGGCGATTCCATGGCGTTGCGCAAGGCCTGCCACGATGCCCGCATCCACGCGACCATGTCGCCGCAGGGTGCCGACGCGCGTGCCATTTTCGATGCCGTCGAGCAGGCGCGCGTCGAAGCGATCGGCGCCACGCGCATGAGCGGCATGGCGGCCAATCTCGGTTCGATGCTCTCGGAAAAATATGCCAAGGCGAATTTCGGGGCGATCAGCCGGCAGGCCGATGCACCGCTCGAGGAGGCCGTCGCGCTGCTCGTCCGGGAGAAGCTGACCGGCACGAAGCCGCCGGCGTCGGCGGGCCGGGTGCTCGATCTCTGGCGCGATTTCATCGAAGAGAAGGCCGGCCGGGACATGCAGGGCCTGTCGGCCGCTCTTACCGACCAGCAGGCCTTCTCCCGCGTCGTGCGCAACATGCTCGCCTCGATGAATGTCGCCGAACAGTACGGCGATGACGACGTCGAGCCCGACGACCAGGACAGCGAGACCGACGAGGACCAGCCGCGCAGCGACGAGCAGGACGACAGCACCTCCGAGGAGGAGGCGGGCGACGACGCCGCGCCGGCGGACGAGAACGAAACCTCCGACGACCAGATGGACGAAGGCGAGATGGACGGCGCGGAAATATCCGACGACGATCTCGTCGATGACGACAGCGACGACAGTGAGACGCCCGGTGAGGTGCGCCGTCCGAACCATCCGTTCTCGGATTTCAACGAGAAGGTCGACTATACGGTTTTCACCGAGGAGTTCGACGAGACGATTACTGCCGAGGAGCTTTGCGACGAGTCGGAACTGGACCGTCTGCGCGCCTTCCTCGACAAGCAGCTCGCCCATCTGCAGGGCGCCGTCGGGCGGCTGGCGAACCGGCTGCAGCGCCGATTGATGGCGCAGCAGAACCGATCCTGGGAATTCGATCTCGAAGAAGGCTACCTGGACACCGCACGGCTGCAGCGCATTGTGATCGATCCGATGCAACCGCTTTCCTTCAAGCGGGAAAAGGACACGAATTTCCGCGACACGGTGGTGACGCTGCTGATCGACAATTCGGGTTCGATGCGCGGGCGGCCGATCACCGTCGCCGCCACCTGCGCCGATATCCTCGCCCGGACGCTGGAGCGTTGCGGCGTCAAGGTGGAGATCCTCGGCTTCACCACCAAGGCTTGGAAAGGCGGGCAGTCGCGCGAAAAATGGCTTGCCGGCGGCAAGCCGCAGTCGCCGGGTCGGCTTAACGACCTTCGCCATATCGTCTACAAGTCGGCGGATGCGCCCTGGCGGCGGGCGCGCCGCAATCTCGGCCTCATGATGCGCGAGGGGCTGCTCAAGGAGAACATCGACGGGGAGGCGCTGATTTGGGCGCACAACCGGCTGCTGGCGCGTTCCGAACAGCGGCGCATCCTCATGATGATCTCGGACGGCGCTCCGGTTGACGACTCGACGCTGTCGGTCAATCCCGGAAACTACCTCGAGCGTCATCTGCGGGCAGTGATCGAGCAGATCGAGACGCGCTCACCCGTCGAACTGCTGGCGATCGGCATCGGCCACGACGTCACGCGCTACTATCGCCGTGCCGTCACGATCGTCGACGCGGACGAACTCGCCGGCGCCATGACCGAGCAGCTTGCGGCCCTCTTCGCCGACGAGGGTGCGTCGAGGAGGACCGGCCGTATGCGCCGGACCGCATGAGGGGTCTTGCGGAACGCACGGCACCGAGGATACGCGCGAGCGACAGAAGGCGGCCTCATGTGAAGCCCGTCTCCTTGCTCCTCGCCGCGACAGTTCTTGTCTCAATCGCCTTGGGCGCCACGCGCGCGGAGGATACGGCCGTTCCGGTCACCAGCCGCGTTATCGCCCAGTTCGCGATCGGCAACGACCGCAAGAATTTCGGCGCGCTGGAATTCATCGGCGGTGTCACCTATTCCTCGACCAATCCGCTGCTCGGCGCGATGTCCGGCATCCGCTTCGGCGAGGACCGGCAGACCTTCCTGGCGATTCTCGATACCGGCCACTGGCTGACCGGCAAGGTCGTGCGGGACAGGGAAGGCCGGATCGAGGCGCTTTCCGACGTCACGGTTGCCTCGATGATGGCAGAGGACGGGCGCGCGCAGATGTTCAAGGGCCTGGTGGATGCCGAAGGGCTTGCGCTTTCCGGTGACCGCGTCCTCGTCAGCTTCGAGCAGAGGCACCGGATAGACGAATATGGCGGGGCCGATTTCGTTGCGAAGCCGCCGGTCGGCAGCCTCGACATCCCGTTCGACCGGAGCGAACTGAGGAGCAACCAGGGCCTGGAGGCTCTTGCGGTCGCGCCTGCGACCTCTCCCCTCGGCATGGTGCCGGTCGTTGTCGCCGAGCGCAGCCTTGACGAGAACGGCGACCTCTACGCGGCGGTCCTCGAAGGACCGATGCGCGGCGAATTCCGCGTGCGGCGGCAGGATCCGTGGGACGTCACGGATGCAGCGTTTCTGCCCGACGGCGACCTGCTGCTGCTTGAAAGACGCTTTCGCCTTTCCGACGGCGTCGGCATGCGCATCCGCCGCATCGCCGGCGAAGATATAGAGCCGGGAGCCGTCGTCGACGGCGACGTGCTGATCGATGCCGACATGAGCCATCAGATCGACAACATGGAGGGGCTTGATGTCGTCGTCATGCCGGACGGAGACATCCGGATCATCGTCGTTTCGGACGACAACCACTCCATTCTCCAGCGCAATCTGATGCTGGAGTTTCGCCTGACGAACGGCGACTGACGTTCGGGCTGCTTCGCAGGCTCTCAAGTCTCCTGCCGAATGAAAACGACCGGGTGGCGTACCCGGCCGGTCTCGGTGACAAATGTTGCCGGGTCAGGCCGCCTTGCCCGCTCCGCCCACGCCGGGCATGGGCTTCAGCGTGCTCATCAGCGCGCCATAGGGCAGCAGCATGAGCACGCCGACCATAACCTTGACGCAGAAATCGCCGAGCGCCCAGGAGATCCAGCGCGGCGCCTCGAACGCAAGCGCGCCGAAGAGCGGCGCGCTGCCGATCGCGAAGTCGTCGTTCGGCCCGAAGACGACGAAGGCCGGCGCGAAGGCGAAGGAGAAGAACAGGGCCGTGTCGAGTGCCGAGCCGATCAGGGAGGCGATCAGCGGCGCCCGCCACCAACTTTGGCGGCGCAGCCTGTTGAACACGGATATGTCGAGAAGCTGGCCGGCGAGGAAAGCGGAGCCGGAGGCGATCGCGATGCGGGGCGCGGCAACGGCGAAGGAGAAGATCACGGCGACGGCGAAGCCGGCGGCAACGACCCGCCGTGCGACGCGCGGGCCGAACTGGCGGTTCGTCAGGTCGGTGATCAGGAAGGCGACCGGATAGGTGAAGGCGCCGTAGGTCAGCAGATCCGCGAGGTTGATACCCGCAAATGTACCCGGCAGCGGATATTGCACGAGGATGTTCGAAGCGACGACGACAAGCGTCATCAGGAGGATATAGACGAGGGTCGTGCGGTTCATTCGCATTTTTTTATCCTGGGAGATGCCACCAGCTGGAGGACGACGACGGCTTCAAAACATCAAGGCCTGGCCGGATGCCGGACAAGCCTTGAGCAAAGTCGCACGGGACGAAAGCGTCGGATCAGGCGGCTTCGGCGGTCTTCTTGGCGATCTGGCGGCGCAGCAGGCGGGCACGCATCGACAGCTCGGTCTCGTCGGCCTTCAGGAGGAAGGCGTCGAGGCCGCCGCGGTGTTCGACAGAGCGAAGGGCTGCAGCGGAGACGCGAAGGCGGAAACGCTGGCCGAGCGCGTCGGAGATCAGCGTGACGTTGCACAGGTTCGGCAGGAACTTGCGCTTGGTCTTGTTGTTCGCGTGGCTCACATTGTTGCCCGACATGACGCCTTTGCCGGTCAATTCGCAACTACGGGACATGGTACACCTATTTTTCTTGCGGTTTGGACAATACGCTTCCGGTGCCGTGCCCGGCCGCAGTCCATCTGGCCTTATTGGAAAGTTGCGGTTCTATAGTCATACCGGACGGTGGCGTCAAGCCAAACCTGCAGCGCTGCTGGAAATCGGTTGCAAACTGGCGCCTTATCCAGGCATTAGAGCAGGCAGGACCACAGGTGCTGAACCATGCGAGGCGCAGAAATGCCGCAAAGAACTTCTATGCGCCCCAAAGTCCCTTCTGTCACCCGTGGAGCCGTTGCAGCATGAAATTGCGGTCCGTCGCAGCAGCCATCGTCACGATCGCGCTCGGCCTTGCGCCGATCACGGGGCGGGCATCCTCCGCCGAGCACCAGACGGACTACAGCATCCGCCTGTCCGGCCTTCCCGTTGCCATCGCATCCTTCCGATCGGAGTTTTCCGGCAACCGGTACACGATTTCCGGCAGCATGAGTTCCGCCGGGCTTGCCGACATCCTGGCGAGCACACGCGGCACCACCGCCGTCAGCGGCACGGTCGGCCGCAACGGATTGCGGGCATCGAAATACTCGATGACCTACCAGAGCGGCAAGCGCGGGCGCAGGATCGATGTCACCTTCCGCAACGGCAATGTCGTGCGGGCGAGCATGGTGCCGGAGCGGCGCAAGCCCGAGAACTGGATTCCCGTCACCTCCCGCGACATGCGATCCGTGCTCGATCCGATTTCCGGCCTGATCTTTCCCGCCGATGCACGGGTCTGCCCGCAGACGCTGCCGATCTTCGATGGGGAATCGCGCATGGATATCAAGCTGACGCCCAAGGGGTCGAAGCCCTTTTCGACACAGGGATTCGAGGGCGAGGCGCTCGTCTGCGGCATCCGCTTCATCCCGAAGTCGGGCTATCGCAAGGGGCGCCACGACGTCGAGTACCTGCGCAAGCTGAGCACGATGGAAATCTGGTTTGCCAAGGCGGACGGTGTCAATGTATATGCTCCTGTCTTCGCACGCATCCCGACATCGCTCGGCCCCGTGACCGTCTCCGCGACACGTTTCGGCGACTAGGCCGACCGGAATCGACGGTTCGCCGTCGGGATGCCTGTCACTGGAGGGTTGGGCATGAGGTTACGGGCAACCCTGATCGGGTTCACCGCCATTCTGATGTGGGCGCTGCTGGCGCTCTTCACCGCCGCATCGGGGAAAATTCCGCCGTTCCAGCTTTCGGCCATCTGCTTCCTGATCGGCAGCTTGCCGGGCATTGCCGTTCTGATAGCGCGGCCCGGACGCCTGGCGCTGCTGAGGCAGCCGGCAAAGGTCTGGTTCGTCGGCGTCGCCGGCCTGTTCGGCTATCATTTCCTCTATTTCACGGCCCTGCGCAACGCCCCGGCGGTGGAGGCGGGACTGATCGCCTATCTCTGGCCGCTCTTCATCGTCGTGGGTTCCGCCATGCTGCCGGGCGAGCGGCTGCGCTGGTACCATGTGGCGGGGGCGCTTGCCGGTCTTGCCGGCACGACGCTGATCGTCGGCCGCAACGGCATCGATTTCGACGGCGCCTATGCGATCGGTTATGGAACAGCGTTCCTCTGCGCCTTCACCTGGGCGGGTTATTCACTCGTCACCCGCCGGTTCGAGGCGGTCTCGACCGATGTGGTGACCGGCTTCTGCCTCGCCACGTCCGTGTTGTCGCTGCTATGCCATCTCGCGCTCGAGACAACCGTCTGGCCCGCGACCGGGTTCGAGTGGTTCGCGGTGCTTGGTCTCGGTCTGCTCCCCGTTGGCGCGGCCTTCTATGCCTGGGACTTCGGGGTCAAGAACGGCGACATCCAGATTCTCGGTGCGGCGAGCTACGCCGCGCCCTTGCTGTCGACCCTCATCCTCGTCACGGCAGGTTTCGCGGAACCGTCCTGGCGGATCGCTGCGGCCTGCCTGCTCGTCACCGGCGGAGCGATCGTCGCCGCGCAGGACATGATCTTCCGTCGCCGGCCGGCGACGGGTGACGCCGTAGCGGAACGCGTCTAGAGTATTTCCGGTGAAAACGGGATCACTGGAAATACTCTAGAGTTTTGTTTTTACCGCATTATCCGACGTCGAAGCGATTCCGCTTCGACTGGAAATGCTCTAGCCGGGCGTCCCCGGCCGCCAGCCGGCAGGCGCCATCTCGAAGGACGCGAAATCGAAGCCGGGCGCGACGGTGCAGCCGACGAGGGTCCAGTCACCGAGCGGTTCCGCCGACTGCCAGGCATTGGCCGGCACCACGCCCTGCGGCCGCTGGCCGGCGGCGATATCGGGTCCGAGCACGAGCGTCTCGACCGCGGTTCCGTCTGCAGAGAGCATCAGCGCCAGAGGATCGCCGGCATAGTGATGCCAGATCTCCACCGCGTCGGTTACCCGGTGCCAGTGTGATTGCTCACCTCTTTCCAGCAGATAGTAGATCGCTGTTGAGTGGCCACGCATGCCGCCCCGGGAATCGCGAAATGTTTCCACATACCAGCCGCCTTCTGGATGACGCTGCATGCCGAGCGTTTCGATGATCACACGCGCCTCCATCAGAAACGATCCTTGCGGGCCCGAATTTCTGCGAAGACCTCGTGATTAGCGGCGTCGGCGAGGTCGAGATGGCGCCGGATCTCGGGATCGCCGGCGCGCAGGAAGGGGTTGGTCGCCTTTTCAAGAGCGATTGTCGTCGGGGCCGTGAAGCGACCGGCGGCGCGGGCCTCCTCGATCGCTGCCGCCCTTGCGACGAGGTCGGCATTGCCCGGGTCGATCGTCAGCGCAAAGCGGGCATTCGACAGTGTGTATTCGTGGCCGAAAAAGACCGCGGTGTCGTCCGGCAGGAGGGCGAGCTTCGATAGGGAGCGCCACATGTCGGCCGGCGTCCCCTCGAACAGGCGGCCGCAGCCGAGGGCGAACAGCGTGTCGGCCGCGAAGAGCAGCCGGTCCTTCGGAAGATGATAGCAGATATGGCCCGCCGTGTGGCCGGGTGTCCAGATAACGTCCACAGGATGTCCGGCGAAGTCGAAACGGTCGCCATCGTCGACGGGCCGGTCGAGGCCGGGGATGCGTGTCGCCTCCCGCTTAGGCCCGATGATCTCCGCGCCGAATCTCTGCTTCAGGGGGAGATTCGCCTCGACATGGTCGGTATGGTGGTGCGTCGTGAAGATATGGGTGAGGTTCCAGCCGCGGCGGATGAGTGCGTCGACCACGGCATTCTCCTCCGGGGCGTCGATGCTCGCCGTCGCGCCCGTTGCCGGTTCGTGGACCAGGACGCCGAAATTGTCGCTGCGACAGGGAAAGAGTTCAATTTCGAGCGTGGTCATGCAGTCTCCGCCGGTTCGTTTTCCATTGTCGAGGCGAATGTAGGGGTTGCGGCCTTGAAGTCCAACGGTCGGTCGCTAACATCTGCGGCATGCACGCCGACATCGTCGACCTTCGAGAATTCTATTATTCGGCCCTCGGCCGGCTCGCCGAACATTCGATTGCCATGGCGCTTTCTGCCATCTGGGCACGCATGCCGGAGGAGAGGCTGGTGGGTCTCGGCTATGCCGTGCCTTATCTGGACCGGTTCAGAGCCGATACCGAGCGAACCTTCGCCTTCATGCCGGCGGGGCAGGGGGCGGTCAACTGGCCGCTCGGCGAACTCTCCACGACAGCCCTTGTCTTCGATGAGGAACTGCCGCTTCCGGACGCGTCGATCGATCGGGTCTTGATGGTTCATTCGCTGGAATTTGCGGAAAACCCGCGCGAGACCATGAAGGAACTCTGGCGCATCCTGGCGCCCGGCGGCAGGCTCGTCATCGTTGTGCCGAACCGGCGCGGCGTCTGGGCCCGGATGGAACACACGCCTTTCGGCTCCGGCCGGCCCTATTCACGCCGCCAGCTGACGCATCTCCTGCGCGAGACGAATTTCACGCCGGGCGCGACGGCAGAGGCACTGTTCTTCCCGCCCTCGAAGCGGCGCAGCGTGCAGAAGCTGGGCGGAGGCTTCGAGCGGATGGGGCGGCTGCTCTGGCCGCTTTTTTCCGGCGTCATCGTCGTGGAGGCGCAGAAGCGTCTCTATCAGGGCCTGCCCGTCGCTGCCCGCGCGTCGCGTCGCGTCTTCGTGCCGGTGATCGCACCGCAGGGCGTGCCGACGACGCGCGGCAGTGCCGCGTCATAGGGCTCGACAAGCCGCCGCAACGCCGCTAATCCCACCACGAGACCCGCCATGGCCGCCCTTCGCGGATGTCGCGGTCGCGAGATCGCACGGCGGAAGGTGCACATATGTCAGGGCAGCAGTTCGATAAAATCGCTCTCATCGGTATCGGTCTCATCGGCTCCTCCATCGCCCGCGCTGTCCGGCAGAAGGGTCTTGCCGGCGAGGTGGCGATCGCCACGCGCAGCCAGCCGACGCTGGACCGGGCGCGCGCGCTCGATCTTGGCACGTCCTATACGCTTGATGCAGGCGAGGCGGCGAAAGACGCGGATCTCGTCATCGTGTCCGTTCCCGTCGGCGCGTCAGGAAGTGTGGCGGAGGAGATCGCCCCGCATCTGATGCCGGGTGCGATCGTCACCGACGTCGGATCCACCAAGGCCTCCGTCGTCGCGCAGATGCTGCCGCACATGCCGCGCAACGTGCATTTCATTCCGGGCCATCCGCTTGCCGGCACCGAGCATTCCGGTCCGGATGCCGGCTTCCCGGAACTCTTCCAGGGCCGCTGGTGCATCCTGACGCCCGTGCACGGCACCGACAAGGCGGCGAAGCGGAAGCTCGCGACCTTCTGGGAAGCGCTCGGCTCCAAGGTCGACGAGATGGACACGGAACACCACGACAAGGTGCTCGCGATCGTCTCGCACCTGCCGCACATCATCGCCTACAACATCGTCGGCACCGCCGACGACCTGGAGACGGTCACGGAATCCGAGGTGATCAAGTACTCGGCCTCCGGCTTCCGCGATTTCACGCGCCTGGCGGCGTCCGATCCGACCATGTGGCGCGATGTCTGCCTGCACAACAAGGACGCCATTCTGGAGATGCTCGCCCGCTTTTCGGAAGACCTCGCCTATCTGCAGCGGGCGATCCGCTGGGGCGACGGCGAAAAGCTCTTCGACCTCTTCACCCGCACCCGTGCCATTCGCCGGTCGATCATCGATGCAGGCCAGGACACGGCGGCGCCGAATTTCGGCCGTCCCGCCGACGGATCCAAATCCTGATGTTCAGAGCGGCGGCAGAACGCCGAGCGGGATCACGCCCATATAGATCGTCCCCTCGGTCACGGTCAGATTGACGCCGGCGTTCCGGCCGTCGCCGGAAAGTGCCGTTACGGTGTCGGCGATGTTGTCGACAAGGTCGCGTTCCTGCGGAAACACCTTCGCGGCAACGGACCGCCACGCCGCGATGTCCCGCATGTCGAGTTCGAAGCTGCCGGAGAGCAGTCCGTTCGCGTCGAAGGCGAAGGTGCCCGACAGCGTTGCCGCGACGCCGTCGCCAAGATCGAGCGAGAGGCGGCGAAGGTCGCCGCGAAGAGCCGCAGAGGCAATGTCTCGGGGCATGCGGCCCGCGAGCCAGCCTGCAGCATCCGCCACCGTCAGGTCCGCCTCGGCGTCAACCGTGGGCAATGCTTCGTCGCCGATCCGGAACAGCAGGTCGTCGAAGCTCACGGCGGCATCCAGCGCCTTTGCATTGCGGCGCAGGTGTGCCTCCCCGTGCCGCGCCTCGAAGCGCGCGCGATTGCCCGAAAGGCCGCCGGCGATGCCGCCGTGCAGGCCGTCATGCGCCAGCGAGCCGCGGTCGAGGCCGTCCGTGCCGGCAACGCCGCTCGCCTGCATCAGATCCCAGTCCGCGCTGACGATGAGGCCGGGCGAGACCCGCAGCTGGGCCGGACCATCGACCTCGACGACCGCATGGCCCGGCCGGTAGACCTGCGCCGCCGAGCGGAGGGCGCCGAGCGTCAGGGACGTTCCGGAGCCGCTGTCATCGATCCGGACGGAATCGCAGAAGACGCCGATGCGAAAGGGAAAGCCACGCAGGTCGAGATTGGGGCAGGCAACGACGACGGGACCGCTTTCGTCTGCGAAGCGCTCCTCGAGCAGTGTTCTGACCTTGCCCGCTCCATAGAACCAGGCACCCGTATAGAGCACCGCGACGGCAACGACGCCGATCGTCAGCCCTTTCAGCCGTCGGCCATAGGGACTGGCGATCTGCTGTTCTGAAACGGCCATGCTGGTCTCCGCAAGGTGGCGAGGCAAAGGTGATTTGGTTATATCTTTCGAAAGAGCGGCCAATTGCGGCGGCTTTTCGATGATGGCGGCAGGTACGCTTGGATATGAACGAGAATTGGGTTTTCGGCTACGGTTCCCTCATGTGGAATCCCGGTTTCGAGGTCGAAGAGAGCCTTCCTGCCCATCTCCACGGCTATCGCCGCTCGCTGTGCGTCCGCTCCTGGGTCCATCGCGGCACGGAACAGGATCCGGGTCTCGTGCTCGGTCTGGATCGCGGCGGATCCTGCCGCGGCATGGCCTTCCGCGTTTCGCCTGACAGCTGGCCGGCCGTGCTTGCCTATCTGCGCGAACGCGAACTGGTCACGCATGTCTATCGCGAACGGATCCTGCCAGTATCGCTGCCGGGCGGCGTCCGCAGGCCGGCGCTCGCCTATGTGATCGACCGCGGGCATCGGCAATATGCCGGGGCCTTGGCCACGGCGGAGGCAGCGGAAACGGTCAGCCGGGCTGTCGGCAGATCCGGGCCGAACATCGACTATGTGACGAATACGCTCGCCCATCTGCGCGACATGGGCATCCGCGATCACTGGCTCGAGGAGGTTGGCCGCATGGCCGCGGCCTTCAGTGCCGGCCTGGGATCATGAAGTCTCGCGCAGGCGCAGTTCGGCAAGGCGGGTCGCGGCGGTTTCGGGAAGCGGAACGTGCGGATTGGCCTCGGCGGTTTCGATGAGCAGCCGGTCGCTGGCGCTCTCCATGACCTCGATCAGATGGGCGAGAAAGGCGTCCGGATCCATGCCGGGCGCGACCGGCGGCAGAATGCGGACCTTGAAGTGGCCGGGGAAGCGCAGGAACTTCCGGCGCGGCCAGAAAAGGCCGGGATGCATCACGACGGGCACGACCGGCACCTTGAGATCGCGATAGAGTCGCGCGATGCCGTATTTGTATTCGGGCGGTGCGCCCGGCGGACGGCGGGTGCCTTCCGGATAGATGATGAGTTGGCGCCCGCTCGCCATTTCGCGCTTCGTGCGCTCCATGACTTCCGCCATGATCTTGCCGCGCGCGCCGCGATTGACCGGTACCATGCGCTGCTTGAGCACGTACCAACCAAAGAGCGGGATCCATGTGAGCTCGCGCTTCAGGATGTAGAAGGGATCGTCAAGCCAGGGCAGGAGTGCGTAAGCGTCCCAGAAGGACTGGTGCTTGGGGGCGAAGATGTAGCTGCTCTTCGGGATGTTCTCGAGGCCTTCGATCTCGAAGGTGGCGCCGACGATGACCTTGAAGAGCCAGTGGTTCGTCCTCACCCAGTTCTTCGGGACGATGTAGGCCTTCTTGCGCGGCAGGAGGAAGTAGACCGGCGTCAGCACGACCATCTGGGCGATGAGATTCAGGTAGAACGCGATATTGAACAGTACGGAACGTACGACGATCATCGGGCAGGACTTCTCCGCGGCATTGCCGCCTGCCTACACGGTTGCCGCCGTTTTCGCAAACGGCGTTCAGGCAGATCAGTCGAGCGAGGCCTGGCGCGCGGAATCCTGGCGAAGGCCGGTGGACCAGCCGGTTCCGGTCAGATCGCGCAGCGTCGCCAGCGAGTACTTCATGTATTCCGACAGCATGGTCTTCATCACCATCGGCTCCGAGAGCCAGTTGCGGCTCTTCAGGTCTGAATTGACCACCGGATAGGAGATGAAGTCGGTCTTCCTGTCGCTACGCCTCAGTTCGAGAAGGCTGCGCGGCATATGGTAGTTGTTCGTGACGACAAGCACGTGGCGGTAGCCGTGGTCGCTGATCCACTTGGCGGTTTCGTTGGCGTTGCCGATCGTGTCCAGCGCATCGTAGCCGATGTCGATGCAGCACTCGAAGAGCGACGACGAACTTTGCGTGAATTTGCGGATCTGGGTGCTGCTCGTCGTCGGGTGCACGCCGCTGATCAACAGACGCTGGCCGACGCCCTTGTCAAGCAGTTCGATCGCCTGATCGATACGCTGGAATCCGCCGGTCAGCACGACGATCGCGTCGGCCTTGGGATCGTCGGGCGGCTGCATGCTGGCGACCGTCTCCGCGAAATACAGGAAGCCACCGACCACAATCGCGAGGCAGAGCAGCATTACCGACAGGAAGACGCGCACCAGACGGCGCAGCGGACGAATCCGCCACCGCCTGCCAACCGGTGCATGACCGGACATGTCCGTCCCGGACTCGCCCATCGCCTTCATGATTCCTTCGTAGCCGAGGATTGCGGCGAGGTGTAGTCGCATTTTCTTGCGTCGCTACCCATTGGGCAATCCATCGCTGCGGGCCGGATCGGACCGGATCTGGTCTATCTCGTAGATCGTGCGCATGACCGTGAAGCGGGCCGTGAGCGTCGTCAGGGTGGCGATGACGACCATGGTTGCCGCGATGCCGAGGTAACCGGTAAACCCCATGGAGAAGGTGCCGAAGAGAGCCGTTGCCTGGTCGCTCTGGGGCGTTGCCAGCGACCGGGACTGCCAGTAGCCGGCGATCGCGAAAAAGAGCGCGGCCAGCGCGCCGCCCGCAAACGACCCTTTGAGGCTGATCTTGAGGAAGTGCTTCTGGAATTCGGAGGCGACGAAACCCGCCTCCGCGCCGACGAAATGCAGCACTTCGACGATGTGCCGGTTGCCGGAAAGTGCGCCGCGCGTCGCGAAGACGACTGTCAGCACCATGGCGGAGAAGACGAGGACGAGCACGCCGGTGCCGATCATCGCGGTCGTGCGGGCCATGGCAACGAGCCGGTCGACCCAGGTGCGATGGTCATCGAGCGTCGCGCCCGGTACCTTTTCCGCAAGCGCCGTCCGGATCGCCGCGAAATCGGGCGGGGACTGTTCGTCGATCGTGATGACGACGAGGCGCGGCACGGGCAGTTCGTCGAGATTGAGGCCTTCACCGAGCCATGGCTCAAGCAGGCGGGCCGTGGCTGCCCTGTCGACGATCTGACCGTCGCGCGTACCGTCGAAGGTCAGCGCCAGATCGCGCGCGTCGCGCAGGGCCGCATCCATGTCGACGGTCTCGTCCGGCATGATCTGGATGGTGATCTCGCGGGAGATTTCGCTCTGCCAGCTCGCCGCCGTCGCCCGCACCATGCTGACCGCGCCGAACGTGAGGCAGGCCAGGAAGGCCATGATGGCGATGACGAGCATCAGCGCATTGCCCGAAACATTCGACGGTGGCACGATCGGCGCGGTTGGCCGCACCTGCATCGGCGGGCGCCGCTCCGCCGCAGAGGGCGTCGTCGGATGGGACGGCTGGTCGTCAGTCATAGATATCGAGCCTCCCCTGTGAGAGGATCATGCGGCGTGCGTCGATCTGGTCCATCAGCGACAGATCGTGGGTGGCGATGACGACGGCGGTGCCGAGCCGGTTGAGTTCGAGGAAGAGGCTCAGCAGACGGCGCGCCATCGGCGGGTCGACATTGCCCGTGGGCTCGTCCGCCAGCAACAGTTCCGGCCGGTCGATCAGGGCACGGGCGATCGCCGCGCGTTGCTTCTCGCCGCCCGAAAGAACCGGCGGCAGCACATTGATCCGTTCGCCGAGTCCGACCCATTTCAGCAACTCCAGCACATCGGCCCGGTAGGACGATTCCTCCTTGCCGCGCACCCGCAGCGGCAGTGCGACATTCTCGTAGGTCGTCAGATGGTCCAGCAGGCGAAAATCCTGGAAGACGATGCCGATCCGACGCCGCAACATCGGCAGTTCTTCGCGCGGGATCGTCGATATGTCTCGGTCGAAGGAGCGGATGAGGCCGCGGGTCGGCTGCAGCGACAGGAAAAGCAAACGCAGCAGCGTCGTCTTGCCGGCACCCGACGGACCGGTCAGGAACTGGAAGGAGCGTCCGGGGATGTCGAAGGTGAGGTCGCGGAGGATCTCCGGGCCCATCCCATAGCGCAATCCGACATTCTCGAAATGAATCAACGGTGTTACCTGATTTTCCGCGCCTGGTTCGGCCTGCTGCCTGATCGCGAATCGCATGGAATCTAGGCCCATCCAAGGCCGGTTTCCAAAGCATTAACCAATATGGTTTACGATTCGTAAGGATTCGATTCAATGCCCGTTTTTCACGGGTGACGCGTGCATCCGCCAATGCCGAGGGAGGTCGTTCATGGGTGCTTTCCGCTTCAGGAGCGACGGCGATGCGAACCGGGTCGATCTCATTCCCCCGACCGTCCGGAACGCCGCGATTGCCCGGCCCCAGCACCGGTTCGAGGTGGTCGACGCGCATTTCGTCGTGCTGGTCCCTCCTTCCGACCGCAGGCCAAGGCAGGCACCGAACGACAATCGACGCGGCAGCGTATCGACGGACCTCGCGGGCCGGACGGTCTCGCTTCTGTCTCTCGGGGCGGCAACCGCGGCGCGTCTTGCCGAACGTCTTCTGCAAATGCTGCCGGCACAGGTCTTCACGAGTTTCGTCCTGATCCTGTCGCTCACTGTCTTCCTTGTGTGCGGCGGCTTTTCCCTTCTCAGGGAGGCGATCGCCGGTCGTGCCGCACCTCTCGAGATCGTCGGACTTTCCCATGTCGTGCGGGATCGCGACGGCATGAAGGTGATCACCGTGCGGGGCGGCGTTCGCAACAACACGTCCGGCAGCCTCGCGGTGCCGGATCTCCTCGTCGCGATCGACCGGCCGGACGCCGCTCTTTCGACGCGGGTCACGTCTGCCGAAGCGGTGTTGCCCGCCGGAGGGGAGCGCCGTTTCACGGTGACGCTTCCCTATGCCGGCGGCGCGCTGCCGAAAGTGACGGTTTCCTTGATCTCGGCGGATGCCAAGACCCGGTGACTGTGCTAAGCGCGGGAAAACGCGCTCGGATCGAGCGTCCGTCGAGCAAAACCGGAGCAAGTCGCGATGCACATCGTCCGCGGAAAGAAGATCGACACCCTTTATAGCGCGGAGCAGATCGCTGCCCGCAACGCGGAACTGGCGACCCAGATCAAGGAAGGTCCGACCGAGGACCTGCTGGTCATCTCCGTGCTCAAGGGCTCCTTCATCTTCGCGGCCGACCTGATCCGCGCCATGCATTCGACCGGCATGGCGCCGGAAGTCGAGTTCATCACACTGTCGAGCTATGGGGCCGGAACGGTCTCCCAGGGCGTCAGGATCATCAAGGACATCGATAGCGATGTGCACGGACGCGACATCCTGTTGATCGACGACATCCTGGAATCGGGCCGCACGCTGCGGTTCGCCAAGGAACTGATGCTGGAACGCGGCGCGCGCAACGTGACGATCGCAGTTTTGCTCGACAAGCGGGTCAAGCGCCAGACGGAGCTCGAAGCGGACTATGTCGGCTTCGAATGCCCGGACTATTTCGTCGTCGGCTACGGCATGGATGTTGCCTATGCCTTCCGCGAGCTTCCCTTCGTCGGCATCGTCACGGGCGACGCCGAATAGTCGCACCTGCAAATCCTCTCCCCGGCCGTTTACCGATCGCAAAGAAAAGTCTGGTCTCTTCGGGACCGGGCGGGCTTTGCACATGCGGTGGAGACACCGCGAACCGGCCGCATGAGCGGCATGAAAGGGGGATTGATGGCCAGGATCCTGATCGCCGAGGACGAGGACTCCTTGCGCATCTTTGTCGCACGGGCCCTGCGTCTCGACGGGCACGAGACGGTCGAGGCGCCTGACGGCGCCGCCGGCCTCGAGGCACTCGATCGGACGACCTTCGACCTCCTGCTCTCCGACATCCGCATGCCGGTGATGGATGGCATCGAGCTTGCCCACAGGGCGCATTCCAGCCACCCGGGCATGAAGATTCTGCTGATGACCGGCTACGCGGAACAGAGGGAGCGGGCGGACGACCTCAACGGCAAGATCGTCGACGTGGTCAGCAAGCCCTTCAGCCTGCCGGATATCCGCACGGCCGTCGCCCGCGCGCTCGCCGCCTGATCGTTGCCCGTTACTGCAGGCCGAGCAGCCGCTCCAGATATTGCCGTTCGAGACCCGGCGTCATGCCGGTGCCGAGGCGGCGGCGGATTTCTTCGAGGATCTCGCGCGCCCGCTGGATGTCGATCTCTTCCGGGATCTGCGTGCGGCCGTCGTAATCCGGACCGTGGGCCGAGGTCGGGCGTTCGCGGCCGAGCGGATCGCGCCCGTTGCGGCCTGCCTGCGGCATACCCTGGCCGGGACCCTGGCCCTGACCCATCATCGCCTGCATCTGGCTCATCATGTCCTGCGCACCCTGGCGCAGTGCTTCCAGTGCGCGGCCCTGGCTGCCGACGGCGGATTCACCCTGGCCCTGGCCGAGTGATTCGGCTGCGCCATTCATTTCGCGGCCGGCCTGGCCAAAACCCTTGCCGGGTTCGATGCCCATGCCCTTGAGCGCCTGCTCCAGTTCGCCGAGCTGCTTGGACAAGGCTTCCTGCTGGGCCTTCAGGTCTTTCAGCGCCTGTCGCAGCTCCTCGGCTGTCATGCCGTCGGTCGGCGATTGCTGCTCGCCGTCCTGCTGCTGCTCGCCGCCGTCGCCCGGCTGCTGATCGAAGAGCTCCTCCCCGTCCTCGCCTTGCGGATCACCGCGCTGCATGCGATCGCGCAGCGCCTGATCGTAGTTGAAGGTCTGGTCCATCAGCTGCTGCTGCTGCTGCATGAGTTCGCCGAGCTTGTCCATCTGCTGGCGCATCGCGTCGTTCTGCTGGCCCTGCTGCTGTTGCATGCGGCCGGCCTGCAGGTTGTTCATCATGCGCTGCATTTCGGAGAGCAGCTGACGGGCCTGATCCTTGGCGCCGGAGCGGGCGAGGTTCTCGATCTGGTCCATCATGCGCTGCAAATCCTGCTGGCGCAGAATCTGGCCCTGCTGCTGCGCGTTCTGCTGCATCTGCCCGTTCTTTTGCGCCTGGCGCGCGAGCTCCTCCATATAGGCCTGCATCGCTTCGCGCAGTTCCTTCATGAGCTCGGCGATCTCCTCGTCGGAGGCGTTGCGCTCGAGCGCGTCGGCGAGCGCCTGCTGCGCATCGCGCAGGCGCCGGTCGGCGAGCGACAGGTTGCCGTCCTCGATGCCGAGGGCGATCTCCCAGAGATAGTCGGCTGCTTCCCGCAACTGGTCGTCGTCGCGTGCCAGCCGCATGCGCTCCTGCGCGGATTTCAGAAGCAGGTAGTGCGTGAGATTGGGTATCGTTTCCTCCGGCCGGATCATCAGCGCGTCGCTGAGCGCGATCGCATGCGGCAAACGGTTGGCGTCGAGCGCGAAGACCTGGCGCTGCTCCGCAACCGAAGCCGCCAGGGGTTCGAAGAAGTTCTTCGCCGGGAGGATCATCTCCTGTGGCTGGCTGCGCCCCTCCTGGCCGGCCGCATCGCGCGCGACCAGCGTGACCTTGACGCGCTTGCCGGAAAGCGGGTGTTCGGAGAGATTGCGGCTCGTCGTGCCCTTGGCATCGCGTGCATTGCGGCGCGGCAGGTCCAGGCGGTACTCGGGCGCGGGATAGAGCGGTCGGGCGTCCTTCTTCGGCTCGTCCGCCGGCACGATTTCGGCCCAGGCATTCTGGATGCCGTAGTCGTCCTTGGCGAGGAAGCTGATCTCCAGCGCGGCGGCGACCGTCGTCTTCGGCAGGCCGTCGAAAGCGATTTCGGGCACACGGTCGGGGATGATCGAGAAGGACCAGCTGCGGCCATCGACATTCAGTTCGCCGCCGCGGGTGATCTTGTAGGTGAGCGTCTCGGTCGTCGTCTGGCCGGCCGTTGCCGCGGGTTCGGGCTTTGCCGCCGCTGTTTCGGCATCCGCTTCGCCGGCGTCGTCGTCGGTGGCGTGCTCTTCGGGCTCTTCCTCCTTCGGGCCGATGACGATCGGTTGTACCGCTTCGCCCGTCTTGAAGGTGACCGGGCGATCCGTGTCGGATCCGGTGATGCGGACCGTCAGTTCGCTGAACTGCGGTATGCGAATTTCGCCGGCCGGCGCTTCCGCGCTGCCCGTCAGGAAGACAGGCGCGCGTCCGGTATAGGCCGGCGGTGTCACCCAGGCGTCGATGCGCACATCGGGCTGCTCCTCCGCCGGCGCGCGAACGGCGACGATGTCGGACAGCAGGCCGCCGCGGTTGGAATAGGAGAAGGCGAAGGCGACGGCGACGAGCAGCAGCGGGACGGCGCGCAAGGCATTGCGGTCATGGCTTGCGATATCGGGCTGCGGCAGGCCGGCCTGGAGCGCGCCGATCATCCGGGCCATGCGGCTCTGGTGCTCCCGCCAAAGCGCCTCGGCCATCGGGCCGCCACCGGCCGGCCGATCCTCCTGGACCCGGATCGCCTGGTGCTTCAGACCGTTGCGGCGCTCGAGCAGGCGATCGGCTTCATCGACGCTCGGCCAAACGGTGTGCGGCAGACGGGCCAGAAGGACGGCAAGCGCGACCGCAAATGCGCCGAGCGTGGCAAGATGCAGCCAACCCGGCACGTGGCGGAAAAAGCCGAACCAGGTGACGCCGAGGAAAATGGCGACGAGCAGCACGAGCGGTAACAGGCGGGGAAGGAGGGCTTCGGCGAAGAGCACGGCACGGGCAAGGGACCGCTTCAACCGAAGTGTGCGGGACAAGTCGGCAAAGGAGTTGGGTGCGGGGTGCCTGCTTTCGTTGACCGTCATCAGTCCTCGTCCCGTTCGCGCCGCAGGGGAGGACCGTGCATGCCCTCACGGTTCGAAAGGATAACACTGTTTGTGGCGAAGACGAGGGCAGCGGCGGAAATCCCGCGACGCTGCACTGCAAATATATGTGAATGGAGCTTGCGAGACAGGCCGTGCCGGGTCCCGCGTAGCGTCAGGCAAGCCAGTCGGGCGTCGAATCGAGGCCGATGAGGTCGTCGTAGCGCGGCCGCGGCCGAATCACGTGGAAGCGGTCGCCCTTGACGAGAACCTCGGGAACCAGCAGGCGCGAGTTGTATGTGCCCGCCTGAACGGCGCCATAGGCGCCCGCAGAACCGACGGCGATCAGATCGCCGGGCTTCGGCATGGCCATCTCGCGATCGAGAGCCAGATAGTCGCCGGTCTCGCAGACGGGGCCGACCACATCCGCCTTGATGCGTGGCGCACTGGCGGCGGAAAGGCGGACCGGCTGGATCTCGTGCCAGGCCTCGTAGAGCGTCGGGCGGATCAGGTCGTTCATCGCGGCATCGACGATGACGAAGGTCTTCTCGCCGGCGTCCTTCACATAGATAACCTCGGTCACCAGGATACCCGCATTGCCGACGATGAGGCGTCCGGGCTCCGTCACGATCCTGCAGTTGAGGTCGCGAAGCTGGTTCTTGACGATCGCGGCATAGGCGTCGGGCAGCGGCGGCGGCTGGTTGTCGGTCTTGTAGGGAATGCCGAGGCCGCCGCCGACGTCGACATGATCGATGGTATGGCCGTCGGCGCGGAGCGTGTCGACCAGCTCCCTGAGCAGCTTGAAGGCGTCGTCGAAGGGCTGCAGCTCGGTGATCTGGCTGCCGATATGCATGTCGATGCCGGTCACCCTGATGCCGGAAAGCGTCGCCGCATGGGCATAGACGGCGCGGGCACGCTCCCACGAGATGCCGAACTTGTTTTCCTTCTTGCCGGTCGAGATCTTCGCATGGGTCCGCGCGTCGACGTCCGGGTTGATGCGGAAGGAAACATGCGCCTTCCTGCCGGCCTTCACGGCGCGGGCATTCAGGACCTCGAGCTCCGGTTCGGACTCGACGTTGAAGCAGTAGATGCCGGCCTCAATTCCAAGATCCATCTCGCGCGGCGTCTTGCCGACGCCGGAGAACATGATGCGCGAGGCAGGCACGCCGGCGGAAAGCGCGCGGCGAAGTTCGCCTTCGGACACGACGTCGATGCCTGCACCCAGCCGGGCGAGCGTCTTCAACACCGCCTGGTTGGAATTCGCCTTCATGGCATAGCATACCATGGCGTCGACGCCGTCGAAGGCGCGGGAGAACACCTCGTAGTGGCGTTCGAGCGTTGCCGTCGAATAGACATAGAAGGGCGTGCCGACGGTCTCGGCGATCTCGGGGACCGGCACATCCTCGGCGAAGAGAATGCCGTCGCGATAGTCGAAATGGTTCACGGGTCTGGTCCGTCAGAGAAGGGGATCGAGGATGAAGGGCCGGTCCTCGACGTCCGCCAGCGCATCGCCGGATGTGTCGGTTCCCGAGCGGGCGACCGGTTCGGCGCCGGGCGCGTCGAGGTCACCCTTGCGGCCGCAGCCTGACAGCACGGCAGCCGTCATGGCGATGGCGACGACCAGTCTGCCGATGTCACTGAAGGTCATGCGGGATACCTCGATGCCGGACGTGTCGAAATTGTCGTTTTCTCTTAGCGAAAAGGCTGCGGCTTGTGCACCCTCATTCTTCTGATGAGTCCTGCACGGATTTCGATCAGAGCCGCTCGCGCCACCAGGCGATCTGCTGACGCACACCGGACGGAGCCGTGCCGCCGAAGGAGGTCCGGCTCGCGACCGACGCCTCGACGGTCAGCACGTCGTAGACCCTGGCGGAGATCGACGCATGGATCGACCGAAGGTCCTCCAGCGAAAGCTCCGCCAGCTCGCAGGATTTCGCCTCCGCCATGGCGACGGCGCGGCCGGTTGCGTGATGGGCATCGCGGAAGGGGAGGCCCGCCTCGCGCACCAGCCAGTCGGCGAGATCGGTCGCCGTCGAGTAGCCCGAGCCCGCAGCCGCTTTCATCCGGTCCGTGCGTACCGTCAGGTCGCGGACCATGCCGGTCATGGCGGCTATCGCGAGTTCCAGGCTCTCGGCAGCGTCGAAGACCTGTTCCTTGTCCTCCTGCATGTCCTTGGAATAGGCGAGCGGCAGGCCCTTCATCACGGTGAGCAGCGCAACCAGCGAGCCGTTGATGCGGCCCGTCTTGGCGCGCACCAGTTCGGCTGCGTCCGGGTTCTTCTTCTGCGGCATGATGGAAGAGCCGGTCGAGAACGAATCCGAAAGCCGTATGAAACCGAACTGCGGCGTCGACCAGATGACGATTTCCTCGGCGAGACGGGAAAGATGCGTCGCGGCGATCGCGGCGACGGACAGGAATTCCAGCGCGAAATCGCGGTCGGAGACCGTATCGATGGAGTTGCGGGTGGGCTCGCGGAAGCCGAGCGCCGACGCGGTCATGTGGCGGTCGATCGGATAGCCGGTTCCGGCAAGCGCGGCAGCGCCGATCGGGCTCTCGTCGAGCCGCTCGATCGCGTCGCGAACCCGCGAGCGGTCGCGGCCGAACATCTCCACATAGGCCATGCAGTGGTGGCCGAATGTCACGGGCTGGGCGGTCTGCAGGTGCGTGAAGCCCGGCATGACGGCCGCGGCATGTTCCTCGGCACGGTCGAGGAAGGCACCGATCAGGCCCGTCAGCAACCGCTCGGTCTTCTGGAGCTCTTCCTTGACCCAGAGGCGGAAGTCGAGCGCCACCTGATCGTTGCGCGAGCGCGCGGTATGCAGCCGGCCGGCCGCCGGACCGATCAGCTCGGCAAGCCGCGCCTCGACATTCATATGGATGTCTTCCAGGTGCCGGGAGAATTCGAAAGCGCCCGATTCGATCTCTGACAGGATCGTGTCGAGGCCGTGAACGATCTTGTCTTTATCCTCGGCCGAAATGATGCCCTGATGCGCGAGCATCGTTGCATGCGCCTTCGAGCCGCGGATGTCCTGTGCGTAGAGCTTCTTGTCGAAACCGATCGAGGCATTTATCTCCTCCATGATCGCATCCGGTCCGGAGGCAAAGCGACCGCCCCACATCTGGTTGGAGGAACGCGTGTCAGAGGTGCCGTCAGCCATGGGATGCCTATCTGGAGAATGAGATGACAGTAACGAAGACGCTGGGTCTGCCGAAGGCGAGGCTCGTCGCGCTTGCCGGCGTCGCCGGGCTTCTTGCCGGTGCGGCAGCGGTATACGTGATCGAGAGCCGGTCTGGCAATGGTGCGGTGGCGACGGATGCCGGGGCGCAGCAATGCCCCGCGACGGCGGCACTCGCCGAGCGGCTGGCGCCGCTCTCCACCGGGCAGGTCGCGGCCATGATGACGGTGGCGGAACATCGGCCTCTGCCGTCGCTTGCGTTTAAAGGCCCGGACGGCACCGGCAGGACGATCGCCGACTTTTCCGGCAAGACGCTGCTCGTCAATCTCTGGGCGACCTGGTGCGTGCCGTGCCGCGAGGAGATGCCGGCGCTGAACGCATTGCAGAAGGAACTCGGCAGCGACCGGTTCGAAGTGGTGGCGATCAATATCGACACGGGTTCCGACGAGAAGCCCAAGGCATTCCTCGAGGAAACGGGCGCGACTGATCTCGCCTATTACCGCGACAACTCCCTGGGCGTCTTCAACGCGCTGAAGAAGGAAGGCCTCGCCTTCGGCCTGCCGGTGACGCTTCTGATGGACGATACCGGGTGCCTCGTGTCGGCGATGAACGGTCCCGCCGCCTGGGACGGCGCGGATGCCAGGGCGCTCATCCGTGCGGCCGTGGAGAGACCGCCGGCGAGCTGATCAGGCTGCCGCGTAGACGCGCGGGCGGCGGATCACCAGCGAGCCGCGCCCGCCCGCCCTGCCGGGAAACTCCGGCGACGTATCGAACTCGACGGTGCCGCCAGCGGTCGTGAGCGCCACCACCCGCTTGGAATCGGGGCGGTCGATGACCCGGATGATCGTCGCGGCAATGCCCTGATCGTCTTCGTGCCAGACGACGTCGGCCGGGCGGAACAGCAATTGCGCCTTGCCATCGTTGATGCCCGGTGCATCGAAGGGAATGTCTTGCACGAAGGCTCTGCCGTCGCGCACCTGCGCATCCAGGTGATTGGCATCGCCGAGGAAGTTCATGACGAAGGCATTTGCCGGATTGCGGCAGACCTGCTCGGGCGCGCCCTGCTGGACGATCCTGCCCTTGTCGAGAATGACGACGCGGTCGGCGAGGTCGAGCGCCTCTTCCTGGTCGTGCGTGACGAACAGGGTTGTGATGTTGAGCTCCTCGTGGATCTTGCGAAGCCAGCGGCGCAGGTCGCGGCGCACATTCGCGTCGAGCGCGCCGAAGGGTTCGTCGAGCAGGAGAACCTTGGGATCGACGGCAAGCGCGCGGGCAAGCGCCACGCGCTGCCGCTGGCCGCCGGAGATCTGGCCGGGGAACCGATCGCCGAGACCCTTGAGCTGAATCAGATCCAGAAGCTCCTCGACCCGCTCGGCGATCTCGACCGAAGACCGCCTGACCTTCGAGACTTTCATGCCGAAGGCAATGTTCCCCGCGACCGTCATGTGCGGAAAGAGCGCATAGTGCTGGAAGACGAAGCCGACACCGCGCTCGCGCACCGGAATGTCGGTCGCATTCTCGTCACCGAAATAGATGGCGCCGCCATCGGCGAATTCGAGTCCGGCGACCATGCGGAGGATCGTCGTCTTGCCTGAGCCGGAAGGACCGAGGAGCGCGACGAGCTCGCCACTGTCGATCTCGAGTGACACGCCGTGGACGGCGCGGAAGGTATCGAAGGTCTTGACGACGGTGTCCAGGGTGATCTTCACGGTCTTGTCTCCGCGGTTGGCTCGACGCCGGCAAGCGAGGCGGGGCGGCTGCGTCGTCCCGCTCCCTGGCGCTCCAGGGCAACCTTGGCCACCAGCGTCACGATGGCGAGCAAGGCAAGGATCGACGCTGCGGCAAAGGCGCCGACGGCATTGTAGTCGTGATAGAGAAGCTCGATGTGCAGCGGCAGGGTGTTGGTCTGGCCACGGATATTGCCCGAGACGACCGACACGGCGCCGAATTCGCCCATGACACGCGAGTTGCAGAGCACGATGCCATAGAGCAGCGCCCACTTGATGTTTGGCAGCGTCACCGAGAAAAAGGTGCGCCAGCCGGAAGCGCCGAGCGACGTCGCCGCCTCCTCGAGGTCGCGGCCCTGCGCCTGCATCAACGGGATCAGTTCGCGTGCGACGAAGGGCGCCGTGACGAACATGCTGGCAATGACGATGCCCGGCAGCGCGAAGAGAATCTTGATCTCGGCCGACTGCAGCATGGGGCCGAACAGTCCCTGCAGACCATAGACGAAAAGATAGGCGACGCCCGCGACGATCGGCGAAATGGAGAAGGGAAGCTCGATGACGATGGTCAGCAGCCGCTTGCCGCGGAAATCGAACTTGGTGATCGCCCAGGCGGCGGCCACACCGAAGACGGTGTTGATCGGCACGGCGATCAATGCCGTCACCACCGTCAGCAGGATCGCATGGCGTGTGTCCGGTTCGGCGATGGTCTTTGCGAAATAGCCGATACCGAGCGAAAAGGCCTGCGCGCCGATGACCACGAGCGGGGCGATGACGACGATTGTGACAAGGACCAGCACGATGGCGAGCAGCGTTCGGCGAAAGCGCGGATTGTCGCCCACCCGCGGCGGGCGCTTTGTCGCGTGATTGGCCATCGTCAGCCCTTTACCGTGTAGCGCAGGGCACGTGCTTGCAGCAGGTTGGTGACGGCGAGCATCGTGAAGGCGGCAAGCAGCATGACCGAGGCGATCGCTGCCGAGGCGGGATAGTCGTATTCCTCGAGCCGGATGAAGGCGAGAAGTGCCGTGATCTCCGTCTCGAACGGCTGGTTGCCGGCTATGAAGATGATGGCGCCGAATTCGCCGAGACTGCGGGCGAAGGCAAGCGACACGCCCGCCAGCAGCGCCGGGGCGAGAAGCGGCAGGATGACGCGCAGGAAGATCGACCAGTCCGTCGCTCCGAGCGTCTGGCCAGCCTCTTCCAGCGCCGGGTCGAGCTCTTCCAGAACGGGCTGAACGGTGCGCACGATGAAGGGAAGGCTGGTAAAGGCCATGGCGATCATGATGCCAAGCGGCGTATAGGCGACCTTGATGCCGATCGCGTCAAGCGGTGCTCCGAACCAGCCGTTGGTCGCGAACAGTGTCGTCAGGGAGATGCCGGCGACGGCCGTCGGCAGCGCGAAGGGCAGATCGACCAGGGCGTCAACCAGACGTCGGCCTGGGAAACGGTAGCGTACGAGGATCCAGGCAAGCGCGAGGCCGAAGACCAGGTTGAACACGGTCGCGGCGAGCGCCGAGAGAACGGTCACACGATAGCTGGCGATCGCCCGTTCTGAGGATATGATGCGCCAGTAGTCCTCCGGGCCGAGGCTCGCGGCCTTGAAGATCAACGCCGCCAGAGGCAGCACCACGATGATCGCGACATAGACGAGGGTGATGCCGAGCGTGAACGGCAGTCCGGGCAGCACGCGCCGTTTCAAGATGATTGTCCTCTCCAACATGCGACGGGCAAAAGCCGCGGCCGACGATATCGCTCGCAGGTGTCGACTTTTTATCGGCTGCCGTAGATGCTGTCGAGAATTCCGCCCTCGGCAAAATGTTCCAGCGATATCTTGTCCCAGCCGCCGAATACGTCGTCGACATTGACGAGGCGCACGTCGGGAAACTGGCTCTTGAATTCAGCGGTGACGGCATCGTTGTGGACGCGATGGCCGAAATCGGCGGCGATGCGCTGACCCGTCTCGGTGTAGAGGAAGTCGAGATAGGCCTTGGCCAGGTCGCGGCTGCCCTTGGCATCGGCGACCTTGTCGACGATCGCGACCGGGAACTCGGCGAGCAGCGAGACGGACGGGACGACGCTCTGGAACTTGTCCTCGCCGTATTGCTTGGCGATCGCCTTCGTCTCTGCCTCGAAGGTGATGATCACGTCGCCGATCTCGCGTTCCACGAAGGTCGTCGTGGCTGCGCGGCCGCCGGTGTCGAAGACCGGCACGTTGCCGAAGATCCTGGCGACGAAGTCTTTCACCTTTTCCTGATCGCCCCCGAAGGCCTCGATGGCATAGGCCGTGGCCGCCAGATAGGTGTAGCGCGCGTTGCCCGAGGTCTTCGGGTTCGGGAAGATGACCTTCACGTCGTCGCGGACGAGATCGCTCCAGTCCTTGATGTTCTTCGGATTTCCGGCGCGCACCAGGAACGACGGGAAGGAATAGAAGGGCGAGGCGTTGTTGGGGAATTTCGACTGCCAGTCTGCGGCGACGAAGCCGTTCTTCACGAGGAAGTCGATGTCGGTCACCTGGTTGAAGGTCACGACGTCCGCCTCGAGACCCTCGACGATCGCGCGCGCCTGCTTCGACGTGCCGCCGTGCGACTGGTCGATGGTGACGCCCGGGTGTTCCTTGATGAAGGCCCCGTTCTCGGCCGCGAATATCTCGCGCGCAATGTCGTAGGAGGCGTTGAGCAGCGTGTCGGCGGCGCGGGCGGACAGCGGTGCAGCGAACGCGAGGACGGCGGCGCCGATCAGGAGCAGTTTTTTCACGGGAAGTCTCCGGACGTCAGATGCGATTTGCCGGGAGCCTATCGCCTCGAGGATTTTCAACCGAGGCACCAGCGGCCAGCAGGCCGCTGCCGCGCGGAAAATCTTTCTCCCGGGAGCGTTTTATACGGAATGTGCCGCAGTCAGCGGGTCGGCACCGGCACGTCGCCGCGATAGTCGTAGAAGCCGCGGCCGGACTTGCGGCCGAGCCAGCCGGCCTCGACATATTTGACGAGCAGCGGACAGGGCCGATATTTCGAATCCGCGAGGCCTTCGTAAAGGACCTGCATGATGGACAGGCAGGTGTCGAGGCCGATGAAGTCGGCGAGCTGGAGCGGCCCCATCGGATGGTTCGCGCCGAGCTTCATGGCGGTGTCGATCGCCTCGACCGAGCCGACGCCTTCGTAAAGGGTGTAGATCGCCTCGTTGATCATCGGCAGCAGGATGCGATTGACGATGAAGGCGGGGAAGTCTTCCGCGACGGTGACGGTCTTGTCGAGCTTTGCCACGAACTCCTTGGCGGCCCGGAACGTCTCTTCCTCCGTGGCGATGCCCCGCACGAGTTCCACGAGCTTCATCACCGGAACGGGGTTCATGAAGTGAATGCCCATGAAGCGTTCCGGCCGGTCCGTGGCGGACGCGAGACGGGTGATCGAGAGCGACGAGGTATTCGTCGCCAGCATCGCCTCCGGCTTGAGCACGGCGCAGACCTGTCCATAGATCTTGCGCTTGATGGTCTCGTCTTCGGTTGCCGCCTCGATCACAAGGTCTGCCGGGGAGAGATCGTTGATGTCGTTCGAACCCTTGATCAGTGACAGCGCCTTCTTGCGGTCCTCGTCCGTCATCTTGCCGGAGGACACCTGCCGCGCGAGATTGCCATGGATGGTCGCAAGGCCCGCCTCGATCCTTTCGGAGGAGAGATCGTAGATCTGAACCTTGTAGCCGGCTGTCGCGCAGACATGCGCGATGCCGCATCCCATTTGACCCGCTCCGACAATTCCGACGTACTTGATCATCTGGTTCGCTGCCCTGTTTGTCGTGTTCGGCTGCCCCGTTGCGGCGGCAAAAAGAAACCGGGCTGGATCGACCAGCCCGGTGAAGTGATAAAGCGGCGCGGCGGCAAATGCCAGCGGTTATTCGTCGCGGGTAGCGCGGCCGAGGGCGGGTTACAGGGCCTTTTCGAGCTCCGGCAGGGCTTCGAAGAGGTCGGCGACGAGGCCATAGTCGGCGATCTGGAAGATCGGGGCTTCCTCGTCCTTGTTGATGGCGACGATGACCTTCGAATCCTTCATGCCGGCAAGGTGCTGGATGGCACCGGAGATGCCGCAGGCGATGTAGAGCTGCGGAGCGACGACCTTGCCTGTCTGGCCGACCTGCCAGTCGTTGGGGGCGTAGCCTGCATCGACGGCGGCGCGCGACGCGCCGACCGCCGCGCCGAGCTTGTCGGCGACCGGAAGGATCACTTCCTTGAACTTCTCCGACGAGCCGAGCGCACGGCCGCCGGAGATGATGATCTTCGCAGAGGTCAGTTCCGGACGATCGGACGAGGAGAGCGCGTCCGCGACGTGGGTCGAGAGGCCGGGATTGGCGGCAGCCGGGATGGTCTCGACCACGGCGTTGCCGCCTCCGGATGCGGCGGCGAAGGAGGCGGTGCGCACGGTGACGACCTTCCTGGCATCCGTCGACTGCACGGTCTGGATGGCATTGCCGGCATAGATCGGCCGCTTGAACGTGTCCGGCGAGACGACCTCGGTGATCTCGGAGACCTGCGCGACATCGAGCAGCGCCGCGACGCGCGGCATGACATTCTTGCCGACCGACGTCGCAGCCGCGACGATCGCATCGTAGTTGCCGGCAAGCGACACGATGAGGGCTGCCAGCGGTTCGGCGAGGTTGTTGGCGAGGCTGGCGTCCTCGGCGAGCAGCACCTTGGAAACGCCCGCCAGCTTTGCGGCGGCCTCGGCGGCAGCCTTCGCGCCGGCGCCGGCGACCAGCACGTGCACGTCCGAGCCGATCTGCGCGGCCGCCGTCAGCGCCTTGGCGGTCTGGTCGGAAAGGGTTGCGTTGTCGTGATCTGCCAGAAGAAGAATGGCCATGTGTCTGATCTCCTATCCGTTCCGCTTACAGCACGCCGGCTTCGGTCTTGAGCTTCTCGACGAGCTCGGCGACCGACTTGACCTTGACGCCCGCCTTGCGGCCGGACGGCTCCTCGGTCTTCAGAACCTTGAGACGCGCCGTGGTGTCGACGCCGAAATCGGCCGGGCTCTTCTTGTCGAGCGGCTTCTTCTTCGCCTTCATGATGTTCGGCAGCGAGGCGTAGCGCGGCTCGTTGAGGCGAAGGTCCGTCGTGACGACCGCCGGAAGCTTGACCTCGATGGTCTGCAGGCCGCCGTCGACCTCGCGCGTGACCTTGGCCGCGCCGTCGCCGATTTCGATCTTGGAGGCAAACGTGCCCTGTGCCCAGCCGAGCAGCGCCGACAGCATCTGGCCGGTCTGGTTCGAATCGTCGTCGATCGCCTGTTTGCCGACGATGATGAGGCCGGGCTGTTCGGCCTCGGCGACACCCTTCAGGATCTTGGCCACGGCGAGCGGCTCGACGGCATCGTCGGTCTCGACGAGCACGGCGCGGTCGGCGCCCATGGCGAGCGCGGTGCGCAGCGTCTCTTCCGCCTTCGCCGGACCGATCGACACGACCACCACTTCTTCCGCCTTGCCCGCTTCCTTCAGCCGCAGCGCCTCTTCCACGGAGATCTCGTCGAAGGGGTTCATCGACATCTTCACATTGGCAAGCTCGACGCCCGAGCCGTCCGGCTTCACGCGGATCTTAACGTTGTAGTCGACTACCCTTTTCACAGGGACTAAGATCTTCATGGCTTCCTTCCTTCCAATGTCCGCGGGGAAAATGCGCCTTTCGGCAGCGGCCCGATTGTCGGTTGGCGACATCGATACGCGTTTTTCCCCCAATTTCAACGTCGCGGACGGTCTCCCGGCACGAAAATCCCGGCTGTATAAATTACCTTTACGTCAACGTCAATGAATTGCGCGTGCCGCCGCCTTAGCGGCCCCAGTGGGTTGGCGGGACCGATGCCTTGCGGTGCGGCACCGGGCTTTCTCCGAGCGTGATTTCCTTATGCCGCACGGCCTCGGGACTGACGATCGTGCGGTCGAAGAGTGGGACGCCGCGGCGGCGCAGGACGAGCACGAGGACGGCGCCGACCAGGATGCCACCGACATGGGCGCCCCAGGAGATGCCGCTGCCGCTGTCGACGACGAGCATGTAGAACTGCTGTCCGATCCAGAAGGCGAGCGGAATGACGGCGGGAAGCGGCAGGGGAAAGCGGAAGAGCACGAGAACCCAGACCCGTACTTTCGGGTGAAGCAGGAAATAGGCTGCCACGACCCCGCTGACGGCTCCCGACGCGCCGATCAGCGGTGCTTCCGAATCGGGCTCGACCAGTCCGTGGAACAGCGCGCCGCCGGCCGCGCAGAGCAGATAGAAGACGAGATAGCGGAAATGGCCAAGGGCGTCCTCGACATTGTCCCCGAACACCCACAGGAACAGCATGTTCGAGGCGAGATGCATGAAGTCGCCGTGCAGGAAGGCATAGGTGATATAGGTTGCGTCCTCGGGGACGATGACGAGGCTCGGTTCGAGATCGGCATAGTCGAAGGCGACGGCCGGGATATAGCCGAGGCCGACCACCGTCGCATCGCTGAAGGCCTGGGTGGAGGCAAGGCCGGTCACCAGCCAGACGACGACATTGGTGAGGATCAGCCCGAGCGTGACATATTGCAGCTTGATGTATTTCAGGGAGTTCGCGTCGTGCAGCGGTATGAACATCGATCTCCGTCCCCGCGAGGTCCGGCCCAATCCTTACCTGCTTTTTCCCGGAACCCAAAGCACATCCGCGCGGCCCTTGCCGTTGGCGTAGCGTGCCGCCACGAAGAGCAGGTCCGACAGGCGATTGACATAGGCGATCGCCTGTCGGGAGACGGTTTCCCCATCGAGGCGGGACAGTTCCACCATGCGCCGCTCGGCGCGGCGACAGACGGTGCGGGCGACATGGAGGGCCGCGGCGGCTGGCGTTCCACCCGGCAGCACGAAGGAACGCAGCGGGTCGAGTTCGCCGTTCATGCGATCGATCTCGGCTTCGAGCCTGTCGACCTGCCGCTGCACGATGCGCAGCGGCTCATGGGACAGCGGTTCGCCCGTCTCGGGTGTCGCGAGGTCGGCGCCGAGATCGAAGAGGTCGTTCTGGATCGTGGCCAGCAGGTCATCGAGCCCGGTCAGGTCGGCGAGGTGCAAACGGGCGGCGCCGATCAGCGAATTCGTCTCGTCGACATCGCCATAGGCCTCGACGCGTGCGTCGTCCTTGCGTCGCCGCGGGCCGGAGACGAGCGCGGTGGTCCCGTCGTCCCCGGTGCGGGTGTATATCTTGTTCAGCTTGACCATGCCGCTCCCCCGGCTGCTCAGGACGGCCGCCCGCCGCCCGTGACCCACAGCGTGAGCATGATGAGGATGATGGCGATGGCCTGCAAGACCACGCGGGCCTGCATGAGCTTGTTCGAGGTGCTGCCGCTTCCTCCCTTGGCCATGTTGACCAGACCGCGCACCAGAACGATCGCGACCAGACCCATGACGAGCAGCGTCAGAAAGGTGAGAACGGAGGATGACATGCCGGAAGTTCCTTCTGGTGTTTCCATCCTTCAAATAGGGAGTTTTACAAAAATGACACGTGAAATCTGCCGATCCGGCTGCAACGCACGGCAGCGGCGGTACCGGCCTGTCATCCGAGCCTGCCGATGATCCGGTAGAAGAGGTCGGCGGGCAGCAGCTTCTTCAGGAGCACGCCCTGCCGTGCCGGCCTCGTCACGACGTAGTGCGCCCGCGGATCGCGCGCCGTCAGTGCGTGACGCAGGACGTCGTAGACGGCGTCGGGACCGAGCTTGCCGCGGGCCGGCGGACTTTCGCCGCGCAGTCGCCGCAACTGGCGCTGGTATTCCTCGCGGTGGACCGAGTTCTCGATGTCGATGTTCTTCTCGACATGGGCCAGCGCATTGGCGGTGAAGCGCGATTCGATCGGGCCGGGCTCGATCAGGCTGACATGCAGGCCGCTGCCGGCGAGTTCCATGCGCAGCGTGAGCGACAGGCCCTCGAGCGCGAATTTAGAAGCATTGTAGGCACCGCGCCAGCGATAGGGAACGATGCCGAGGATCGAGGAGCACTGCACGATGCGCCCATGGCCCTGCGCGCGCATCGCCGGGATCACGCGCCGCGTCAGATCATGCCAGCCGAACACATTGGCTTCGAACTGCTGCCGCAATGCTTCGACCGGAAGATCCTCGACCGCTCCGGGCTGGCCATAGGCACCGTTGTTGAAGAGCGCATCGAGACGTCCGCCCGTGCGGGAAAACACATGCTCGACGAGCGCCGCGATCGATTCCGGCTTCGTATAGTCCATCAGCACGCATTCAATGTCGCCATCCTCGAGTGGCGTGCGGTCCTCCTCGCGGCGCACGGTGGCAAAGACGCGCCAGCCGTCGGCCTTCAGGGCCTGCGCGCAATGGGCGCCGATGCCGGAGGAACATCCGGTGACGATAATGCTTCTGTTTGCGGCAGACGGATTGGCTGACATGGCTTTCCTGTACAAATCCGCCGAGCTTTCCCATATTCACGGCTCGCATACAATTGCGTCCGGCGAGGGAAAGCGCGGGCGTCGACGGAAACGGACATCGATAATGCCCTCAGCCATTCGCGTCACCTACAAGGTTCTCTTCGATGCGATCTGGCATTTTTCCGAGGACGACGGCTGGGCCATGGCCAGCCACGTGGCGCTGTCGACGCTGCTCGCGATCTTCCCCTTCCTGATCTTCGGGACGGCGCTCGGCTCGTTTCTCGGCGCCGACCAGTTCGCCGACACCGCCGTGCATCTGATCTTCGACACCTGGCCGGAATCGATCGCCGAGCCCATATCGCGCGAGGTCGTCGCGGTGCTGACGATCCCGCGCGGCGGCCTGCTGACGGTCTCTGTGCTGGCGGCCGCCTATTTCGCCTCGAACGGCGTCGAGGCGTTGCGCGTGTCGCTCAACAGGGCCTACCGGGTCGCCGAGACCCGCTACTGGTATGTCACGCGGCTTGCGAGCCTCGGCTTCGTCGTCGTCGGCGTCCTGGCGCTGGCGGTCATCAGCATCGTGCTCGTCGCGGCACCGCTCGCCGTCAGGGCGACCGATCAATGGTTGCCCTGGCTCGGCTATCTCTATTCGTGGATCGACGGCTGGGGGCTCTTCGGCACGATCGCCATGCTCTTCGCCGGCCTGCTGATCGCCCATCTCTGGCTGCCGGCCGGCCGGCGCAAGGTGGCCGACGTGCTTCCTGGCATCGTCGTCACGCTTGCCGCCTGGGGCGTCGGCGCCTATGCCTTCGCCTCCTATCTCACGACCTTCGCCAACTATGTGTCGACCTATGCGGGCCTCGCGTCGATCATGATCGCCCTCGTCTTCCTCTATATCGTCGGTGTGATCTTCATTCTCGGCGCGGAGATCAATGCCGCGCTCTTGAAGTTCCGCGTCAAGCATCTCGTCCTCGACCGGCTGCGCGGCAGGCGGTCGTCCGGCGTCGACGAACCCTCAATGGAGGACGAGGCCATCGCGCGCGAACAGGGTGCGAAGGCCGGCCGGTGAAAGGCCTGCTGCGCGATAGGCGGCGATGCCGGTATCCCGGTTGCTCTTCGACAGCTTCCGGCCGTCGGAGCCGCGCACGAGGCCGTGATGGCGATAACGCGGTTCGGGCAGGTCGAGCAGGCGCTGCAGAAGGCGATGAACGGAGGTGGCATGGAAAAGGTCGACGCCACGCACGACGTCCGTCACTCCCTGCAGCGCATCGTCAATGGTGACGGAGAGGTGGTAGCTCGACGGTGCATCGGGGCGTGACAGGATCACGTCGCCCCAGCGCTGCGGTTCCGCGACGACCGTGCCGCTCTCCCCAGCAGGCCCCCGGCCGCCTTCCTGCCAAGTGAGCCTGCCGCCCGTCGCTGCAATCGCGGCGTCCATGTTGAGCCGCCAGGCATGCTGGCGCCCTTCCGCGATCCATGCGCCGGTCAGCGAAGCATCGAGCGATCGCTCCTCGGTCGGATAAAGCGGCGCGCCGTCCGGATCGCGTGGCCACGGCCGGCCTTTCGCCTCCTTGGACGCCACAAGGTCACGGATCTGGCCGCGGCTGAGGAAGGCCGGGTAGACGAGGCCGAGCGCCCGCAGGCGGTCGAGCGCCTGCTGGTAGAGGTCGAAATGCTCCGACTGGCGGCGCACCGGCGTCTCCCAGCCGAGTCCGAGCCAGCAAAGGTCGCGCAGGATCGCCTCCTCATATTCCGGCCGGCAGCGAGCCTGATCGATGTCTTCGATCCGCAACAGGAAGCGTCCGCCGCAACCGTCCGCAAGTGCATGGTTCAGCATGGCGGAATAGGCGTGCCCGAGGTGCAGGAGGCCGTTGGGACTCGGGGCGAAGCGGAAGACGCGCGTCTTTGACAAAGATCGTTCCTTGGGCTTTTGTGGCGCAAACCGGCATCGAACGGCCATAGCGGCTTGCCAGGAAACGAGGTGCCGGAAAAGAGACTGCCATGCAACTGCATATGATCAGAACCGATGCCGATGTCGCGGCCGGACTCGTCGATCTCGCGCTGCTCGATCCCCGCCTGTTCGTGATCATCGACAAGGCAGGGCCGGTTCCGTTGCGCCGGCTCGACCCCGGCTATCGTGGACTGGCGGGCATCGTCGTGTCGCAGATGGTGTCGCGTGCAAGCGCGGATGCGATCTGGCGCAAGCTCGAGGCGCTTGCCGGCGACGTCACACAGCATCACGTGCTCGGCCTTACCGACGAGGACTGTCGCGCGGTCGGATTGTCCCGGGCCAAGGCGGATACGCTGCGGCGGCTTGCCGAAAGCGTCGACAGCGGCGCCGTCGACCTCGACGCGATCTGTCACCTCGACGCGCCGGTCGCCGTTCGCGCCCTAACCCAGGTCAAGGGCATCGGTCGCTGGACGGCAGAAGTCTACCTGCTGTTCTGCGCCGGTCATCCCGATATCTTCCCGTCCGGCGACGTGGCGCTGCAGAACGCGGTCGCCCATGCGCTGGGTCTGGCGGTGCGTCCCACCGCGGCCGAACTGGACGAAATCGCCGCGCGCTGGTCGCCCTGGCGCGGCGTCTCGGCACGGCTTTTCTGGGCCTATTATGCGCGCGTGATGCGCCGCCAGGGGGCGCCGCTTGCGTGAGGCTTGCGGGCTTGCCGAGGGGAAGGCGAATCTTCTGTTTTTGCTTTTTCTTTCCGGCTTCACAATGCTGTAACAACGCGCCTAATATAGAAGTGCAGATGCCGAATCGCTCAGGAGAAGCCCTTGACGATTTCTGTTTCACCACAGGCCCTGCCAGCGCTGGTACTGAATGCTGACTACAGGCCGCTGAGTTATTATCCCTTGTCGCTTTGGTCTTGGCAGGACGCGATCAAGGCGGTTTTTCTTGACCGCGTCAACATCATCGCCGAATACGAGCATTCGGTGTCTTCCCCGAGTTTCACGATGCGCCTGCCGAGCGTTGTGTGCCTCAAGAGTTACGTGCAGCCCTCGCGCCACCCGGCCTTCACCCGGTTCAACGTGTTTCTGCGCGACAGGTTCGAATGCCAATATTGCGGTACGCCGGACGACCTGACCTTCGACCATGTCATCCCCCGCGCTCATGGCGGCGAGACGACCTGGTGCAATGTCGTGGCGGCCTGTTCGCCGTGCAACCTGAGAAAAGGCAGCAAGCTGCCGAAACAGGCGGGCATGTTCCCGCATCAGAAGCCCTATCAGCCTACGGTTCAGGATCTGCACAACAACGGGCGACTGTTTCCACCCAACTATCTGCATGAAAGCTGGATGGACTATCTCTATTGGGACGTCGAACTTCAGCCGTGATCCGTCGTCCCGGCACAACGCGGAAGCCCGGCGCATGCACCGCCCGTGCTTCCGGGGCACGACGTTCTGCGACAGGGTGACGACACATGCGGTGGTCAGGCGGCCTTTGCGCGCGCGCCCGTGAAGGCGATCGCCGCGAGGACGAGGCTGACGATGACGTTCCATCCCGCGAAAGACAGGCCGAGCAGGCGGAAGGATGCCTCGGTGCAGGACGGACCATGCTTGGCATTGAGGTCGGAGAGCAGGTCGCCCGCGTTCTGCGTCACGCCCTGGGCCGAGGTGGCGCAGGTCGCCGGTCCTTCCCAGAAGCTCCATTCTACGCCGGCGTGATAGACGCCCATGCCGGCGCCCACGAGCATCATGATGCCGGCGATGCCGAGCAGGCCCCTGGTCAGCCATGCGGGGCCGCCGAGTGCGGCCGAGGCCGTCGCGGCAAGCGCCACCGGTATGCCGTAATAATAGGGATCGCGCTGCAGCAGGCAGAGCGCGCAGGGGATGTAGCCGCCGATATGCTCGAAGCCGAGCGCGCCGCCGACGGTTGCGGCCATGCCGGCGGCAAGCAGCGCCGCAACAGCGGTGTAAGGGCGGGAAGGGCAAATCGTCATCGTGAACGCCTGGACAAAAGCGCGGCCCGGCTGCCGGCTGCGCCTTTCTTATCAGGTGGCCATACCATGTAAATCACCGCACGGATTTGTGATCGGGTGTTTTGCTCCCTTGCAAATGCGGATTGACCTCGCCGAAAACCATCGTGTAAACGGCAAGGGCTACTCGCATAGCTCCGTGCCCCATTGGCGGAACTGGTAGACGCGCTCGACTCAAAATCGAGTTCCGAAAGGAGTGCTGGTTCGATTCCGGCATGGGGCACCAATATCAAATTCAGTTCGGTCGCGCCGCGGCCCGATCGCCGATAGCGGCCCGATCCTCGAGCATTGCTCGACCGCGTGACAACGCGCCGTCGTCGAGAAGCCATACGGCCGGGCGGCCGTCAGGAAGGCGCTGTCCGCGCTTCATGGCCAAGCCCGGGCGGCAAGAGGCTATCCATTGGCGCCGGGCGATGGAACTGCGGCAAACCCCTTCAACCAGTCGCGGAACTGCCGCATCGCGGCGGTGGGCTCGCGCGACTGAAGGCGGGTGAGCCAGTAGCTGCCGCGGGACGTGTAGATGCGGAACGGCTGGCGGATCGCGCCCGAAGCGAGCTGGCGCGAAAACATCAGGGGCGGGCAGAGTGCCACGCCGGCGCCCTGCAGTGCCGCCTCCATCATCGCAAGCGTCGAATCGAAAACGATGCCCTTGACGACCGGGTTGGTGCTGACCGCGCCCGCTGCCTTCAGCCAGCTCGCCCACTCGTCGGTTCGGTAGGAGCGCAAAAGCGTTTCCTGGGCGAGGTCGTCGGGTGATTTCAGCCTGCGGGCGATCTCCGGAATGCAGAGGGCGGTCAGCGGCGCGTCGAGCAGGCGTTCAGCGTCGGTGTCGTGCCAGGCGCCGTTGCCGAAGCGGATGGCGAAGTCGAGACCCTCGGCCGCGATGTCGACGCGGTTGTTGTTGGTGGAAAGGCGAAGGTCCACGAAGGGATGCTTCTCGTGAAAGGAGGGCAGGCGCGGCAGCAGCCAGCCGACGGCGAAGGTTCCGACACAGCCGACCGTCAGCACCTCCCGCAGGTGCCCGCCCTGGAAACGCTCCAGCATGTCGGCCACCCGGTCGAAGCTGTCGCGCAGCACCGGCAGCAGCGCCTCGCCCTCCGCCGTGATCATCAGGCCGCGCGGCAGACGCTTGAAGAGCGGGACATTAAGCCGTTTCTCGAGCAGTTTGACCTGATGGCTGACGGCTGCCTGCGTGACGCAAAGCTCGATCGCCGCCCGCGTGAAGCTCAGGTGGCGGGCGGAGGCCTCGAAGGCGCGAAGGGCATTGAGGGGAAGGTGAGGCCGGACCATGGCTGCCCTCGAAAAATGGAGACCGTTCCGGGTACCACGGCTTGCCGGAGGCGCGCAAATTCCGTCGGCGACGGATCCGCCGCCTCAGTGCACGCCGAGGAACTGGCGCAGCTCGGGCGTCTGCGGGCTGGCGAAGACCGCCTCCGGCGGCCCGATTTCGTGGACGCGGCCCTGATGCATGAAGACGACGCGCGAGCAGACGTCGCGGGCGAACTTCATCTCGTGCGTCACCATCATCAGCGTCATGCCTTCGGCGGCAAGCTCGCTCACCACCGCCAGCACCTCTGCGACGAGTTCGGGATCCAGCGCAGACGTGATCTCGTCGCAGAGCAGCGCGATCGGCTGCATGGCGAGCGCGCGGGCGATCGCGACACGCTGCTGCTGGCCGCCGGAGAGTTCGTCCGGATAGGCGTCGAACTTGTGACCGAGGCCGACACGCTCCAGCATCCTGCGCGCCATTGCCTCGGCCTCGGGCTTCGGCACCTTCTTCACCACCATCTGCGACAGCATGACATTTCCGCCGGCCGTCAGGTGCGGGAAGAGGTTGAACTGCTGGAAGATCATGCCGACCTTGAGCCGCAGCGCCTTGAGGTGCAACTCGTCGGGAAGCAATTGCGCGCCGGCAACCGCGATGGAACCGCCGTTGATCGTCTCCAACCCGTTGATGCAGCGAAGCAGCGTCGACTTGCCCGAGCCGCTCTTGCCGATGATCGCAATGACCTCGCCCGGCTCGACGTCGATATTGATGCCCTTCAGAACCTCGTTGTCGCCGAAGCTCTTGCGGACCTCAGTGATTTCGATGAGCGACATTGAGCTTCCTTTCGAGGATCTGGCTCGATTTCGACAGCGGCCAGCAGAGCGCGAAATAGATGAGCGCCACGAGGCCGTAGACCGTGAACGGCTGGAAGGTGGCGTTGGTGACGACGGTGCCGGCCTTGGAGAGCTCGACGAAGCCGATGATCGAGGTCAGCGCCGTGCCCTTTACCACCTGCACCGAAAAGCCGACGGTCGGCGGGATCGCGAGCTTGAGTGCCTGCGGCAGGATGACGTAGCGCATCTGCTGCAGGTAGCCCATGCCCAGGCTGGCCGAGGCTTCCCATTGCCCCCTGACGATCGACTGTACGCAGCCGCGCCAGATCTCGGCCAGGAAGGCCGCTGTCCAGAGCACGAGTGCGACGCCTGCCGCAAGCCAGGCGGGCACGTCGATGCCGAAGAGGCCCAGGCCGAAGAAGGCGAGGAAGAGCTGCATCAGGAGGGGGGTGCCCTGGAAGAGCTCGACATAATATTTCGCGAGGAACCGGCCGATGCGGGCACGACCGATGCGCATGAAGAGCAGCAGCAGGCCCACCATGCCGCCGCCGGCGAAGGAGACGAGCGACAGCACGATCGTCCAGCGGGTGGCGAGCAGCAGATTGCGCAGGACGTCCCAGAGCGTGAACTCGATCATCGCGCAGTCCTCCGCGGGAAGATCGTCGATCCGACGAGCGCCATCGCCTGCCTGAGCAGGATCGCCAGCATGAGATAGATGATCGTCGTCACGAAATAGGCCTCAAAGGCACGGAAGGAGCGCGACTGGATGAAGTTCGCCGCGAACGTCAGATCCTCGGCTGCGATCTGCGAGACGACGGCGGAGCCCAGCATGACGATGATGACCTGCGAGGAAAGCGCCGGCCAGATCCGCTGCAGGGAGGGCACCAGCACGACATGCCAGAAGGTCTGGAACGGCGTCATGGCAAGGCTCGCGCCGGCCTCGAACTGGCCCTTCGGCGTCGCCTGGATGCCGGCGCGGATGATCTCGCAGCTATAGGCGCCGAGATTGACGATCATCGCGATATTGGCGGCCGTCAGTTCGCCAAGCTGCAGACCGAGCGACGGCAGGCCGAAAAAGATGAAGAAGAGCTGGATCAGGAAGGGCGTGTTGCGGATCAGTTCCACATAGGTGGCGACGACCGGGCGCAGCCACGGCGGCCCCAGGGCGCGCACCCAGGCGCAGGCGATGCCGAGTGCAATGCCGGCGACCGCACCGATCGCGATCAGCTGGATCGTGATGCGTATGCCCTTCAGGAGCACCGGATAGTATTCAAGCAGCCAGGCAAAATCGAACTGATAGGCCAAGTGTCAGCGCCCCTGCACCGTTGGAAATGGCGGATGCCGCCCTGCCCTTCGGCCTGACGGCACAGGCGGTCAGAGGTCGGCCGGTATCTTGTCGCCGAGCCATTTCTCTGCGATGGCGCTGAGCGAACCGTCGGCTTTCGCCTCGGCGATGATGGCGTTGACCTTCTCCGTCAACGCCGGCTCGTTCTTGTTGAGGCCAATGTAGCAGGGCGAGTTCTTGATGAGGAACTTCATCTCCGGCCGCTTCGGCGGATTTTTCGCCAGGATTGCGGCAGCGACGACATTGCCCGTGGCGACGACTTCGACCTGGCCGGAGAGGAAGGCGGAGATCGTGCCGTTGTTGTCCTCGTAGCGCTTGATCGTTGCGTCGGCGGGCGCGATCTTCGTCAGTTCGAGATCCTCGATCGCACCGCGCGTGACACCGATCGTCTTGCCGGAGAGATCCTCGGCATTGCTGACCGCCACGTCCGCCGGCGCGAAGACGCCGTTGAAGAAAGGTGCGTAAGCGGAGGTGAAGTCGATCACCGCCTCGCGTTCGGCATTCTTGCCGAGGCTCGAGATCACCAGATCGACCTTGTTCGTCTGGAGATAGGGGATCCGGTTGGCGCTCGTGACCGGCACGAGTTCCGCCTTCACGCCGAGCTTTTCGGCAATGAGGTTCGCCATGTCGATGTCGTATCCCATCGGGGCCATGTCGGTGCCGACGCTGCCGAAAGGCGGGAAATCCTGCGGCACGGCAACGCGCAGGACGCCGCGCGACGTGACGTCCGCCAGGGCGTCTGCACGGGCCGGAGCCGGCGCGAGGAGCGGCGAGGCGAGGAGGACAGCGGCGCCGAGCAGGGCGAGAACGTGACGTCTTTGCATGGGAATCCCTTTCCGATGAACACGGAATGGACAAAAGCAAGCTTCGTGCCACCTCCCGTATCCGGTGCATTTGTATGCGCAAGACGTGGGTTATTGGATACAATCCGATCAGAAAGCCAATCGCGTCCACCAAACTGCCTATTGTTTAGGCGAGGCTGGCAGAGGCGCCGGAGCCGGCATCTATTCGCGGAAGAGACCGGATTAAAGCTGCGGCCTGTGAGCGCTTGATGCTACAGTGGCGGGCATCGCGCGGATTTCCGGCCCGCCGGAACTGATCAATCCTGCTTTGGCCTGCACCGAAGCAATCTTCTTCGCGCAAGGACGAAACGTTCACATGACGATCTTTTCCGTCCATCACACCACCCGGTATGAATACAAGCGTCGCGTCTCCTTCGGCGACCATCGCCTGATGTTCCGGCCGCGCGATGCCTATGATCAGACGCTGCTCTCCGCCGAGCTGAAGGTCGATCCCGAGCCGGAAAACGTCCGCTGGATTCTCGATGTCTTCGGCAATTGCGTCGCGATCGTCGGTTTCGACAAGCCGTCGAAGCATCTGCACTTTGAAACCCATATCCGTCTGGATCACACGCCGCATGTTTCCCTGGAACTCCAGATCGACGACGATGCGCTGTCCTATCCCTTTCGCTATGACGGCGAGGAACTCGCGGACCTCCTTCCGACGATACGCCGCCACTATGACGATGCCGCGGACGAGGTCGGCAACTGGGCGCGGCAGTTTCTGAGCGGCGGCCGGAGCACGGATACCGGTCATCTCCTGATGACCCTCTGTTTTGCCATCCACGAGAGCTTTGCCTACGCCCGGCGCGCGGAGCGCGGCACGCAGACGCCGCAGACGACACTGAAACTCCGGCGCGGGACCTGCCGCGACTTCGCACTCCTGATGATGGAGGCCGTCCGCGCGCTGGGCTTCGCGGCGCGGTTCGTGACCGGCTACGTCTATGTCGCCGATCGGGACGGTTCGACGACACTGGGCGGCGGCTCGACGCATGCCTGGTGCCAGGTCTACCTGCCGGGCGCCGGCTGGGTGGAGTTCGACCCGACAAACGGCATCGTCGGAAATCGCGATCTTATCCGGGTCGCCGTCGCACGTGATCCGAGACAGGCAGTGCCGCTCTGGGGAAGCTATGACGGTGACGCCGCCGATTTCGAGGATATGACGGTGCAGGTGAATGTCACCACGCAGCCGGTTCCGGTTGCAGCCTGACGCGTCGACGTTCCACCCGGCGGAACCCTCTGATTTCCGCCGCGTTGTAAGCCGGCGGACGTAAGCGGTGCATGTCCTGGATCCGACCATCGCGGTTTGCGCGGGGGTGGGGCCAGCCGCCCGCATCTGTTCTCACACATGAAAGGCGGCCCCATGAAGATCCATGCCGGTTTCACCCTGGCCTATGAATGCAAGCATCCGACACCGATGCTGCTCGCCCTCAACATCCATCCGTCGCGGCGCGTCGACTTGCTGACCGAGCAGGTTCTCGTTTTCGATCGCAACATCGATGCGTGGGGCTATACGGACGTCTTCGGCAATGCCTGCACGCGGATCGTCGCGCCGGCCGGCCTGACGACGATCTCCACATCCTTTGATATCTATGACAGCGGCCAGCCCGATATCGTTCCCGAGGATGCCGTGCAGCATCCGATCAACGACCTGCCGGACGAGGTGCTTGTCTTTCTGCTCGGGAGCCGCTACTGCGACACCGATCGCCTTGCGGATTTCGCCTGGACCCGGTTCTCTCAGGTGCCGCTCGGCTGGCCCAAGGTCCAGGCGATCTGCGATTTCGTGCACAATCACATCACCTTCAGCTACCAGAACGCCGACTCGTTGCGGACCGCCCATGGGGGCTATGTCGATAGGACGGGCGTTTGCCGGGATTTCGCGCATCTGGCCGTCACGCTCTGCCGTTGCATGAACATCCCCGCGCGTTATTGCACGGGCTATCTGGGCGACATCGGTGTTCCGGTGGATGTCAATCCGATGGATTTCAGCGCCTGGTTCGAGGTCTATCTCAGCGGGCGGTGGCACACGGTCGATGCACGGCACAACAAGCCGCGGATCGGGCGCATTCTCATGGCGACCGGCCGTGACGCGACCGATGTGGCCCTGTCGACAACCTTCGGACCGACCATTCTCTCCCGGTTCGAAGTCGTTACCGACGAAATTCCGAACGGTGACGCGCCGGACGGCCAGGCCGCGGTCGCGTCGACGGCCACATACACGACGCAGGATTGCCGCACCGCTTGACATTCGGCTGCAACCGACCGACTTCAGGGCGCATCCGGGAACAAGGAGACTTGCCATGAGCGAGACGGCACGCACGACGATCGACCAGGCGGAAGTCGACCGCTTCTCGGCGATGGCCGCCGAATGGTGGGATCCGACGGGCAAGTTCAAGCCGCTGCACAAATTCAACCCGGTGCGCCTTGCCTATATCCGCGACCTGGCATCGGCTCACTTCGACAAGGACCCGAAGGCGCATCGGCCGCTCGAAGGCCTGCGCGTGCTGGATATCGGCTGCGGCGGCGGACTGCTCTCCGAGCCAATGGCCCGCATGGGTGCGGAGGTTTTGGGCGCGGACGCGTCGGAGAAGAACATCGGCATCGCCAGAACGCATGCCGCCGGCAGCGGGGTTGCGGTCGATTATCGCGCCGTGACGGCGGAGGCGCTGGCCGAGGCCGGTGAGACCTTCGATATCGTGCTGAACATGGAGGTCGTCGAACACGTTGCGGACGTGGACTTCTTTTTGACGACCTGCGCCTCGATGGTGCGGCCCGGTGGCATGATGTTCGTCGCCACCATCAACCGGACGCTCAAGGCTGCGGCGCTCGCCATCTTCACCGCCGAGAATGTCCTGCGCTGGCTGCCGCGCGGCACGCATCAGTACGAAAAACTGGTGCGCCCCGAGGAGATCGAAAAACCGCTCGCCGCGTCCGGTCTTGCCGTGACCGATCGGACGGGCGTCTTCTTCAATCCGCTGTCCAGCCAGTGGAACCTGTCGAAAGACATGGACGTCAACTACATGCTGGTTGCCCGCCGTGCGCCGACCGGCACGCCTGACTGAGGCAGCGCGCGGGTCAAACCCTCAGATCCTTGACCGCCTCAAGAAGATCGGTCTGTGTCGAAGCGTTCCGGGCCGCGATTTCGCGTATGCGGGCGCGGTCGATCGCCGCCGCGGCACCGGACGGGTCGTAGGGCTGTTTGAAGGTGAAGGCGTACGGCGAGGGGCCGTGATCGTCGAGATGTTCAAGCCGCGCGGCGCCTTCCGCCCAGTCCGGATACCGGCCGGCGGGTGTCCACCACAGCACCAGGGGCGGCCAGGTCTGCTTTCGGTTCCAGTGCCGTGCGTGTTTCAACGCATCGGCATGGACGCCGTCATAGCTGAAGGCCATCAGGCTTTCGATGTCGCGCCAGAGCGACAGCTGCGATGGCGCGCTGTCGAAGCCGCTGTCCTTGATGTAACGCGGAAAGACCTGCGGTCCCCAGCTTCGCGGCCCGGGTTCTCCGGCATAGCCGGAGCGGCCGACGAAGCCCTCGGCCCGCCGTGCAGCCTCGAAGTTGAACGGTTCGCGGAGGCGGAATCCGTCGATCGCCGGATCGTCGAAGGGTGCGACATGCAGTCCGAAATTGTAGAGCGCCAGATGATAGGCCGGCCCGTCCATCAGTTGACGTCGTCGGGAAGGACGGGCAGCGGGGCGATTTCGATGCCTTCCTCGATGAGGGCCTTCGCGTCCTCGGCGCTCGCCTTGCCGATCAGCCCGCGCTGCTCCGCCTCGCCGTAGTGGATCTTTCGGGCCTCCTCGGGGAAGCGCTCGCCCACGTCGTCGGCATTGGCGCGGATCTGCGTGACGATCTCGCGCAGCTTGCCGACCATTTCCGACTGCTGTGCGTTCATCACGAGTTGCCGGCGCTCGTCTTTCCTGCGCGCCGTCGCGACCGACGGGGCCATCAGGCGCTTCGATACGCTTTCCGAGTTGCAGACCGGGCAGCTGACCAGACGCATCGCCGTCTGCCGGTCAAAGTCGCTTGCCGACTTGAACCAGCCATCGAAGTCATGACCGTTGTCGCAAACGAGGCCGTAGAGGATCACGCGGCTGCTCCTGCGCCGACCGTGGCGGGCTGGTCAAGCGTGAAGGGGCGGCCGTTCTTCAGGTTCGGAATCTTGTCGTGCGCCGCCTTTACCGCCTGAATGTCGACGTCGGCAAGAACGACCGTTTCGCCGGTGCCACCGGCCGACGCGACCACACGCCCCCAGGGGTCGACGATCATCGAATGACCGAAGGTTTCGCGCCCGTCCTCGTGC
>NZ_JAKGBU010000004.1:0-56344 GCF_021555155.1 Rhizobium alarense
CTATATCTTCGGCGCAATCTGCCCGAAGCATGGGAAAGCCGCAGCTCTCGTCATGCCGTGGTGCGACACCGACGCCACATCCTTGGTCATGCAGTCGCCAACGGTGGTCCCGGGCGACCGAATACAGTCCGTGAAGAAGCCGCGGTTGGCGTCTCAAGGGGCAATGCTCACCCGAATATTGAAGACGCGACAGTGTTCCGCTGACTGCGCAGCACCATCGACAACCGGTACGCCGCGGGTGCGTTCGCGAAGCAACAGTTCTATGGCGGTTTCGACGCTGGTCTCGGGTGTGACACTGAACGGGTTGGCCGCCATCAAGTCCCTTGAAAGCATTTCCGTTCTTAGATCCTCGCGTTGACTGCATTGTCACAATCAGCGCCGTCATTTGCTTCCCGAATGGTTGGCAAACGCGATCTCGGACGCCCGAAGAGCTGCGCGCCAGTCGCGCACGTCCTGCGACGTCACTCGGACATGGCCGGTGGGATCCAAGCGCCCGCCGTCATATTTGTCGCTGGCGATTTGGCTGAAGGAATCGATGTACTGTTGCAGCCTGAACTCATCGACGCGGGGCGGATCTGCAATGGATTCAAGGGCATGGCGGGAAACGAACACGATTTCCTCGCCGGCCCCGGAGTCCATGAGCAACCGTCCGTCCTCGCCCGACGAGGTCAGAAAGCCCGATTTTAGTTTCAGCGGCATGACATCCTCCTTCCCTCACAAAACACAAGCTTGCTCCAAATAACCGTGCGGACAGCCGCATATGAGGGTGACACCATCTGGAAACGGCGCCTTGACGTGGGTCAACGCCGGACGACCGTTGTTGCGCTAGGAGTCAGGGCGCCTGAAACCAGCCAAGGAAGGCAGCCGAACCCCCGACATCTTGCGGAAGCAGGATCGAACAGGGCGCGCATGTGGATGGACGCTTGCTACCCTGGTCCGCACGGCGCTGCATTTGAAGACAGCAGGTCACTGTTTATCGCTCGACCACCAATACGGAGATATCTGCATGACCCTCGATCGTTCGATCCTTGCCTTTGCCGGCTTCATGGTCCTCCTTTCCGTCGCCCTGACGGTCTGGGTGTCGCCCCATTTCGTCTGGCTGACGGTGTTCGTCGGCGCAAATCTTCTCCAGTCCGCCTTCACGGGATTTTGTCCGGCGGCGTTGATCCTGCGCAGGCTCGGTGTCAAATCCGGCGTCGCCTTCTGAGGACGACCTGATGCGTCTGCTCCCTTCCATTCTCTTCGCCCTTGCGGCGTCGACGGTGCATGCCGGCACGCTGACGGTCGAAACCGTGCCGATCACCGAGTGGAAGGCGGTTTACAGCCGGATTGAAGCGCGCGACCTGGTTCCGGCCCGCGCCCGCATCGGCGGCACGGTGACGGAACTGCTCGTCACCGAAGGAGACTATGTGCGTTCGGGCCAGAAGATCGCCGCCGTGCGCGACGACAAGCTCGCCTTCCAGGTGGCGGCGATCGACGCGCAACTCGCAGCGCTGCAGGCACAGCTCGATCGGGCGGAAACGGAGCTGGTGCGCGGTCAGGCACTGGTCCAGCGCGGCGTCGCCACGGCACAGCGTCTCGACCAGCTCAGAACCGATGTCGACGTCACGCGCAACCAGATCACCGCCACAGAGGCGCAAAGATCCGTGGTACTCCAGCAGCAGGTCGAAGGAGATGTGCTGGCACCGCTCGCGGGCCGCGTCCTGACGACGCCCGTCACGCGCGGCGGCGTGGTCATGGGGGGTGACGCAGTGGCGACGATCGGCGGCGGGGGGTTCTATCTTCGTCTTGCCGTTCCGGAGCGCCATGCAGGCGCTCTCAAGCAAGGCGCGCAGATACGCATCACCACCGATGCCGGCGAGGTTGCCGGACGTCTTGCGAAACTCTATCCGCAGATCGAGAACGGCAGGGTCATCGCCGATGTCGAGGCGGGTGCCCTCGACACCGACTTCGTCGATGCGCGCGTGCTTGTCCAACTCCCGATCGGCGAGCGGCAGGCCATCCTGATTCCCGCCGCTGCCGTCGAAAAGCGCTACGGCATAGATTTCGTGCGGGCGGGCTCCGTTGAGGAACTGAACGAGCGTGCAGTTGTCATAGGCATGCGCATTGAAAGGGACGGTGTCCTGTTCGCCGAAGTGATTTCCGGCCTTGCGCCGGGCGAGATGGTAGACGTCCCATGACCGACGTATCCCATGACGGGCTGGCCGGCTCCCTGACGCGCACCTTCATCGTCTCTCCGCTCACGCCGCTTTTCCTCATCGCCGCCTTCACCTTCGGGCTGATCGCACTGGTCTCGCTGCCGCGCGAGGAGGAGCCCCAGATTTCCGTGCCGATGGTCGACATTCGCGTGCGGGCCGACGGCCTCAGCGTCGAAGATGCCGTCAAGCTGGTGGCCGAACCGCTGGAAACGATCGTCAAGGGCATCGACGGCGTCGAGCACGTCTATTCGCAGTCCCAGGATGACGGCGTGCTGGTCACGGCGCGCTTCTTCGTCGGGACATCCGCGGACGCCGCTGTCCTGCGCGTGCACGACAGGGTGCGCGCCAACATGGACCGCATACCGACAGGCGTCCCGGAGCCGATGATCGTCGGCCGCGGCATTGACGACGTTGCCATCGTATCGCTGACGCTGACGCCCCGCACGCGCGGTGAGGCGGTTATAGACGCGGGTACCCTGACCCGCATCGCCCGCGAATTGCGGACCGAGCTCGCCAAGGTCGAGGATGTCGGCCTGAGCTATCTGGTCGGGGAAACGAACGAACGCATCCGTGTCGCGCCCGATCCGGCCCGGCTGGCACTGAACGGCGCCACGCTGCAGCAACTTGCCGGCAAGGTGCAGGGCGCCAATCGTGCGTTTCCGGCGGGCCGCGTGCACGACGGTGGCGAACAGCTTATGCTGGTAGCCGGTGAAACCTTGAAGACACCCGCCGAGATCGGCAATCTGCTGCTGACGACACGGGATGGCCGTCCGGTCTATGTTCGCGACGTCGCTTCCATCGACTACATGACCGAGCCGGAGGATGCGTTGGTTTCGACGGTGACGCGCGACGGCGCCGGGGCCCGCCGCGTACCGGCCGTCACGCTGGCGATCGCCAAGCGTGCCGGCTCCAATGCCGTGACCGTCGCCGAAACAATCCTGCATCGGCTCCACGCATTGGAAGGTTCGCTGATACCGGAGACCATTGTCGTCGAAGTTACGCGCGATTATGGCGAAACGGCCAACGAGAAGGCGAACGAGCTTCTCTATCACCTCGGGCTTGCAACGATCTCGATCATCGCGCTGGTCTGGCTGGCAATCGGCCGGCGCGAGGCGGTGGTCGTCGCCGTGGTCATTCCGGTTACGATCCTGCTCACGCTGTTTGCATCCTGGGCCATGGGCTACACGCTCAACCGCGTCTCGCTCTTTGCGCTCATCTTCTCGATCGGCATCCTGGTCGACGACGCCATCGTGGTCATCGAGAACATCGCGCGGCACTGGGGCATGGCGGACGGGCGCAGCCGCAAGGACGCGGCCATCGCGGCCGTAGCGGAAGTCGGCAATCCGACCATCGTGGCGACGCTGACCGTGGTGGCCGCCCTGCTGCCGATGCTCTTCGTCTCGGGCATGATGGGGCCCTATATGAGCCCGATCCCGGCCAACGCTTCCGCGGCGATGGTCTTCTCCTTCTTCGTCGCCGTCATGGTCACCCCTTGGCTGATGCTGAAGGTGGCGGGCAAGGCGCCCGTTTCTGCCCACGACGGCCACGCCCACGGCGGACAGCTCGGAAAGCTCTACGCCGCGACGGCCCGTCCGATCCTCGCCTCCAAGGCCTCGAGCTGGGTTTTCCTGATCGTCGTCGGCGCGCTGACACTTGGCTCGCTCGCGCTCTTCTACACGAAGGACGTGACGGTGAAGCTCCTGCCTTTCGACAACAAGTCGGAGCTGTCCGTCACGATCGACCTTCCCGAGGGCTCTTCGATGGAAGAGACCGACGCCGTCGCCCAGGCCGTCGCCCGCATCGCAACCGGCATGGCGGAGGTTCGCTCGGTTCAGACCCATGCCGGCACAGCCGCGCCCTTCAACTTCAACGGCCTGGTGCGCCATTCCTACTATCGCTCCGAACCGCATATGGGCGAGGTCGCGCTCAATCTTTTGCCGAAGGCCGAACGCACGCGTTCGAGCCACGCGATCGCGCTCGACCTTCGCGAGCGGATCAGGTCTGTCGCCGTTCCGGTTGGCACAAGCCTGAAGGTCGTCGAGCCTCCGCCCGGACCGCCCGTCATGGCGACCCTTCTTGCCGAGATTTATGCTCCGGATCCCGAGACCCGGCGTGCGGTCGCCGGGAAGGTCGAGGCCGTTTTCCGCTCGGTGCCCTTCATCGTCGACATCGACAATTCCTACGGTGAGGCTGCGCGCCGGCTGCGCGCGCGCATCTCCAGTGACGATCTCGACTTCTACCGCGTCCAGGAGAGCGACGTTTTCGACACGCTCGCCATCCTCAGCGGCGGAACGACCATCGGCTATTCGCATCGCGGCGAGGGTCGCCAGCCGATCCCGATCCGCCTCGAACGGCCAAAGTCCGAGCGCCGCGTCACCGAGGACTTCCTGACGACTCCGATCCCGGCCAATCTTCTGCCGGGTGGCCGGGGTGTGGTGGAACTCGGCGATGTCGTGCGGATCGACGAGGAGAAGGCCTCCTTCCCCGTCTTCAGGCACAATGGCCGGCCGACGGAAATGGTCACGGCGGAGCTCGCCGGCGACTTCGAGGCGCCGCTCTACGGCATGCTTGCGGTCCAGGCCGCGCTCGACCGGCAGGACTGGACAGGGCTGCCGAAACCGGTGATCTCACTTCATGGCCAGCCGGAGGACGACCGCGCGTCCACGCTCTTGTGGGACGGCGAATGGGAAGTGACCTGGGTTACGTTCCGTGACATGGGGGCCGCCTTCATGGTCGCGCTGCTCGGCATCTATATCCTGGTCGTCGCGCAGTTCGGTTCCTTCAAAGTTCCCCTCGTCATCCTGACGCCGATCCCGTTGACCTTCATCGGCATCCTCGGCGGGCACTGGCTGTTCGGAGCGCCGTTCTCGGCCACCTCGATGATCGGCTTCATCGCGCTCGCCGGCATCATCGTGCGCAACTCGATCCTGCTCGTAGACTTCATCCGCCACGCACCGCGCGAAGTCGCTGCCGTCGACGGGGAAGGAACACGCACGAGACCGTTGACGGAAGTCCTTATCGAAGCCGGCTCGATCCGCTTCAAGCCGATCCTGCTGACGGCAGTGGCGGCGATGATTGGCGCCGTCGTGATCCTGACCGATCCCATCTTCCAGGGTCTCGCGATCTCGCTGCTCTTCGGGCTCGCGTCGTCGACGCTGCTGACGGTTCTGGTCATCCCGGCGATCTATCGGGTGCTGCGCACCTGAGGATCCGACGGGACGCGACCGGGTCATGTCGGGGCGTAAATTCCGGTGGCGCTGCCTGCGATGCCGTTCGGCGCCGTTGCCGCCGTCACCTGCGTGCGCCGCATGACGCATTCGCATCCGGGAGACATCGGCGGACCGATCGATGTCGTCGTGCCGCTTGACGCTGCCGTGGCCGGCACCATTGGCACGGCCATCCTCGTCTACACGAGACAATCGCTGCTGCGCCGACTGCGAGGCAAGCCGGCCCGTTTGATGTCACCGGCGCGCGCGCCTCAGGCACCACTTGTCAAGTTCGGTGACGGCCAGGATCGACGATGCCGCAAGCAGCATCAACGCCCATTCGGCCGTCGAGATCGGCGCGATTTCCAGTGTGTCGCGGAACCATGGCACGTACATCGCCGCGATATGCAGCGCCTGCGTTGCCATGATCGCGACGAGAAGCAGCGGATTTCCGAAGAAGGGCAGCGAGAAGAGTGAGCGGCGCTCCGAACGGCTCGTCAGTGTCTGCACGTTCTCGAACATCACAAAGAGCAGCAATAGCATGTTGCGTGCCGCATCCACCGCGTAGCCGAGCCGCAGCAGCCCGTAGAAGACGGCAAAGCCACCACCACCGATAACGAGCGTCGAGACGAGGATGCGCCGGAGCATGATCCGGTCGAAGATCGGCTCCTTCGGGTTGCGGGGAGGGCGGGAGAGTTCGTCGCCTTCCGGCGCCTCGGCGGCAAGCGCCACGTCCTGGATGCCGTTGGTCACGAGGTTGAGCCAAAGGAGCTGCACCGGGAGAAGCGGCATCGGAAGTCCGAGCGGAATTGCGAGCAGGAAAAGAAACAGTTCCGCTGAACCGGTTGCCACCAGCATCAGGATGACCTTGCGGATATTGCCGTAGGCCGCACGGCCTTCACTGATGCCGGTGACGATCGAGGCGAAGTTGTCGTCGGTGACGACGATGTCGGCGCTTTCCTTGGCGACATCCGTGCCCTTGCGCCCCATGGCCACACCGACATGGGCATGTTTCAAGGCAGGCGAGTCGTTCACCCCATCGCCGGTGACCGCGACGAAATGGCCGTTGCGGGCGAGTGACAGGACGATCGCCAGCTTCTGCGATGGGGCGACACGGGCAAAAATTCGGGTGGTGCGTGTCAATACGTCGAGCACATGCTCCCCGGCCTCCTCGGCAGCCAGAACCTTCGCACCCGTCGTGACCTGATCGGGCTGGAACACAAGGCCTGCTTCGGCCGCAACGGCCGCCGCGGTATGCGGGTCGTCGCCTGTCACCATGGCGACCTCAATGCCGGCCACCTGGCAGGCGCGGATCGCCGTCGGCACCTCCGGCCGGACCGGGTCCTTCATGCCGGCGATGCCGAGAAAAACGAGATCGACAAGATGATGATGGCCGAAGACTTCGTCCTTGGCGCTGGAGATCGTGCCTTCCGCAAAGCCGAGCACGCGCAGCCCGCGTCCTGCCATCTCCTCCTGTTGCCGAAGCAAAGCCGTGCGATCAATTGCAACCGGACCGTTGCCGGCATCCATGCGGTCCGCCATGTCGATCAGCACTTCGGCCGATCCCTTGACAAAGATGCGCGCCGTGTCGCCGCGCCGGTGAAACGAAGCGGCATATTTCAGGTCCGGCTCATAGGGAATGCGTGTCACCAGGGGATAGGCCGACCAGAGTTCTTCTCGTGCGAGGCCACCCTTTTGCGCGGCGGCAAGCAGTGCGACATCGACGGTATCACCGAGACCTCGCCAGCCGTCTTCGTCACGCAACAGAGCCCCTTCATTCGGAAGAACGGCTGCCTTCAGCAGCTTTGCGGCGCGCCGGCTCGCGTCAGCCGGGCACAATCCGTCGCCGCGAATGCTGCATGTGTCGAGATCGGCACCCGCGTCGATCACGAGGTCTGTTCCGTCCGGCAGGCGGATGTCGGTCACGGACAACTCGTTGAGGGTCAGCGTGCCCGTCTTGTCCGTTGCGATCATCGTGCAGGAGCCGAGCGATTCGACGGCCGCCATGCGCCGCACGATGACATTTCTTCTTGCCATGCGCCGCATGCTGATCGCCAGGGCCACGGAAATGGCAATCGGCAGGCCTTCCGGTATGGCGCTCACCGCAAGACCGACCGCCATCAGGAAGAGTTCGTTCCAGGCCAGACCGCGAAGCAGGCCGACGGCGATCAGAACCAGCGATACAAGGCCGACTGTCCAGGCGATCAGGTTGGAGAAGCGCGCGAGCCGGATCATCAGTGGAGGCCGCGAGAGCGAGGCCTTGCCGATCTCGGAAGCGATCTTCCCGAGTTCGGTTGCAACCCCTGTCGCCACGACAAGCCCCCGACCCCTGCCGCGCGTCACCAGCGTTCCCGCGAAGGCGCGGGCATCGGGACCATCTGTGTCCGGGCGCAAGGCGCCACCCGCCTTGCGAACCGGCACGGACTCCCCTGTCAAAAGAGACTCGTCGCAAAGCAGATTGCTGGTTTCGCTGAGCTTCAGATCGGCCGGAACCTTTGCGCCCGCCTCCAGCAGGACGAGGTCGCCGGGAACCAGCAGCCGTGCCTCGATCTCGTGGACCTCGCCCTGACGAATAACCGTCGCCATCGTTTGTTCAAGGTCCCGAAGAGAAGCGGCGGCGCGTGAGGCCGAATGTTCCTGGATCGCGCCGACAATGCCGTTGGCGAGCAGGACAACACCGATGAAGACAGCATCCTCGACGTCGCTGACGAACAGCGAAACCGCCGCGGCCAGCAGCAGGATATAGATCAAGGGGCTGCTGAACTGCCGAATGAAGGTGACGACGAGCGACGGCGCTGATGGTGCCGGCAGCACATTCTCTCCGTATTCGTCGAGAAGGGCGCTCGCCTGCGCGTGGCCAAGCCCCAGTCGGGGCTCAGCGCCATCGGCTGTGTACCGAAGGGCAGGAGCCGCAGCCCGCATCATGGCTTCCATCTCCAGGTCCGGATTTCCGGCATGTCCTCCCCGTATTCCCGCACGTACTGATGGTGCGCTTCAAGCTTCGCCTTGAGGGCACTGACGACGTCCCCGGCCATTTCGTTCAGACCCGGAACGCGCTCGATCGCGTCGATGGCGAGATGATAGCGGTCAAGCCCGTTCAGCACCGTCATGTCGAAGGGTGTGGTGGTCGTTCCTTCCTCGATGAAGCCGCGCACATGAATGTTGCGGTGGTTGGTCCGCTTGTAGGTCATCCGATGAATGAGGTAGGGATAGCCGTGGTAGGCGAAAATCACCGGCCGGTCGGTCGTGAAGAGACGGTCGAATTCGGCGTCCGGCATGCCATGCGGATGATGCTCGGGGGATTGCAGCATCATCAGGTCGACGACGTTTACCGCGCGGATCCTCAGAGCCGGCAAGGCGGCGCGCAACAGCATAACGGCGGCAAGCGTCTCCATCGCCGGCACGTCGCCGGCGCAGGCCATCACCACGTCCGGGGCGCTTGCACCGTCTTCGTTGCCGGCCCAGTCCCAGATGCCGATACCGGCCGTGCAATGGATCTTCGCCTCCTCCATCGTCAGCCATTGCGGTTCCGGCTGCTTGCCGGCAACGATGACGTTGATCCGGTTCCAGGTCTTCAGGCAATGGTCGCCGATGCACAGCAGCGTATTCGCGTCGGGCGGCAGATAGATGCGCACGACGTCCGCCGTCTTGTTTGCCACCAGGTCGACGAAGCCGGGATCCTGGTGGGAAAAGCCGTTGTGGTCCTGCCGCCAGACATGCGATGTCAACAGGTAGTTCAGCGACGAGACGGGCCTGCGCCATTCCAGTTCGCGCGAAACCTTCAGCCATTTGGCATGCTGGTTGAACATCGAGTCGACGATGTGGATGAAGGCTTCGTAGCAGGAGAAGAACCCGTGCCGGCCGGAAAGCAGATAGCCTTCGAGCCACCCCTGGCAAAGATGTTCGGAAAGCACCTCCATGACGCGCCCGTCTCGTGACAGGTGAACGTCGTAGGGCTCGATCCTTTCCATCCAGACCCTGTCGGTCGCCTCGAAGACCGCGCCGAGCCGGTTCGATTCCGTTTCGTCCGGGCCGAAAATGCGGAAATTCGTATTCGCCTCGTTGAGCTTCAGGGTGTCGCGCAGATATTGGCCAAGTACGGCTGTCGTCTGTACCATCGAAGCGCCACGCTCGGAGACGTCCACCGCGTAGTCCGCAATATCGGGAACGATCAATTCCCGCCGGAGCAATCCGCCATTCGCATGCGGATTGGCACCCATGCGGCGGTCGCCGGCGGGTGCAAGGTCTTGAAGATCTTTCCTGAGTCGACCATCAGCATCAAACAGGTCTTCCGGATCGTAACTGCGCATCCAGTCTTCGAGGATCGTCCGGTGGCCGTCGTTCTCCCGGCAGTTGGCGACCGGCACCTGGTGTGACCGCCAGAAATCCTCGACCTTCTTTCCATCCACTTCCTTCGGGCCGGTCCAGCCTTTCGGGCTGCGCAGCACGATCATCGGCCAGCGGGGGCAACTGTCAGCGGCCAATCCTCCCCGCGCCTCGTCCTGGATCATCCGGATCCGGTCGAAGATCACGTCGAGCGTCGAGGCCATCTGCCGGTGCATGTCGTCCGGTTCATGGCCCTCGACGAAGAAGGTCTCGTAGCCGTAGCCGCGGAAGAGATGATCGAGATCACTGTCGTCCATACGGGCAAGCAGCGTCGGATTGGCGATCTTGTAGCCGTTCAGATGCAGGATCGGCAGGACGGCACCGTCGCGGGCCGGGTTGAGGAACTTGCTGGAGTGCCAGCTTGCAGCCAGCGGGCCGGTCTCCGCTTCGCCGTCGCCGACGACGCACGCGACGACAAGGTCCGGATTGTCGAAGGCCGCGCCGAAAGCATGCACCAGCGCATAGCCGAGTTCGCCACCCTCATGGATGGAACCCGGCGTTTCGGGTGCGGCGTGGCTCGGAATGCCGCCGGGGAACGAGAACTGGCGAAACAGCTTGCGCATGCCGTCCACATCCTGCGGGATGTCGGGGTAGATTTCGCTGTAGCTGCCTTCAAGATAAGTGTTGGCGACCATGCCCGGCCCGCCATGGCCGGGTCCGCAGATATAGATCATGTTCACGTCGCGGTCGCGGATGATGCGGTTCAGGTGGGCGTAGATGAAGTTGAGTCCAGGCGTCGTCCCCCAGTGACCGAGCAGACGCGGCTTGACGTGTTCGGCCTTCAGCGGCGCGCGAAGAAGCGGATTGTCGAGAAGATAGATCTGACCGACGGACAGGTAATTGGCGGCCCGCCAATAGCGATCCAGTTGCTTCAGATCCTGCGCATCGATCCCGGAGGCTGCGGATGACGAAAGGTCTCGTGGCATCGGTCTCTCCATGCTTCGTTGAGGGTGCACTCTATCGCCAAAACCAAGCCTGTTCTTGCGGTCGATCAAGAACGGATCGGTCACCGTGTTGCCGTGTTTCTGGCCAGGCTGAAACACTCTTCGGCAATGACCTGTTCCTCGTCCGTGGCAATGACATGGGCGACGACGCGGCTCGCCGGTGTACTGATCCTGAAGGCATTGGCCTCATTGGGCTGCGGGTCGAGTTCGACGCCCAGCCAGCGCAGCCGGTCGACGACGCGTTGGCGGATTTCCGGCTGGTTCTCGCCGATGCCGGCCGTGAACACAATGGCGTCGAGCCCCTGGAGGGTGCAGGCCAGCCGGCCGATTTCGCCGGCAATGCGAAGCGTGAAAAGATCGATCGCGTCTCGCGCGGCCGTCGGCCAGAAGTTGCCGCACATCGCCGCTCACGCCCGAAACGCCGAGAAGGCCGGAGCGGTGATAGAGCATGTCCTCGACCTCCCCGACCGTCCTGCCGAGCGGGCCGAGGAGATGAAGGACGGCGCCCGGATCAAGCCAGCCGGGGCGTGTCGCCATGGGAATGCCGTCGAGCGTGGAAAATCCCATGCTCGTATCGCGGCTCAGTCCGTTCTCCGTTGCACAGAGACTGGCGCCGCTGCCGAGATGGGCGATGACCACCTTGCCGCGGGCGATCTGAGGCTCCCTCTCGGCGAGGACGCCGGCCACATGACGGTAGGAGAGGCCATGGAAGCCGTAGCGCTTGACGCCGCGGTCGTGAAGGTCGCGGGGGATGGCGAGGCGACGGACGAGGTCGGGTACGGTCGCGTGGAATGTCGTGTCGAAGGACGCGGTCTGGTAAAGGTCAGGCTTCAGATGGCGAACGGCGCGCAGAAGCCGCAGCGCCTGCGGCTGGTGGAGCGGCGCGAGTTCGACCAGGGCTTCGATCTTGTCGAGGGATCCCGCGTTGAGCGCGACCGGACCTTGGAAGACATCGCCGCCGTGGACGATGCGATGACCCGCCGCTATCAGCGAATGCAGATCGAAATAACGGCTCAGCCTGTCCAGAATTTCGCCCATCAGGCTATCGAGATCGTCGCTGTTCCCGCGCTCGAGTGGCAACACAAACGAATCCGTCTGCGCCTGGAGGTGAAGCTTCAGCGGTCGCGCTACGAGATCGACCGTCGCCTTGCCGATGCGTGACGGCCTGCCCTGTTCGATCGTGAACAGGCCGATCTTGATCGTGGACGATCCGGCATTGAACGTCAGGAACTGTGTCTGCGTCACGCGCTTCCTCCAGTCTCCTTTCTGCCGGCGGCCACGAGCTTTGCCAGGACAGCGGAAGCGGTACGCACCCTGGCAGAATCGGCCCGGCTCGTCAGGATGATGGGCACGCGGGCGCCGAGGACGAGACCGGCCGCGTCCGCCCCGGCAAAGTAGATGAGCTGTTTGGCGAGAATATTGCCGGCCTCGATATCCGGTACGAGGAGGATGTCGGCGTAGCCCGCGACCGGGGATGCGATGCACTTGGCCCTTTTGGCTTCGACGTTGATCGCATTGTCGAAGGCAAGCGGGCCATCGACGAGTGCGTCTGTGATCTGCCCGCGCGCACTCATCACCGTCAGTGCCGCGGCGTCGAGCGTCGCCTGCATCCGGCTGTTGACAGTCTCGACGGCGGCGAGCACGGCGACCTTGGGCGTTTCGATGCCAAGAAGACGCAGGAAATCGACGGCATTCTGGCAGATGTCCCGCTTCTGATCGAGATCCGGCTTTATGTTGATCACCGCATCGGTGATGGCGAGAAGCCGGTCGTAGGCCGGAACGTCCATCAAATAGACATGGCTCATTCGCCTTTCCGTCTTCAGCCGCGAGTTTGGTCCGACGACCGCCGACAATAGCTCGTCGCTGTGAAGGCTGCCTTTCATAAGCGCCCCGACACTGCCGGTCGAGGCGAGTTCGGTGGCGCGGTCGGCCGCGGCATGGCTGTGCTCGACCGGCTCGATGGTCATTCCGGCCAGAGAAATGCCGGCGGCTTCCGCAACGGCACGGATCTTGTGTCGGGGTCCGACAAGCACCGGGTCGAGCACGCCCTGAGCCTTGAGATCGACGGCTGAACGGAGCGTTTCGGGCGAACAAGGATGGACAACGGCTGTCTTGAGCGGTGGAAGAGTTGCCGCCTGCCGGATGAGAGCGTCGTAGCGGCCGTGGTGGATCGGCATGTCGTTCATGGAACCGTGCCTTTGATCAACTTGTTTTAGGACTGGATACGCGGAACCTGGCCGCCACGTGCCGTTCTTGCGCGCCGCCGAGGGGTTTGTCTTTGACACAGCGCAAGGCCGCCGGACGCCTGACCGCTGACACTACGGCAACGACGGATGGCGCCGGGAGGCTTCTTCGATGACGACGGACGATCAGACTGACGCCATTGCCTTTCTGGCCGCGGCGGCAACTCACGACCCGGGCAGGCCGCCGGAACAGATCGAGACGCACATTTCCCTGATAGCGCTCGCCGGCGACCGTGCGTTCAAGATGAAGAAGGCGCTGAAGCTCCCCTATGTCGATTTCTCGACGCCGACGATCCGCGAGGCGGCGTGCCGCAGGGAGGTCGAATTGAACGGGAAGACCGCACCCGGCCTCTATCTGGGCATCCGGCGCATCACCCGGAAGACCGACGGTGCACTCGAATGGAACGGGCAGGGCCCCCTGGTCGACTGCGTCGTGGAGATGCGACGGTTCGATCAGAACCTGCTTTTCGACCACATGGCCCAACGAGGAAAACTGACGCCGGAGCTGATGACGGAAACGGCGAGGATGATAGCCTCCTTTCACCGCCGGGCTCCCGTCGTTGTCACCGGCGAGGGGGCCGGGAACATTGCCGCGGTCCTGGACATTAATGATGCCGGATTCGCCACGAGCCATATCTTCGAGGCCGCCGAAGTTGATGCACTCGGGCAGAAATTTCGGGCGAAGCTCGTGCGGCATGCGGTCCTGCTTGACCATCGCGCCCGCAACGGCCGGCTGCGCCGCTGCCATGGCGATCTTCACCTGCGCAACATCTGTTTGCTTGAAGGCAAACCCTGCCTTTTTGACTGCATCGAGTTTAACGACGCTATCGCAACCGTCGATGTTCTCTACGATCTCGCCTTCCTGCTGATGGATCTCTGGCACAGGGGCTTCGAGGATCTTTCGAACCTTGTGATGAACCGTTATCTGGACGTGACGGACGACGAAGACGGCTTTTGCCTGATGCCTTTCTTCATGGCGATACGCGCCGCGGTACGGGCCCATGTCACCGCCACGCAGGCCGAAGAACCCGGACAGGACGCCGCGCGGCTGGAGGCGGAAGCGAGGGGTTATTTCGAGCTGGCGCATGTGCTGCTTGAGGGACAGCCCCCGGTGCTGATCGCGATCGGAGGCCTCAGCGGTTCAGGCAAGACGACGGTTGCGGACCACCTGGCATCGCGGGTCGGCGCGCCGGCGGGAGCACGCGTCATCGAGAGCGACCGTATCCGCAAAGCCTTGCACGGTGTTTCCGCGGAAACGCGGCTGCCGTCGGAAGCCTACCGCCCGGCGATGTCCGAGACGGTCTATCGGGAAATGGCGTGCCACGCCGCATCGATCCTCGCGCAGGGTGGCTCGGTTGTCGCTGATGCGGTTTTCGACGACGCATTCAATCGGCGGCGGATCGAGGAGGCTGCCGAGGCGAGTGGCGCTGCCTTCAGCGGCGTCTGGCTCGACGTGGATCCGCCGGTCCTGATGGCACGGGTGCTAAGCCGCAAGGGCGGCCCTTCGGATGCGGATCAGCGAGTGCTCGCTGCGCAACTTGCCCGCCAGGCCGGCGGAGCTGACGGGACCATGTGGCGGAAACTCGACGCGTCAGCACCCCTGGAGCAGGTGATTGCAGGCATTCTGCGCAGCGACGGCCGCGCAAAGCGTGCGAGCGGGCGGTCGGAGACGCCGGCTCAGGTCTCGAACACATGACGTCCGGGCGCTGGTTCCAAAGCCGGATGTTCATCTGCCTGCCGAGCCGCTCCAGCCAGACCGGCCACCACGAGCCTGGCTTTTCGAAGGCCTACCTTCACGCCATAAATTAGCTCGGTCTCGACCGAGGTGGAAGCCATGGAGAACCAACGCGATGCCGATACCGATCCCGCCGCCCACCCCTCGAAATGCCCCTCCCTGCCCATAAAAATGGAGGGCAAGGAGCGGGGCGGGGCAGTCGGTCCCACGTCCCCTTCGGGCCACGATGTCGAAGCTCCTGCGGCTGCCGCGGTTCTGCTCCTTGCATGTCGAGAATTCCCGAAATCCCGGCCGGCGCTATGCTGATTTCTCCGATGCTCTTCATTTTTGCATGATCGCGCCTGCCGACCACAGAGCGGGCAGGCCCGCGATCTGTTTCCTGCAGCGGCTGCATCTTGCAATTTCACTGTGTGCAGATTAAATGTGGTTACGTAACCACGAATGTTGGAGGCTCGCCATGACCGTCACCACGCTTTCAGGACGAGAACTCAATCAGGACCTTGGCCGGGCAAAGCGCGCAGCCAAGGATGGACCTGTCATCATTACAGACAGAGGACGGCCTGCGCACGTCCTCCTGTCGTTCGACGAGTACAAGCGGCTTACGGGCAAAATGCGGACGCTAGGTGACATGCTGGCAGCGCCGGGAGCGGACGATGTTGACTTGCCGCTCCCGCAGCGCACCGAACACGCCCGACCGGTCGACCTGTCCTAATGCTGTTGCTCGATACCAATGTCGTGTCCGAGCTGCGCAGGGTCGCGAGCGGCAAGGCTGATCCCAATGTCGTGGTCTGGAACGAAGCCGTCGACCCGGCCGAGACCTTCATTTCATCTGTCGTCCTGCATGAACTGGAGATTGGCGTTCGGCTGGTGGAGCATAATGATCCAGCTGCCGGGAGGGTGTTGCGCAACTGGCTGGAAAATGCCGTTCTCACAGCGTTTTCCGGCCGCATCCTGCCCCTGGACGAGGCGGCGGCCGTTCAGGCGGCCCAATGGCATGTACCCAATCCCAAACCGATCAATGACGCCTATATTGCGGCGACAGCCTTTACCCATCGTATGACGCTGGTCACGCGCAACGTTAAGGATTTCGAGGGCATGGGCGTTGCACTCGTGAATCCGTGGGATCTTTCGACGTAGCATTCCTGCGATTCCACGGTGATCGTTCGCTCTGTTCGGACGTCGCCTCCCTCGCGGGGGCGTGGATCGAAACGAGGACGGTATCCGGCGGAACGTTGTCGGACGTGCGGAAGAAGCGCCTGAAGTAATGTGCGGACACTTTGCCAATGAGACCTGTGCGCGGAGATTTATAGACGGCTGAATTATGGATGATTCAATTCCTTTGTCGAATGATGGAGGTGTGTGGTGAGCCGTCGCAGGATTGGGCAGGAAGCATTCGGGTGAAGACCGGCACGCTTGTCGATGCGACGATTGTTGCTTCGGCAAGTGAAGATGATGGCGAGGGTCATTGGGTCGAGCACAAGGGTCGCCCGGCGGTCCGTGGCTTCAAGGCCCATGTCGGCGCCGACGCCGAAATCCGAGCACGTCTCGATGCCTGGAACCAACCGATCCACCGGATCCGCGGTCGGATCGGGACGATCTTCGGCACATGGAAACGAAGCCATGGCCTGCGCCGGATGCAATGGCGAGGGCTAGCAAAGGCGGCGTTCAAATTCGCCTGACCGCTATCGCCTACAATATGAAGCGGGGTTTGAAGGCCCTTGCCGCGGCCGGATAGGCCGTAGAGCGACACGCCGGACAATCCGTCGTCCAACCAAGGCGCATCGGAGCGACAAAGGTCGCCACATATCGCTTCCAGCCTGCGAAAATGCAGGAAATTCAATCGGAAAACTCCTCCGCGTGCAGGTCTCATAGCCAACGTGGTCGTGTTGAAACACCACAAAGAAGAAGGATCGCCGACAAGGTATTCGGCAGCGACGTCATCGTGGCCGACCTCAACGAGCGTGGCGCCAGGATCGTCATCTCTCAGCGCCGCGCTCGCAACAGTGCGCGAAGCCCGCCGGCGATGAACTCCCGAATGTCGTCCTCGGTAGCGGTGATTTCGTCGAAAAGGCCTTCTCTTCCGTCGGCTCCGTCGCGCCTGACGCCTCGCGCCGCGGAATGGTTGTCCTGTAGGCCGGCTAGCGGCCGGACTTTTCGCGCCAGGCGGCGTAGTCTGCCTGGGCCTTCTCGGTCGTCGGCGGATAGAGGCCGATCACGACGGCCCCCTCGAGTACCTGTTCCAGCACGAAATCCTCGAAGCTCTCCATGCCGGTGCACTCCTCGGCGATCTCGTCGACAAGATGCGCGGGAATAACCATGACGCCGTCGGCGTCACCAAGCATGACGTCGCCGGGGAAGACCGCGACATCGCCACAGGAGATCGGCACGTTAATGTCGAGTGCCTCGTGCAGCGTCAGATTGGTCGGTGCCGAGGGATTCTGGCAGTAGGCGGGCATGTCGAGCCGTCCGATGCCTTCGCAGTCCCTGAAGCCACCGTCCGAGACGATGCCGGCACCGCCGCGGATCGCAAGTCGCGTCACGAGGATGGAGCCGGCGGAAGCCGCGCGCGCATCCTTGCGGCTGTCCATCACCAGCACCCAGCCTTCCGGGCAGGTTTCGATCGCCACGCGCTGCGGATGATCCGCATTTCGGAAGACGGTGATCGGATTGCGGTCCTCGCGCGCCGGGATGTAGCGCAGCGTGAAGGCCTGGCCGACCATGTTGACGCCCTTCCAGGCGACGGGCCGGACGTTATGGACGAACTGGTTGCGCAGTCCGCGCTTGTAGAGCGCGGTGGCGACAGAGGCGGTCGATACCGTCATGAGACTGGCGCGGGTTTCGGCGGAAAGGACGTAGTCGGTCATGGTTGCCTCGGACATTGGGTCAGTTGATGGCCGGCTCGTCCACCGGACGGCCGTAGTCGGTTTTCAGGAAATCGAAGTCGCAGCCCTTGTCGGCCTGCTCGATGTGCTTCGAGAACATGACGCCGTAGCCGCGACCGTAGCGCGGTTCCGGCGCCATCCAGGCGGCGCGGCGGGCTGCGAGTTCCGTTGGGTCAACGAGCATGTCGAGCCGGCGGTCCGGAATGTCGAGCTCCACCATGTCGCCTGTCTTCAGGAGCGCCAGCGGGCCGCCGACATAGGCCTCCGGCGCGACATGCAGCACACAGGCGCCGAAGGAGGTGCCGGACATGCGCGCATCCGAAATGCGGACCATGTCGCGCAAGCCCAATTTCAAAAGCGCTTTCGGCATCGGGATCATGCCCCATTCCGGCATGCCGGGGCCGCCCTGCGGGCCGGCATTGCGCAGCACGAGCACGGTGTCCGGCGTCATCGGATGGTCGGGATCGTCGATGATCGCCTTGAGGTCGGCATAGCTGTCGGCGACGAGCGCCGGGCCGCGATGGCGGTGGAATTTCGGATCGCAGGCGGCAGGCTTGATGACGGCGCCGTCCGGGCAGAGATTGCCTTTCAGCACGGCAAGCGAGCCCTCGTGATAGACGGGATCCGACAGCGGACGGATGACGTCGTCGTTCCAGATTTTCACCTCCTCGAGCCCCTCTGTGAGCGGCCGGCCGCTCACGGTGATCGCCGAACTATCGAGCTTGCCGCCGAGCTGCTTCATGAGCGCGCGCAGGCCCCCGGCATAGTAGAAATCCTCCATCAGATAGGTGGAGCCGGAGGGGCGGATATTGGCGATGACCGGCGTGGTGCGGCCGATCCGGTCGAGATCATCCAGTTCGAGGGGAACACCGGCGCGGCGCGCCATGGCGATCAGGTGGATGATGGCATTGGTCGAGCAGCCGGTCGCCATCGCCACCGTGACGGCGTTTTCCACCGCCGCCGGCGTGACGACCTGGTCGGGCGTCAGATCCTCCCAGACCATTTCGACGATGCGCCGGCCGCACTGGGTCGACATGCGCTGGTGGTTGGCGTCGGCCGCTGGAATGGAGGATGCGCCGGGCAGCGTCAGGCCCATGGCCTCGGCGATCGCCGTCATGGTGGAGGCGGTGCCCATCGTCATGCAGTGACCGTAGGAGCGCGCGATGCCGCCCTCGATGCCCTGCCATTCCTCCTTGGAAATCGTGCCGGCGCGGCGTTCGTCCCAGTATTTGAAACCGTCCGTGCCGGAGCCGAGATACTTGCCGGCATAGTTGCCGCGCAGCATCGGACCGGCGGGCAGGAAGACGAAGGGCAGGGCCATGCTGAGCGCACCCATGACGAGACCGGGCGTGGTCTTGTCGCAGCCGCCCATCAGCACTGCGCCGTCGATCGGATGGGAGCGCAGCAGTTCCTCCGTCTCCATCGCCAGCATGTTGCGGTAAAGCATCGTCGTCGGCTTGACGAAATTCTCCGAGAGCGACAGCGCCGGCAGTTCCATCGGGAAACCGCCCGCCTGCAGCACGCCGCGCTTCACCCATTCGACGCGGTCCTTGAAATGCATGTGGCAGGGCTGGGCGTCGGACCAGGTATTGAGGATGGCGATGATCGGCTTGCCTTCCCAGTCGGCCGGATCGTAGCCCATCTGCATGGTGCGCGAGCGATGGCCGAAGGAACGCTGGTCGTCCGGCACCATCCATCGGGCGGAGCGGAGCTGGTCATAGGTTTTGCGGGGCTTCATCGATCTATCCCGTGAATGCGAAGGTGAACCAGACGAGGATCGCGGTGGCGACCGTGCCGACGATCTCCGGCCAGTTGCCGAAATCGGGTTCCGCCGCCTCATCGACCGCGAATTCCTCCGGCGCGATGTCTTCGTCGCCCCGCATCAGGTCCCGGTTGAGGTTCTTGTCGTCGGTCATGGTGCAAGCCTCCTCAATTCAGCAGCGTCGGGATGAAGAGCGCGATCTGCGGGATGAACAGCACCAGCGTCAGCCCGAGCACCTGAAGGGCGATGAAGGGCAGAACGGCGACAAAGATATCCTGCAGGCTGATCTCCTTCGGCGCCACCGATTTCAGGAAGAAGCAGGCGGGGCCGAAGGGCGGCGACAGATAGTAGATCTGGATGTTCATCGCGAAGAGCACGCCGAACCAGATCGGATCGAAGCCGAGATCGATGACCACCGGCGCGAAGATCGGCACCGTGATGAAGAGGATCGCGATCCATTCGAGGAAGGTGCCGAGCACCATGACGATCAGCATCATCACGATGATGACGGCGATCGGCGGGACGTCGAGCGAGGTCAGGATGCCGCGCAGGAAATCGCCGCCGCCGATGCGGTTGTAGATGCCGATCAGCGCCACGGCGCCGAGCACCAGCCAGATGATGGAACCGACCGTCAGAACCGTCTGGCGCATGGCGTCGCGCGCCTTGACCCAGGTCAGTTCCTGCCGGACGGCCGCGACGACGAGCGCGCCGACCGCGCCGACCGCTGCCGCCTCGGTGACGGTGGCGATGCCGGAATAGATGACGCCGAGGACGGCACCGATCAGGCTGCCCGGCAGGATGACGCCTTTCAGGAACGGCAGGCGTTTGACGAAGGGCAGGCCGGTTTCCGGAATGTCGTATATCGGGGCGAGCGCCGGATTGAGCCGCACGCGCACGAGGATGTAGAGGATGTAAAGCGAGGCGAGCAGCAGGCCGGGACCGATCGAGGCAGCGAAGAGCTTGGTGATCGAGACCTGCGCGGCAAGCCCGTAGACGATTAGCACGACGGATGGCGGGATCAGGGTCGCCAGCGCGCCTGCGGCGCAGATGATGCCGATCGCAAGCTTCTTGTCATAGCCGAGGCGCAGCATCTGCGGCAGCGCGATGAGACCCAGCATGACGATCTCGCCGCCCATGATGCCGGACATGGCGGCGAGCACGACGGCGACGATACAGGTCTGCACGCCGACCGAGCCGCGGAAGCGTCCGCCCATGATCGCCATCGACTCGAAGAGCGAGTGCGCGATGCCGGAGCGTTCCAGGATATTCGCCATGAAGACGAAGAAGGGGACGGAGATCAGCTCGTATTTGTGCAGCACCTCGGTGACATTGGCCGAGACGATGAAGAAGCCGGCCCGTTCGCCGAAATAGAGGATCGCGGTGCCGAGCGAGACGATCAGCGTCGTGATGCCGAGCGGGATGCCGATCGCCATCAACGCCAACAGCGAGACGACGATGAGGATGGTGATATATTCAATGCCCACCGACAGTCCCCTTCTCGGTGTGCTGGAACCAGCGGATGATGTTGGCTGCCAGTTGCAGGAGATAGAGACAGCAGCCGACGAGCAGCAGCACCTTGAGATAGCTCGGCTGCAGGGAGTTCATCGCCGTGCCGGAATATTCCGGCCGGCCGATGACCTTTAAGGCGGGACCCCAGAGCGCCATCGACAGCACGGAGACCGCGCCGAAGGCGGCGACGAGTTGCACGATCCTGAAATAGCGCCAGACGCCTGGTCCGACGACGATCTCCAGCATGGTGATGGAAATGTGCCGGTTGCGCTCGGTGACATAGCCGACGGCGAGCACCCAGGCGGTGGCGCAGAGCGTTATTGACAGTTCCGTCGACCAGGTCGTCGGCCTGTCGAAACCGTAGCGCATCACCACTTCCAGCGCGGAGGCGATGATGCAGGCGAAAAACAGGATTGAGCAGCCATGCCCGACAAAGACGCTGAAACGGTCCATGGTCTCGGCATAGCGCGCAAGAAGGTGTCGCATGATCCCTCCGGCCGCGCGATGGTGGAAAGGCCCGGCCGCCCAGCGGCCGGGCGGCACGTCAGTCCTTCAGGAGGCCGATCTTTTTCATGTAGGCGAGGTTGGCGTCCAGCGCCTCGCGGGCGAGATCGCTCTTTTCGGCGAATTTCAGCCATTCGGCGCGGGCCACTTCGCGAAGCTGGTCGCGATCTTCCTGCGCCCAGTCGATGACCTCGATCTTGCCGCCGGCGGCATCGGCCTTGGCCTTCTCCTGGTCCTGCGCGTCGACGACCTTCGTCAGGTCCTCCATGGCGGCATACCACCAGTCGCGCAGCGCCTTCTGGTCTTCCGGCGACAGCGCCTCCCACTTCTCCTTCGTCATCGTGAACTGCATGAGCGGCATGGAGTGGATGCCCGGATAGAGCGGGTAGGGGGCGACATCGTGCAGGCCGGTCGCCACGTTGTTGACATAGGCGGACGCATCCGCCGCATCGACGATGCCCTTTTCGAGCGCGCCGTAGACTTCCGAGAAGGGGATGGAGACCGGGCTTGCGCCGGCCGAGGCGAAGACGGCGGAAGCGAGGCCTTCCGGGGCGCGAATCTTCTTGCCCTTGAGATCCTCGAAGGTGCGGATCGGCGTGCGTGCCGGCAGCGATTCACGGCTATAGGGACCACAGGCAATCAGATGAACCTCGCCGCCGGTGACGCTGTCGAGGATCTTCTGCTGCATCTCCTCACCGCCGTCGTCCTTGCAGAAGCCGAGCATCTGGGCCGGGGTGTCGTAGCCGGAGATCAGATCCGCCATGATGGCGAAGGCGGGCTCGATGCCGGAGAAATAATTGACCGAGGTGAAATCGCCGTCGATGACGCCGGCCGCGACGGCCTCCGGCGTTTCCTTGGCCGGAACGACGGATGCGTTCGGCGTCAGCGTGATCTCGATCCGGTCGCCGGTCATTTCCTTGATCTTCGGCAGCCAGTTCTCGGTGAGGTATGTCATGGAGAAATCGCCGGCATTGAACGACGACTGGATGGAATAGGTGTCCGCGCGGGCGGCGGATGCGAAGGCAAGCGCGGCACAGCCGGCGAGCAGGGTAAGCTTGACGTTCATTCTGTCCTCCCATGGAAAAATCGTGGAGACCTCCATCTCCTGCATAAATGCACTAATATATTAGTTTCGCCCTGTCAATCGCCGCGCTATAGTGAATCGTTCATCGAGGAAACGCCAATGCCATCAGCCAGCCCGTTGCCCGACCGCGCCGCCGAAGAGGCGCCCGTGACGGCGATCCGACGCACCTCGACGGCACACCAGCTCTATGACTTGCTGCGCGGTCGCATCATCGCGCTGGAGCTGCCGCCCGGCCTGCAACTGTCGCGCAACGACCTCGCCGCGGGCTACGGCGTCAGCCAGACCCCGGTGCGCGATGCCTTGCAGATGCTGGAAAAGGAGGGCCTCGTCGTCATCTATCCGCAGTCGCGGACCGAGGTGACGCGCATCGATCTCAAGCAGGCGCGCGAGACGCAGTTCCTGCGCATGTCGCTGGAACTCGAGGTCGTGCGGGCGCTCGCCACCGAAGCCGGGCAACCGGCTGTCGGGCAGGCGATGCGGATCGTGCGGCAGCAGGAGACGGCGCTCACCATCGACGGTGACCTCGCCCGGTTCGGCCAGCTCGACCGCCAGTTTCACCAGATGCTGTTCGAGGCGGCCGGCGTGCCGGACCTCTGGCAGGTTGTACAGTCGCGCTCGGGCCATATCGACCGCCTGCGCCGGCTGAACCTGATGGATCCGGGCAAGGCCGCGACGATCCTCGCCGCCCACACCGAGATTCTCGATCGGATGAAGGCGCTCGATGTTTCGGGGGCGCAGAACGCAGTCCGACGCCATTTGTCCGGAACGCTCGCAAAAGTGGATGAGATCAGGCGTGTTCACGCCCACTATTTCTAGGGTGCTGCGTTTTGCTGTTCCGGGACGCCATGCGCTTGTTACGACGGGCTCCGCAAGCGGGGATGTTAGGGAACGGCAACCAAGTTCCATCATGGCGTGACTGATTCAAAATGCCTGAAACCCTGACGTAATTTCAGCATCTGTTTCCGCGCTTTAGCGCAGTCCCGGCTCCCCGTCCCGCGCAAGGCGGAAGCGGCAGCCGAGGGTGCCGAGCATCGTCCGCGCCAGATGGTCGAAACTGCGGGCTTCCTCTCGGATCCAGTCGGTGAAGAGGCGCACCGTGCGGCGGCTGACGTGGCGGACGGGGCAGACGACCCAGTAGGCGGGAAATTCGACGACGTCGAAGACGGTGGAGAGCGGTACGAGCGTGCCGCGTTCGAGATCCTCCTGCGCCAGCGTCGCCGAATCGAGCACGACGCCGGCGCCGTCGCGGGCAAGCTGGATCGCCATCGACGAGCGGTCGAAGCGCAGCGGCGCCTGCTCCGTCGGTGGATCGATGCCATGCACGATCAGCCACAGGTCCCATTGATAAAGCGCCTTCACCGAGTGGATGAGCCGGGCCTGCGACAGGAGCGCCGCCGGGTCGTCGCCGAGCGCCATCATCCGGTCGCGATAGGCCGGGCTGCACATCGGCAGCACGAAATCGTTGATGATGCACTCCGTATGCAGATCTTCCCAGGCGCCGGAGCCGTATCGTAAGTCGAGATCGACCACTTCCGTCTCGAAGTCGGAAAAGTCCGGCGTGGCATCGACGCGCACGCCCCATTCCGGATTGGCGTCAAGGAAATGCTTGAGCCGCGGCGTCAGCCAGCGCACCGCGAAGCTCGGGCTGGAGCGGATCGTCAGTTGCCGGCTGTTGCGCTGGCGAAGCACGGCGGAGCGCGCGCCGCGGATCATGCGGAAGGCGGTGGTCGTCGTCTGGTACAGCATCTCGCCGTCGATCGTCAGCGTCAGGCGACGGTCCTTGCGGCGGAAAAGACGCACGCCCCACTGCTCTTCGAGCTGCTTCAGCTGCTGGCTGACGGCGGCGGCCGAGACGCCGAGTTCGGCAGCCGCCAGCGACACGCGGCCGGTGCGCGCGACGGCCTCGAAATAGGCGAGCGAATTGAGGTTCGGATTGATCGGCACGCCTTCCTCCGCGCGGGGGCCACGCGGCGCAGCGGAAAGAAAGACCGCGGCACCACCCGCCAAAAGGGGCGCGGTGCGGCGGTTCTGTCAAGAGATGCCGTTGAGGCGGCGATAGGCGGCGATCACCTGGCTGTCGTCGGCAAGCCCGTTGCCGCTGCCGCTTTCGGCGAGGAACATCTGGTGCGCGGCGGCGGCGAGCGGCAGGCCCATGCCGGACGAACGGCCGGCGGACAGCGCGATGCCGAGGTCCTTGACGAAGATGTCGACGGCGCTGGTGACGGGCGGTTCGTCCATCAGCATGCGGGGTCCGCGATCCTTCAGCATCCAGCTGGACGCGGCCGAGCCGGAGACGATGTCGAGCAGGGTGGCCACATCGACGCCGGCCTTCTGCCCGAGCGCCAGCGCCTCGCCGGCGGCGGCCAGATGCACGCCGCAGAGGAGCTGGTTGATGGCCTTGACGACGGCGCCCTGTCCGACCTCGGGCCCGCAATGATAGAGCTTGTCTCCCATGGCGCGCAGGATCGGCGCGACGGCGTCGAAAGCCGCCTTCGGCGCTCCGACCATGATGGTCAGGGTCCCGGCCTTCGCGCCGACCACGCCGCCCGAGACCGGGCAGTCGACCAGCACCTTGCCTGCAGTCCGCACCTCGGCGCCGAGCGCCACCACCTCGTCGGGCGGGCAGGTTGCCATCAGGCAGACATGGGTGCCGGCCGGAAGAGCTGAAAGCGCGCCGGCATCGATCAGCACGTTCCGCGCCTGCGCCGCATTAACGACCATCAGGATCAGCACCGAAGCCTCTTCGCAGGCCGCCGCAAGATCGGCCGATCTTTCTCCGCCGGCGGCCGCGAGCGCATCCATGGCCTCGCGCCTCATGTCGAAGCCGCGTACGCTATGCCCGGCCTTCACCAGGTTCTTTGCCATCGGCAGGCCCATGGAGCCGAGGCCGACGAAGGCGATCGTTGTCTTGTCGGTCATATCGGCCTCAATAGATCGTCAGCGCGGGAATGTAGGACATCAGCAGCAGCACCGTCAGGGCGACAAGGTAGAAGGGCCAGAGCTCCTTCACCACGGCACCGATCGGCACGCGGGCGATGACCGCACCGATGAAGAGCGTCGTGCCGATCGGCGGCGTGAAGAGGCCGATCGACAGGTTGATGCAGATCATCACGCCAAGCTGGATCGGATCCATGCCGATCGCATGGCCGATCGCGACGAAGGTCGGGCCGAGCAGCAGGATGGCGGCCGGCAGGTCGAGGAACATGCCGATGACGAGCATGATGAGGTTCATCATCAGGATGATCAGGAACGCGTTGACCAGAGTTTCCTGCGCCCACTGGGCGACGAGCGTCGGGATGCGCTCCGAGATCAGCACATGGCCGACGAGGCTCGACGCGGTGATGACGAGCATGACGACGCCGGTCGTGATGACCGTGCCGACGAGGGCCGCGTTGATGCGTTGCCAGGTCAGGTCGCGGTAGATCACCAAGCTGACGACGAGCGCGTAGAAGACGGCGATGACGCTGACTTCCGTCGGCGTGGCGATGCCCGCGCGTAAGAGCACGACGATGAAGAAGGGCATCAGCAGCGCCGGTAGCGCCGAGACCAGCGACCTGCCGAAGGTCCCGAGCGCGCCGGTATTGGTGAGGCGCGGGAAGTTGCGGATGCGTCCCGAGAGATAGCAGACGACCATCATGCCGGCTGCCAGCATCAGGCCGGGCAGGACGGCTGCCGAGAACAACGCGGCGATCGAGGCGTTGGAGACCGTCGAATAGAGGATGAGCGGAATCGACGGCGGGATGAGGCCGGCGATCGTCGAGGAGGAGGCGGTGACGGCGGCGGCAAAGCCCGCCGGATAGCCCTCGCGCTTCTGCCAGGGGATCAGCATCGAGCCGAGCGCCGAGGCTTCCGCGACCGCGGAGCCGGAGACGCCGCCGAAGATCGTCGAACCGACGACCGTCACCTGGCCCATGCCGCCATGGAAGCGGCCGACAAGGGAGGCCGCGAACTGGACGAGCTTCTGTCCGAGCGTGCCTGACATCATCAGAGAGCCCGACAGGATGAAGAAGGGGATGGCGAGCAGCGGAAAGCTTTGCGTCGGCTGGAACAGCTTGACGACCGCGACGACGGTCGGCGTGCCACCGTTGATGAGGATGGCTGCGCCGGCGGCGATGATCAGCGCGTAGCCGACGGGCACCGAGAGCGCCAGCATCGCCGCGAAGAGACCGGTCATGATGGCGGTCATGTCATATGCTCCGTGTCCGGTTCATGCAGGGTCCGCGGGTTGTCGCAGCAGGCGACGCGTACGAGATTGACGAGCGAGGCGAGCGTGATGCCGCCGAAGCCGAAGAGCAGCGAACTGTAGGCCCAGGCCTGACCGAGACCGGTCATCGGAAAGACCTGCGCCTTGGTGATAGAGATCACCTGCAATGAGAGATAGGCGAGGAAGGCGAAGGAGACCGCCACCAGAAGATGGATCAGTACGAGCAGGATGCGAAGCTGTTCGGCGCTCAACAGCGCCTGAAAGGCTTCGGCGGCGATATGCGCGCCGCGATGGGCACCGATGACGATACCGCCCATGATCAGCCAGGGAAACAGCAGGTTGGGCACCTCGTTCGGCCATCCGAGACCGGCCTGGGTCAGGTAGCGGACGATCACCTCCGCCATCAGCGCGAGAAAGATGGCGATGACCGAGCCGACCGCGATGACCACGGCGATCCGGTCCAGCACGAGGCCGATCCCGTCGGCGATGCGCAAGGCGGGAGAACCCGCCTTGGCACCTTTGTTGCGGACGTCGCCCGGCGTCATCATTTCTCCGCCGCATCCTTGGCCGCTGCGACAAGTTCGTCGACGAGCTCCGGATACTGCTCGCGCCACTTGTCGTAGACCGACTGGGTTGCCGCGACGAAGGGGGCGGGATCGACCTCGTTGACCTTGATGCCGGCATCCTTCAGCGTGCCGAGAAGTTCGTCCGACTGGTCGCGCACCATCTTGCGGTTCAGGTCTCCGGCTTCCTTCGCCGCGTCGCGCAGGATCTGCTGGTCTTCCGGCGAGAGCGTGTCAAAGACCATCTTGGAAGCGAGGAACGGTGTCGCCTCGTATTTATGGTTGGTCATCGAGATGAAGGGCTGAACCTCGTGCAGCTTGGACGAATAGATGTTGATCAGCGGGTTCTCCTGGCCATCGACGACGCCCTGCTGGAGCGCGATGTAGAGCTCCGAAAAGGCCATCGGCGTCGGCGAGGCGCCGAGAGCGGCGAAGATATCGACGGTCATCGGATCCGGCGGCGTGCGGATCTTCATGCCGGCGAGATCACCCGGCACGGTGATCGGCATCTTGGAATTGGAGGTCTCGCGGATGCCGTTGTTCCACCAGCCGAGCACGACGAGGCCTTGCACTTCCGCAGCAGCCGCGATCTTGTCGCCGACCGGGCCGTCCATCACCGCCTCGGCCTGGTCGAGGCTCTGGAACAGGAAGGGAAGGCCGAGAAGCGCGATCTCCGGCACGACGGCCGACGTGGTGCCCTGCGAGTTGGCCGAAAACGCGATGGTGCCAAGGCGCATGTTGGTGATCGTCTCGGCGTCGTCGCCGAACTGTGCGGCGCCGCCGACATCGACCTTCAGCCGGCCATCAGTCTTCTGCTCGACGAGTTCGGCGAACTTCAGCGAAGCGACGTCCTTCGGGTTGCCGGTGGCGGCGTTGTGCGAAAGCTGGAATGTCTGGGCGCTTGTCTGGCTGGCGCAGAGCGCAATGGCGGCAGCGGCCAACAGATGACGGATATTCATGTGTCTCCTCCCTGAGAGCGTGGGTGCGGTATCGGTCAGCGAAAGGGAAATCCTCCGCGTGCTGCAGGGGCGTTCGGCTGTCCCTCATTCGTCTGCCGGCTAGCGGCAAAGGGGACCGATCGTTCCTGCAGCGGAGCGTCCTCCTCGCCCGCCTTGCCAGACCCTCGCTCATCTAGAGGAACACGTCACCTAAGTTTTCCTAAACAACTTGTTCGAATATCTTAATTGTCAGGCTGCCGCTTCCGGGGTCAGTAGTTGAGGCGTGAGCGCAGCGGTGCTGCCTCGCGGGACGGGAGGAACCATGACCAGCCAGAGCCCGGCAATTCAGCTGTCGAACATGAGTCTTGCACGCCGCGCGTGGGAAATCCGCCGTAAGGCCGTGCGCATGGGCGAGGTGCAGGGGCAGGGATATGTCGGCCAGGCGCTCGGCATCGCCGACGTTCTCGCCGTTTCCTATTTCCATGCGCTGACCCACAGGCCGGACGATCCGGAATGGGAAGGCCGCGATCGCTTCCTCTTGTCCATCGGCCATTATGCGATCGCGCTCTATGCGGCCCTCATCGAGGCCGGCATCCTGCCCGAGCAGGAACTGGAGACCTATGGCACCGACGACAGCCGCCTGCCGATGTCCGGCATGGCCGCCTATACGCCCGGCATGGAGATCACCGGCGGCTCGCTCGGCCAGGGGCTCGGCATCGGCGTCGGCATGGCGCTCGGCCTGAAGGCCAAGAAGAACCCGGCCTTCGTCTACAACCTGATGTCCGACGGCGAGCTGGGTGAGGGCTCGACCTGGGAGGCGGCCATGTCGGCGGCCCATCACAGGCTCGACAATCTCGTCTCCATCGTCGATTTCAACGACCAGCAGGCCGACGGCAAATCGACCGAGACGCTGAGCGCCGAGCCGCTTGCCGACAAATGGGCGGCCTTCGGCTGGCATGTGCAGCGCGTCGACGGCAACGACATCAAGGCCCTCGTCGCCGCCTTCGACACCGCCCGCAATCTCGCCGAACCCAGGCCACGCGTCATCGTCTGCGACACCGTCATGTGCAAGGGCGTGCCCTTCCTGGAGGCGCGCGAGATCATGCATTTCGTCCGGGTCGAGGCCGATGAATGGCAGAAGGCGCTTGCCGTGCTCGACGCAAACCGGCCAGCATGAGGGAGGAAAGTACCATGGCCGCAAGCCGCGCCTACGATCCGCACCGCAAATGGGAACCGCGTAGCGCGCCGAAGCCCGGCGAGGGCGGACGCACCTCCGCGATGATCGCCTCGCTGGCCGCGGAAGGCTACGAGACCGTCTCCGCACCCTTCGGCCACGCGCTGGTCGCGGAAGCCAGGAAGAACGACCGCATCGTCGGCCTTACCGCCGATCTTGCCAAATACACCGACCTGCACATCTTCGCCGAGGCTTTTCCTGAGCGCTTCTACCAGATGGGCATGGCCGAGCAGGTGATGATCTCGGCTGCCGCCGGCATGGCGCGCGAGGGCTTCATACCCTTCGCCACCACCTACGCCGTCTTTGCCTCACGCCGGGCCTACGATTTCATCGCCATGGCGATCGCCGAGGAATACCTGCCGGTCAAGATCGTCTGTGCGCTGCCGGGGCTCACGACCGGATACGGGCCGAGCCATCAGGCGACCGAAGACATCGCGATCTTTCGCGGCCTGCCGAACCTCACCATCGTCGATCCCTGCGACGCGATCGACGTGATGGAAGCGGTGCCGGCGATCGTCGCGCATCCTGGACCGGTCTACATGCGCCTGCCGCGCGGCAAGGTGGCGTCCGTCATCCGCCGCCACTGCCCGGATTACCGGTTCGAACTCGGCAAGGCCAAGTTACTCCGCGACGGCACGGATGCGCTGGTCATCGCGTCGGGCTTCATGACGATGCGCGCGCTTGATGCGGCCGAGGAGATGGCGCGCGACGGCATTTCTGTCGCCGTGCTGCATTGCCCGACGATCAAGCCGCTCGACACCGAAACCATCCTGGCCGAGGCCGGCAGGGGCGGGCGGCTGGTCGTTACGGCGGAAAACCACACCAAGGTCGGCGGCCTCGGCGAGGCGGTCGCTTCGACGCTGCTGACCAACGGCGTGACCCCGACATTCCGCATGATCGGCCTGCCGGACCGGTTCCTCGATGCAGGCGCGCTGCCGACGCTGCACGACCGCTACGGCATCTCGACCGCCGCGATGGTGACGCAGATCCGCGACTGGCTCTGACACGGTTTCAACGAATACATCGCCCGCGACAGGCGTCGGGGCTTGAGACTCAAGGGAGAACATCCATGGCTACAGCGCTGCTCCAGGGCAAATTCGCCGTCGTCACCGGCGCGGCTTCGAAGCGCGGGCTCGGCAAGGCAACCGCGAAGCTTTTCGCCGAGCACGGCGCGACGGTCGCCATCCTCGATCTCGACGAAACGGCCGCCAAGGAGGCTGCCGCCGATCTCGGACCGCAGCATGTCGGCATGGCCTGCGACGTCACCGATCTCGACGGCGTCAAGGCGGTGATGGACAGGCTCGCCGCCACCTGGGGCGCGATCGACATCCTCGTCAACAATGCCGGCATCACCCAGCCACTCAAGATCATGGAGATCGCGCCGAAGAATTACGACGCGGTGCTCGACGTCAACCTGCGCGGCACGCTCTATTGCAGCCAGGCGGTCATTCCGCACATGCGCGCGCGCAAGGAAGGCAGGATCGTCAACCTCTCCTCGGTTTCCGCCCAGCGCGGCGGCGGCATCTTCGGCGGCCCGCATTATTCGGCGGCCAAGGCCGGCGTGCTCGGGCTCACCAAGGCGATGGCGCGTGAGCTGGCGCCCGACAATGTGCGCGTCAACGCCATCTGCCCCGGCTTCATCGCGACCGACATCACCGCCGGCCTGCTGACGCCGGAAAAGCTCGTCGAGATCAAGGCCGGCATCCCGATGGGCCGGCCGGGCACGGCCGAGGACGTCGCCGGCTGCGCGCTGTTCCTCGCCTCCGACCTCTCGGCCTATGTCACCGGCTCCGAGGTCGACGTCAACGGCGGCTCGCTGATCCATTGATCCGCGCGCGGATGTCCGGGAGGGCGGCATGAAACTGGGCTTGGGAAGCTACGCCTTCCGCTGGTCGATCGGCATCCGGGACCTGCAGCCGGAAACGCCGATGACGGCCATGGCGGTGCTGGAGATCGCGCATGATCACGGGCTGGCGCTCGTGCAATATGCCGACAACCTGCCGCTCGACCGCCTGACGGCGGACGAGCACCGGGCGCTGAAGGCCCGCGCGGACGGGTACGGCATGACGCTGGAACTCGGAACGCAATCCTTCGATGCCGAGGAGCTGGCGCGCTACATCCCGATCGGCGAGCGCATCGGCGCGAGGATCCTGCGCGTGGCGCTCGACGCCGACGACGCTCTTGTCCCGGTACCGGAGCTTGCGGCCCAGATCCGCGAATTGCTGCCGGACGGCAAGCGCGCCGGCCTGCGCTTTGCCATCGAGAACCACTTCAACTACCCCTCGCCGCGCATCGTGGATCTGCTCGATACCGTCGCCGACGATGCGCTCGGCGTCTGCCTCGACGTCGCGAATTCGATCTGCGCCGGCGAATGGCCGATGACGACGGTGAAGATGCTCGCGCCCTACGCGATCAACCTGCACCTGAAGGACTACCACATCGTGCCCGACCCCTACGGCGTCGGCTTCCGCATCGTCGGCACGCCGCTCGGCGAGGGGCGGGCGGAAATCGGCGAAATCCTTAGCTGCCTTGCCCACTGCCCTGATGACATGAGTGTCATCCTCGAGCACTGGTTGCCGCAGACCGACGACATGGTAGCGACGCGGCGGCTGGAGCACGAGTGGCTCGGCCGGACGGTTGCCGCGGCAAAGCGGCTCGTTCTCCGCAGGCACGCGGCCTGACGGGTTCAGAGAACAAGACGACATATGAGGCCGATGCCGGCCTTGACGGACGCAAGGCGTCCGGGAGGAGAAGCACGCCATGACGATCAGGACGAAGAAGCTCATCAATGCGCCGGAAGACATCATCCCCGAATTCATCGAGGGTCTGGTCGGCGCCTATCCCGATCTGCTGACCGTCGAGGGTTCGACGGGCCGCGCCGTCGTCGCGCGTCATGGCCCGCGCGACGGCAAGGTGGGAATCGTCATCGGCGGCGGCTCGGGTCATGAACCCGCCTTCGCCGGCTATGTCGGTCGTGGCCTTGCCGATGCGGCGGCTGTCGGCAATGTCTTCGCGTCGCCCTCGCCGGAGCAGATCCTTGATGCCGGGCGCGCGGCCGATGGCGGGGCAGGGGTGGTGTTCCTGTACGGAAACTATACCGGCGACGTCCTGAACTTCACCATGGCAGCCGAGGAACTGGCCGCCGAAGGCACGCCGATCCGCCACATCGCGGTCACCGACGACGTCGCGTCCGCGCCGTATAACCGCCGCAGCGAACGCCGCGGCGTCGCTGGCGACTTCTTCGTCTTCAAGTGTGCAGGTGCGGCGGCCGATCGCGGCGAGCCGCTGGAACGGGTCGAAGCCTTGGCCCGCCTTGCCAACGACCGTTGCCGTTCGATGGGCGTGGCGCTCGGCGCCTGCTCGCTGCCGCAGACCGGCACGCCGAATTTCGAAATTGGACCCGGAGACATGGAAATCGGCATGGGCCTGCATGGCGAACCGGGCATGCGGCGGGAACCGCTTGCTACCGCCGATACCGTCACGGACGTCCTGATGGAGCCGATCCTTTCGGAACTCGACCTGACGGAAGGCGATCGCGTCGCCGTGCTTGTCAACGGCCTCGGTGCGACGACCCAGCTCGAGCTCTTCGTGCTCTTCCGCCGTGTGCGGCAAATCCTCGAGGCCCGTGACGTTGCCATCCACGCAAGTTGGGTCGGCGAATATGCGACCTCGCTCGAAATGGCCGGCGCGTCCGTGACGCTGCTGAAACTCGACGAGACCCTGACCCCGCTGCTCGATCATCCGTGCAGGACGCCGGCCCTGACCGTCGGGGCGGCGCCTGAGCCGATCGCCGGTGCGACCCGGAGCGCACGGCAAATGCGTGCCGCCAAGAGGGCGACAGCGGTTGATCGCCTGTCATTGAAGCAGGGTGGGCGGATTGCGCCCACGACTTTCCGTGGGTCGATGATGGCAGTGGCGGAAGCCATCCGGCGGGAAAGGGACTGGCTGTCGCAACTCGACGGGGTCATCGGCGACGGCGATCACGGTATCACTATGGACACCGGCTGGACCGCGGTCACCGCCGCTCTTGCCGCATTGCCGGCGGATGCAACGATCTCGGAAATCTGCGAGACGATCGCCCACGCCTTTCTCACCGCCGTCGGCGCCTCCTCCGGCCCGCTCTACGCCGAAGCCTTCCGCAGCGCCGGCGCGGCGGTTTCCGATCGGCTGGACCTCGACGGTCCCGCCCTTGCGGCCTGGGTCAAGGGCATGAGCGACGGTATCCTCGCCCGCGGCGGCGCGAAGCCAGGCGACAAGACAATGATCGACGCCTGGGTGCCGGCAGCGCTGGCCGCAGCCGACGCGGCCGATCGGGGTATGGATGAGAGCGCCGTGCTTGAGGCAGCGCGCGACGCGGCCAGGGCCGGCATGCACGACACCGCGGAGATCGAGAGCCGTTGCGGCCGCTCGGCGAAGCTTGGCGCACGCTCGCTCGGCCACATCGATCCCGGCGCGGCTTCGGCGAGTGTCATGCTCGCGGCGATGTGCAGCGTATTGGCGCTGCGATGAGGTGCCCGCAGTCGATGCGTTGCGCCGTTGCACCGCGACTGGAGCGGCGCTGTCCTCCCGCAGAGCCCTGCGCTGACTAGGATGGGGCCTTCCCGGCCATCATCCTACTCATTCGCGGAGTTCGACAACTTCCGCAATGCCTGAAGACCGTAGCGGGCGACCTTTTCGTTGAGCGTGCGATGGGGGATTTGCAGGGCCATGGCGGCGCGCGCGGCGTTGCCGTCGTGTTTTTCAAGCGCCTCCCGGATGAGATGCGTCTCGTAGGCGGCCAGCCGATCCGGCAGGGGCAGATCCTGTGCCATATCGGCTGTCCGGCCGGAGGATGGCCAGGGGTCATCGAGGCCCAATGCAAAGCGTTCCGCCCGCGCCTTGAGCTCACGGACATTGCCGCGCCACTCCTCCTGCTGCAGGCGGTCTGCCAAATCGGCCGGCACGGCGCGTTCCGCGCGACCATAGCGGCGGGCGGCAAGCGATGCGAAGTGACCGAACAGCAGGCCGATATCATTCCTGCGCTGCCGGAGCGGCGGGATGCGCACGTCGACGGTCGCCAACCGGTAGAACAGATCCTCGCGAAAACGTCCGGCGAGAATATCGGCGGAAAGATCGCTTTTGGCCGCTGCAACGATGCGCACGTCGACCGGTCTCACACGGTTCTCGCCGAGCCGCTCGATCGCCCGTTCCTGCAGCACGCGCAGTATTTTCGCCTGCAGGCCAAGCGGCATCGACTCGATCTCGTCGAGAAAGATGGTGCCGCCGGCCGCATATTCGAACTTGCCCTTGCGGTCCGAAATCGCGCCGGTAAACGCGCCTTTCGCGTGGCCGAAGACTTCGCTTTCGAAAATGGTCTCCGGCAGCGCCCCGCAGTTGATCGCGACAAACGGGCCGGAGGCGCGGCGCGACTGGTGGTGCAGAGCCTGCGCCACCAGTTCCTTGCCCGTCCCCGTTTCACCGATGATCAGTACGTCTATGTCGACATCGGCAAGCGTGGCGATCCGGCTGCGCAGGTCCCGGATCGGCATGCTGTCGCCCACGATGTTTCCCGCCTTCCCACCCTCTCGGACAAGGCCTTGCAGCCGCTCGATCTCCTGCTTCATCCGCCGCTTCTCGACAGCCTTGTCGAGGACGGAAAGCAGCCGGTCGGCATCGTAAGGCTTTTCGATGAAATCCTCGGCCCCCTGTTTCATCGCCTGCACGGCAAGTGTCACATCGCCATGCGCGGTCATCAGGATGACCGGAACCTCCCGCTTCTGGCGTACGATCGAGTTCAAAAGCGTCATTCCGTCGATGCCCGGCATGCGCAAGTCGGTCACCACGACGTCCGGTTCTTCGCGCTGCAAGGCCTGAAACGCCTCTTCCGGCCGGTGGAAGGCATCGACCGAAAACCCGCTGACGGCCAGCCAGTCCGCCGCGGCCTTCAGCAAGTCGCGGTCATCATCCACGAGCAGCACGCGCCCGCGGCTCATTGGGCCGCTTCCAGGGTCGGGTCGCCGCGTCTGCCGAGCGGTACGGAAACCGTCGCGCATGTTCCGCCGCCCGGCACCTCTGCGAAACGGATTTCGCCGCCGCATTCCCGAACGATCGTCGTCGCGATCGACAGGCCGAGTCCCAGCCCCCCGCCCGTCAGCTTCGTCGTGAAGAAGGGCTCGAGAATGCGATCGCGATGCTCCGGCGCAATGCCCGATCCGTTGTCGACGATGGCGACTTCGACGCAGTCGTCATCGTGCGTTCGCCGGATGGCGACTGCGGGGTCGGGCCGCCCTTCCACCGCATCGAGTGCATTCAGCAGAAGGTTAAGCATTGCCTGTTCCAGTTTCAGCGCCACGGCGACGACGACTGGTGACGGTTCCGTCGCCTCGATGACCGGAGTCACGCCGAGGGCTTTTGCGCGAGGCGCAGCGAGGTCCACGACGTTGCGGATGACCGAGTCGATCGCCACGTCCTCCAGTTCGGATGCGCCCTTGCGGGAAAAGGTCTTCAGATGTTTGACGGTACGCTGCATGCGCTTGACGAGCGCGCGTGCATCAAGGAGCCGTTCGCCGACTGCACCTGCCTTGTCCTTGCCGGCCAGCACGCCGGCTGTGGCCAGTGTCGTGTCGAGCGCGGCGAGCGGCTGGCTGACCTCGTGCACGATCGCCGCCGACATGCGCCCGAGCGCGGCCATCTTCTCCGCGTGGATGAGCCCTTCCTGCGTGCGGCGCAGTTCTTCTTCGGTTTTCTTGCGCATGTCAATCTCGCAGGCGAGGTCCTGCGTCCGCTCCGTCACCATGCGCTCGAGCAGTTCGCCCTGGCGCAGCCGCATGCGGATGAGTTGGGCGCGCTGATGCAGGAAATAAAGGGCGCCGGTCGAAACCAGGCCGGCGATGAGCGCCGCGAGTGCCCAGAACCCGGTGAGCTTTGCCGTGTCTTCCGTGCTGGTTGCCGCCAGCACCCGCCAACCATCCGGCTCCACGGCAGAGAATCTGGCGAGCAACTGCTGGCCTCCTTCGCCGACCCGCAGCGACCGCTCCTCCACTGCACCGGTGGGCATGCCGATGCCCGCCGGCAGAATCGGCTTCGTTGACGCGACGTCGGCGCCCTCATAGGTACGCTCCTCGGCAAGCCGGATCGCGGCATCGTCACCCAGAGGCACCAGCGGGCGATATTTCCAGTCCGGATTGCCCGACAGGAAGACAATACCCCAGCGATCGGCGATCGCCGTCTGCACGCCTGCAGCCTCCCAGGTCAGTTCCAACGGCAGCAGGTCCGCTTTCACCACGACCACGATAGGCGGTTTGCCGGCAAGATCGATCCGCGAGGCGAGGAAATAGCCGGGCTTCTTGGTCGTCACACCGATCGCATAGTAACGTCCGTCGCCATTGCGCATTGCATTTCGGAAATAGGGGCGAAAGCTGTAGTCGTGCCCGACAAAGCTCTCGGGTGTCGCATGGTTGCTGGCAGCGAGCGTGATGCCACGTTCGTCGAGCACGTAGAGTTCCGCCGGCCCGGCTTGCTTGACAATCGTTTCGAGGTAGAAGTTGGCGGCGGCGAGTTGGGCCTCGCTTCGCGTGCTTCCTGCCAGCGCGCGGATGCGTGCATCCTCGCCGACGACGACGGGCAGGTAGCGGAAGCGCTCGATCTCCGTCTGGATTGCCCGATTGGTCAGAACGAGGCTGCGCTGGAGTTGGCTCTCCAGGGTGCTGATCGCGACACCGCTCGCCAGATAATACGCGATGAAGGGCGCGACGCATGTCACGACGAGCATGGCGATGGTCATGCGGCCAATGGTGCGCGTCATTCTCGGGTCGAGCCGCCTTCGGGTCTTCCTGTCAATCGACACCAGCGTCCCTTTCGCGAAGGGTGAACAGATGGATCCTACTGCCTCGCCCGCCCTCGATCCCGACGTCATTGGCCGGCTGTCCGCTGGCGCCCGGCGTCGGCTTCCCCATCGGTGCAGGGGCGAAGCACGATGGGCTCGCCCGACCGCCGGCCAAGCTCCCGGCATCCGCCGGTGTCGCAGAGCGTCCAGCCGGAAACGGTGGCTCCCGACGCGGCCAGCACGAGCCGGGGAAGCGGCCCCGTCTGCGGCCGCCATATCCACCAGCCGCCCTCGCGGCGCGCGCCTTCGCCCGGCTCCATGCCCGCACCCGAACCCTTCACGCGCGCTTCCTCCAGGACCAGGCCGGCTTCCGTCACCGCCCAGCGCTCCCGCCACTCGATCTTCTCCACCGAATGGGTCCAGCCGAGGGTGAACAGACCGGCGGCAACGGCGATGGCCTTGCCGCTCGCGATGCAGAGCAGGGCACTCATGCCGTTCTCGGGGTGGACACCGGTCGCTCCGCCTTCGCCGTTCTCGCCTTTCGCCATACGAGGACAATGAAAAGAGCGCCGAGGGCGAAGCCGATCTCATCCGTCAGAGGCAGCGCGGCGAGCAGCGTGAAGGCCGCAACGGTCGCCAGGGCCCGCTCAAAAAGCGAAAGCCGAACGGCGGCGAAGCCGATCACTGCGGCGCCCCACAGGCCAATCGCAAGCCCCGTCTTGAAGACGATGTAGGCGACGGCCGCGGGATAGCCGAGCGACGCCGCCAGCGGACCGCCATCCTGCAGCATGAGCGCCGGGGAATAGACTGCCATGAAGGGAATGACGAAACCGGCTGCCGCGACCTTGATGGCCTCGATGGAAATCTTGAGGCCGCTTTCGCGGGCGATCGGCGCGGCGGCGAAGCAGGCAAGGGCCACCGGCGGGGTCAGGTCCGCCATGATACCGAAATAGAATACGAACATGTGGCTGACGATGAGGGGCACGCCGAGCTCGAGAAGCGCGGGCCCGGCGATCGACGAGGTAATGATGTAGTTCGGGATCGTGGGGATGCCCATGCCGAGCACAAGGCAGGTTATCATCGTCAGCACAAGCGACAGGAACAGGCTCTTGTCGCCCACCGAGACGATGAACTGGCCGAATGTGTTGGCGGCTCCTGTCAACGTCATCGTGCCGATGATGATGCCGACGAGGGCGCAGGCGATGGCAACCGGCAGCGCCGTCTTGGCGCCTTCCGCAAGCGCATCGCGGCAGATGGCGAGCGTGTTCCGTCCGCCTTTCCAGACGGCATTTGCGGTGATCAGCAGTACCAGCGCGACGACGATGACCTCGATGCCGAACTTGAAGAAGGCGGCCGCGACGAAGCCGAGACAGATCCAGAAGATGACCCGGACGGCAGTCGAGGGAAGGCCGAGCGCCAGTGAGCTCCCGAGGATCAGCAGCAGCGTGAAGCCGAGGCCCACCGTGCCGGCAAACAGCGGCGTGTAGCCGGAAAAGAGCAGCCAGACGAGGGCGGCAAGCGGCAGGATCAGATACCATCCGTTGGCAATCGCGGCCCGTGCGGAGGGAAGCTCGGCTTTCGGCAGCCCCAGAAGCCCGCGCTTGCCGGCCTCCAGATGCACCATCCAGAAGGCGGAGGCGAAATAGAGGATCGCCGGGATGAGCGCAGCCTTGACGACCTCGTGGTACTCGACGCCCAGCGTCTCGGCCATGATGAAGGCGACGGCGCCCATGACAGGCGGCATGATCTGGCCGCCCATCGATGCGGTCGCCTCCACGCCGCCAGCGAAGGCGGGGCTATAACCGAACTTTTTCATGAGCGGGATGGTGAACTGTCCGGTGGTCACCACATTGGCGACGCCTGAGCCGGAAATCGTCCCCATCAGCCCGGAGGAAATGATCGATACCTTCGCCGGTCCGCCCCGTCGCGCGCCGACGAGGCTGAGCGAAACGTCGTTGAAGAGCTGGATCATCCCGGCCTTTTCCAGGAAGGCGCCGAAGAGGATGAAGAGGAAGATATAGCTCGACGACACCAGTGTCGGGATGCCGTAGATACCTTCCGTGCCATAGGCCATGTGGTCGATGACCTGGGAAAAGTCATAGCCGCGGTGATCGAGCGGTGCGGGCAGGTACTCGCCGAACAGGCAATAGGCGAGGAAAACGCCCGCTATAATCGGCAGCGCAGGCCCCATCAGCGCCCAGGCGGCGGCGAAGACCACGCCGATCGCGATGACGCCCGCAACGATGTCGAGCGGCAGGGGATCGCCGGCGCGCACGATCAGGTCGGCATATTCGTAGCATTGGTAAAAGGCGACGGCGGCGCCCAGTGCCGACAGGGTCCAGGCGGCCGCCCGGACGAATCCGCCTCGGCCGGCCATGGCGGTCAAGAGGGGGAAGATCAGCACCGTGACGAAGCCGACATGGATTGCTCTTACGAGCTGGCTCGGCGGGTCGAGAAGATGCGCGGCCGTCGCGATCTGGAATGCGGAAAACAGAAAGGCGATCGCGAAAAGCAGTCGTCCTTCCGGCGTCGCGGGAAAAGCGCCCGCCAGCGCATCATGCTTGCTCAGGTCGACGGCAGCGCCGTCGACCGGTCCGTTGGTGTCGTGCATCGATTCCTCCCGAGCGACCGATAGGCAGGCAGTACATACACTACGCGGCGATCCTCCATCGCCGCGTAGCCTCGTTCGTGACTGTCAGAGCAGTCCCTTTTCCTTGTAGTAGCGCTCCGCACCGGGATGCAGGGGAACCGGCATGCCCTTCAACGCGTCCTCGATATTGATCTTTCCCGCCGCCTTGTGCGCAGCAACCATCGCCGGCAGGTTCTCGAAAAGCTGCTTGGTCATCTGGTAGGCGGTCTCGTCGGAAACGTCCGAGTGGGTCACGAGGAAGTTGACGACGGCGACCGTCGGCACGTCGCTGTCCTGACCCTGGTAGGTGCCTGCCGGCACGGTCGCGGCGATATAGGGAGCGCCGACTTTCGTCGCGATCTCTTCCGGTATCGCCACCATCTGCACGTCGAGCGACGTTGCGAGGTCCTTGAAGGACGAGACGCCGAGGCCGGCCGATTGCAGCGTCGCATCAAGCTGGCGGTTTTTCATCAGTTCGACGGATTCCGCGAAGGGCAGGTATTCCGTCTTGCCGAGATCCTCGTAGGTCATGCCGGCCGCTGCAAGGATGGCGCGGGCATTGAGCTCCGTGCCGGACTTCGGCGCACCGACCGACAGGCTCTTGCCCTTGAAGTCGGCAAGCGTCGTGATGCCGGATTCTCTTGAGGCCATGATCTGGATGTAGTTCGGATAGATCGCTGCGATGCCACGCAGCTTGTCGAGCGGCGCCTTGAAGCCGGCTTCGGCGTTGCCTTCCCAGGCCAGCTTGACGGAATCGCCGAGCGCAAAGGCAATCTCGCCGCGGCCCTGCTGCAGGAGGTTGAGGTTTTCGACCGAGGCCTTGGTCGCCTGTACCTGGGTCCGCGACCCTTCAATCTTGTCGCCATAGATTTTCGACAGCGCCACGCCAAGCGGATAATAGACGCCGGACGTACCGCCCGTCAGGACGTTGATGAACTCGTCCGCCCGTGCTGACGCTGCGGTCATGGCGATGGAAATGCCGGTGATTGCCGCAATGGCGGCGCGTTTCATGGCATGCGTCATGGTAATTCCTCCCAAGATGTAAAGTGGCGCGGTTCTCTCCCGTCCGCGTGACGTTACATCAACAGCAAGAGTTGGGCCAAATGCAATGCGTTGATTTTTATGGAGGCAGGGATTCGCCAGCGCCATTCCAGGCGGAGATTCGCCGCGGTCCAGCAATCTTGCGGCAAGAAATTGCCGTTCTGTCTCCGCGTTGATACGATGGACTATCTGCCCTCATGCGCGCCAGATAATAAGTTCGTCCCCAGTCGGGGTGGCCAGGTGGCGGCCGCATTCTCAACATTGGCTCCATCCTCGGTGTCATCCCCGCGCCGTATTCGATCAGAACGGCATGGAGCCCGACCGGCAGGAGGCCGAATACGATCAGGCACGTGCGGCTGTCGCGGCGCTGCTGCGGGATGTCATGCGCAAGGCCGACCTGCCGGATGTCATCGTCAAAGTGGTCATCAAGGCAGCCAACGATCCTATTCCACGCCGACGCTACACCGCGGGCAATGCGTCGCGCATGGCGAACCTGCTGCGCCGATTCGCCACCGCTTGACTGTTCGACAAGTTCCTGTGCCAACAGTTCCGCATCGCGTAATCAAACCCCGCAGCATTCCCGCATGTCCGGACGCCTATGGATCCGGACATGCCGGAAGGTTACCTAAGTCCTTTCCGTGCGGCGGTCGCAATGACTGCAATTGGCGCATTCAGCCGAAAAAGTTTGCGGGAAAAAAGGGGCGCAAGTTCGAAACCGTTCAAGACCGGAAACGTTCCGATTGTAGGCGCCGGCTGCTAGCCCCGCGCCCGAAGCGCGGCAGTCAGCGGCAGTCTCGTGGCGGCGATGGCGGGGAGAGCGCCGCCGAGGATGCCGATGGCGAGGCCGAGCAGGCCGGCTGTCATGAGGACATCAGGTGTGACCGTGAGTTGGAAGGCCATGCGGGCGTTGTTTGCGCCGATGGTGCTTGCCTGCCAGCCGTTGAAGATGAGCCATGAGGCGAAGAGGCCGAGGACGACGCCGGCACTCGCGAGCGCTACGGCCTCGACCCAGGTCCCGAGAAAGGCCGAGAGGCGGCTGAAGCCGAGCGCGCGCACGGTGGCGATCTCGACGGTCCGGTCGGCAACGGAACTCATCATCGTGTTGAGCGCACCTGCCGTCGCCCCAACGGCCATCAGCAGCGCGACCGGCCAGCCGAACAGGCGGATGAGGCTCGCGGTCCGTCCGGATTGCGTGGCGTAGAGATCGGCCTCGGCAACGGCGACAAGCGGGGTCTCGGTGATCGTCGCGAGCGTGGCCTGCAAGCGCTTGAGCGAGGCGGGATCGGTGAGGCGGAGTTTCAGGCTTTGTACCTGGCCCTGCCGGTCGAAGGCGGCGCGCACGGCGTCGAGGTCCGCCCAGAGTTCGGATTCGAAGGCGCTGCCATGGGCGGAAAAGTGGCCGGCGACCGTCCAGTCGACGGCGCCGAGCCGGACAATGTCCCCCACGCCGAGGCCGAATTCGTCGGCAAGCCGGCGCCCGACGACGACCTCGCGGGCACCGGGCGTGAAGATGCGGCCGGCCGAAAGTCCGATGCCGTCGCGGATCGACGGGCCCGTCGCATCCATGCCGCGCAGCGCCAGCGTGCGCAGCTTAACATCGACGGGCACGACGATCTCGCGGGACGAGACGAGCTTGCCGCCGGCATCGCGGGCGACGCCCAGATCGCCGGTCATGGCGTCGAGCGTGCGGATGATGGACGCGGGAATATTCGAGCCCGTCTCCTGATTGGTGCCGCCGCCGAGGACGACGGCAACGGAGGGCGAGCCGGCTCCGGTCAGCGCCGTCTCGAACCCCTTCGCCATGGACAGGAACCCGGCGAGCACGCAGACAACGAGCGCGACCGACAAGGCCATGGAGGCGGAAATCGCGAAACGGCGCGGCAGGCTGGCCAGATTGGTCCGGATCATCACGAACGCTTGTTTGTTGTGGGTGGACATGGGGAATTACCTCGTTCTGAAAGCTTTGATGATGGGGGTCCGCATCGCGTTGAAGGCTGGCAGCGCGCCGGTCGCAAGCCCGAGGACGGCGACGATCGCGAGCGCCTTCGCTAAAACCGCTACGGAGAAGACCAGTCCAAGTACCGGGCCGGCAAACACGGTGGCGAGCTTCGCCAGGGCGAGGCCGATGCCCCCGCCGACAGCGAAGACAAAGAGGGTTTCGCCGAGGACGATCGCCATGATGGCGAGCCGGGAAAACCCCAGCGTCTTCAGCACGCCGATCTCGAAGGTGCGTTCGCGCACGGCAAAGACCATGATGTTGACGACGATCATCAGGAGGGTGACGAAGGCCGCGCCGACGACGAGGTTCACGATCAGCCCGACATCGGCATACTGGCGCAGGAACGCCTCCAGGAACTGCTTTTCCGATTGCGTGCGCGTCGGTGTGGCCGAGTTGGCGAAAAGCGCATCGATCCGGGCGGCGAGTTCCCCCGGCGAAACGCCCGCGCGAGGGCGGATGACGAAGGCGTCGACGGTGTCCTTGCCGCGTGCACGCGCGGCGTTCACATAGTCGTAGCGGGCGATCATGAAATAGGTGTCGGTGGCGGCGTTTTCTCCCTCGAAGATACCGGATATCTCGAAACGCCAGTCGCGCCCGCCGTCCTCTCTCGGCGTGTCGAAGGCGGTGACCGTCACGCGCTGTCCGACGGTCCAGCCCTGCGCCTCGGCCAGGGCGCGGCCGACCAGCACCCTGTCACGCGACTGGCCGATTGCGTCAACCAATGCGGGCGTCAGGCCGAGCTCCTTGCCGTTGACGGCCATCAGCAGGTCAGGATCGGTGGCGCTGATGGCGACGACATTCCTCTCAACATCGACGAAGCCGCGCAGCCGCGTGACATAGCCGACCGCCGCGATATCGGGGTCGGCGGCGATCCGCGACATCGCCGCCATCGGCAGCGGCTGCGTGCGACCGCCGGCACTCGTGACGCCGAGAAGGTCGTCGCTCGCACCGGCCGCTCCCTGTGCACCATTGATGAAGCTTGCGGTCAGGCCGTAGATCAGGAAAGCGACCGCGATCGAGACCATGAGGAGCACGGTGCGCAGCGGCTTTCGCCAGGCATTCTTTCGGGCGAGATCGAAAAAGGTCATCAGGCGGCTCTCTTCTCTTCGACGAAATCGCCCTTGTCGAGATGCAGCGTGCGGCGCGCATAGAGGGCGGCCTGCGGGTCGTGTGTCACCATGACGATGGTCTTCTCCAGCTCGCGGTTGAGGAAGCGCAGCATGTCCAGAACCTCGTCGGCGGATTTTCGGTCGAGGTCGCCGGTCGGCTCGTCGCAGAGCAGCAGCCCCGGATCGGAGACGATGGCGCGCGCAATGCCGATGCGCTGCTGCTGGCCGCCGGACATCATGGCGGGGTATTGCTTTTCGCGCCCGGAAAGCCCGACGAGGTCGAGGACCTTTTCGACGCGGATGCGCCGCTCCTTGCGCGACAGCGGTTTCAACAGCAACGGCAGCTCGACGTTTTCTGCGGCGTTGAGCATGGGCAGCAGATTGTAGAACTGGAAGACGATGCCCATGTTGTGCGCCCGCCAGGCGGAGCGCGCGGCCTCGCCCATCTGGTCGAGACGGCTGGTGCCGATGCTCAAGGTGCCGGCATCCGGACGGTCGATGCCGGCGAGCATGTTGAGCAGCGTCGATTTGCCCGATCCGGACGGTCCCATGACGGCGACGAAATCGCCACGGGGGATGGTGAGATCGAGCCCGGAGAAGATGGGGATCATCGCGCCGCCGATGTGATACGCCTTCCGGACGCCGCTGAGCGCGATATAGGGGGTGACGTCTTGGATCATTGCGGGTTTTCTCCTGTTTCATCAAGGGCGATGCGGATGCGGACGGCCATGTTCGGCCGGATGCCGTCGGGTGGATCGTCGAGCGACAGGCGCAACGTGACGGTGCCCTTTTCCGCGGAAGCGACGGGCGCCAGTCGCAGCACTGTGACGGCGAAGGGTCGGTCGGGAAAACCGTCGAGCACCGCCTGGCCGAAAAGGCCGGGTTTCAGCGCGGCGAGGGTGGTTTCCGCCACGTCAGCGTCGATCACGAGGCTTTTCGTATCGGTGATCGTCAGCAGGCTCTGGCTTTCGCGAACGCTGTCGATCCGCGCCAACACCGTATCGCCGACGCGCGCGTCGAGCCGGGTGACGGTACCGGCGAAGGGCGCGCGAACGGTCAGTTCCGCCACCCGTTCCTCGGCGATGCGAATGGCGAGGTCGGCGCTGTCTGCGGATTGCCGGGCTTGCGCCACGGCATTCGATGCGCGCTCGGCGGCCGCGCGTGCGTCTTCAAGCGCCTGCCTGGAGGTCGCGTTGCGGGCGGCGAGGATTTCGGTGCGGTCCAGCAGGGTGCGGGCCTGCGCAAGGTCGATGTTGCGGGCGGCAAGGATCAACTCGGCCTGAGCCTTCATGGCGCTTGCCTGTTCCAGCGCGAAGCGGGCGCCTGCATCGTCAAGGACCACAAGGATCTGGCCGGTCTCGACAGGGTCGCCCGGCGCCACGGCGATCCGCGTGATCCGGCCTTCATATTTGGCGAAGACCGCCGTCATGCGCGGCGCGACGACAAAGCCGGAACCGGCGATTTCGCGGGTGGTCGGGATCGGGTCGTGGGCGGCGGGCCGGTCCGCAACGCGCTCGACCTGCGTCGCGGCGGCAGGATCGGCTGTCGTATCCGCCGGTCCCGACAGCTCGGCCACCATTTGATGAACCAAATCCGGCCGATAGACGCCGCCACCCGCCCCGACCACCAGCGCGGAAAGGCAGGCCGGAAGAATGAGACGCCGGAGCATCGGCTTCGGCGGCTGTATGTCGTGGGGAACGGGCTCAAGTGATAGCGACTTGAGCGTCTCGGCCAGTTTTCGGCCTTGTTCGGTGGCGATGTCAAAATGGGTGTTCATGCCGGGCATCATGGCCGGCGAGGGCAGAACCGCGACCTAAAACGCGTTATGGGTCGTGCTTAATCGCGATCGGGGACATCATTGCCTTCCGCTCGCGCCATTCGAGCGGCGACATTTCGGTGACGCGGCGGAATTCGCGGTTGAAGTTGGACTTGGTCTGGAACCCCACCTCGAACATGATCTCGGTTACGGCCTTGTCTGTTTCGACGAGCAGCGTACAGGCCTCGGCAATCCGGTGCTCGTTGACATATTGCGAGACGTTCTTGCCCGTCGCCCGGTTGATCGCCGTGGAAATCTGCCGCGCCGGTATGCCGAGCTTGCGCGCCAGCCGGTCAAGATTGAGATCGACATCGCGATAGGCACGCCTGGTCGCCATCAGCGCTTCGACCGCGGAAAGCGTTTCCTTGTCGCTGCCCGTTTCGGACCGCACGGCCGTTTCCCCGGTCTCCGTCGCCGCGTGGCTTCGGCTTGCGGCCGCTGCGGCAATCGACAGGATGACCAGCGAGAACAGGTTGCCGACCGCAATCAGCGGCGGAGCATATTCTCCTCCCATCCAGGTCAGATCGACAAACACGAAGGTATCGATCGCCGCGGAGAGGAGCAGGGCAAGGGCTGCGAAGAGGATGGCGCGGTAGGCGCGTGCCGCCTCCTCGAAGGGGGCGAGGCGCAAAGCATCCGTCCCCGATCGCATTAAAAGCAGGATCGCAACGGCATAGGCGACGAAGCTCAGCACGAGCGCCATGTCGATGGCGTCGCGCCACGTCGCGAGAAGCACGATGACGGTGAGCATGGGAACGGCATGGAGGGCAAGACGTCGGACCAGAGACGTCCGGCTTCTGCGGACCAGTTCCGTCACCCCGGCATAGGCGAGCGGCGGCACGGCGGCGGCGCAGACCGGGGCGAGGAACATGATAGTGCCCTGCACGCCATAACCCCAGCGCAGGCCGGAGAGCACCGACAGGAACGCGCTGATGAGGATGAGCGCCAGAAACGGCCGGTTCGCCGGCCTTTCATCGCCGTGGCGCACGGCAGCGGCGAAGAGAACGAGCAACAGGACGGCGACGACGAAGGAGAGCGGGACGAAGGGCATGAAAATCCGGCGAAGGAATGAGGAAAGACAGTCTCCGATATCCTGCCTCTCAGGACAATCTCTCGCGACCTGTATCGTGTTCTAGGTGTGAGTTTTCGGGAGATTGTCCATTCGGACCGGATCGGGGAGACTGGAGTTACCAGGCTTCAGCACCCACCGGAGGGTCCGAACGAACGTCCACAAGAATGCCCGTCTGACGCCGTTGCATCGAGAGGAGATGGCGCTGTCGGTCATCGGAGGGCACATTTCCAAAGCCCATGCGGCGCGGACGTATGGTGTGTCGGCGAAGATCGTGGCGCGCTGAGTCGAGCGCTTCAAGACCGAAGGGCACGCCGGCATCACCGACCCGACGATTGCCGGGCGCATCGTGGCCTTGCGCCGCCAGCGCTGGACCGGCCGGCATATCGCGCTTGAGGTCGGCGTCTCACCAGCCACCGTCAGCCGGGTCCTGAAACGGATGGGCTGTCGCGACTGAAGGATATCGAACCCGCCGCGCCGGTCAGACGCTACGAACGGGATCATCCCGGCGAGATGATCCACATCGACATCAAGAAACTCGGCCGGTTCGAGCGCATCGGCCACCGCATCACCGGCAGTCCGCAACAGGCAGTTCGCGCGGCGCCGACTGGGAGTTCGTCCGCGTCGCCTTCAGCCAGATCCTGCCCGATGAACGCAAGGAAAGCGCGGTCATCTTTCTCACGGCGGCGATCGCCTACTATGCCGGCTTCGGCGTCACCGTCACCCGCGTGATGACCGACAACAGCTCCTGCTACCGCTCGAAAGCCTTCGCCAAAGCCCGCCGCCAACTCGGGCTCAGGCATGTCAGGACAAGGCCCTATAACACCGAAGACCAATGGCAAGGCCGAACACTTCATCCAGGCCGCTCGCAGGGAATGGGCCTACACCATCGTATATCCGACCTCACGGCACCGCGCCGCCGAATTGCCCACCTGGCTCCGTCGCTACAATTGGCATCGGCACCGCCGCAGCCTAAAGTCAAAACCGCCAATCAGCCGCCTCGGTCTAACCGCCGGCAACCTCTTCAGGAGCCACAGCTAGGCAGCTTGCGAAGGGCTGCATCTTGATATATATTTTTGCTATATATCAAGCTGGAGGCCAGCGATGACAACGGCAAAAATTTTCTGGTCCGGCCGTTCCCAGGCGGTGCGCCTTCCCAAGGACTTTCGCGTCGACGGCGACGAGGTGCGGATCAGCCGGCGAGGAAACGCGATCATCCTCGAACCGGTCGTAAACGGCTGGTCCTGGCTCGGCGACGTGCAGGGACCGATCGACGGCGATTTCGTCTCCGCGACCGAGGAAAACGTTCCCGTCCAGAAAAGACCCGCGCTGGACCTTTTCAAGTGAAGTTCCTGCTGGATACGAACGCCGTCATCGCCCTGATGCAGGGAAACGCCCGCCTTACGGAGCGGATGACCCGGCATGAGCCGGTCGATTTCGCCCTCCCGGCCATTGTCGCGCATGAACTCCACTACGGGATCCATAAGAGCGAGCACCGCGCCGCCAACCTCGAACGCGTCGAGGCCCTTCGCTTTGCGATCCTGGAATTCGATGCGGACGACGCACGCGAATCCGGGCGTATCCGTGCGGTGCTTGCCAGGTCCGGCCAGCCCATCGGTCCCTATGACGTCCTGATCGCGGGGCAGGCCTTGAGCCGGGGATTGACGCTGATCTCGAACAACCTGCAGGAGTTCACCCGCGTCGAGGGGCTGAAGGTCGAAGACTGGCAATAGCAGGCTTCACCGTCCCTCCAGCCATTCCTGCAATTCCGCCTCGGCGCGTTCCAGCGCGCTGTAGTTCAACAGCTTGCGGAGGAACGCGACGGTCACGGCGCGGGCTCGCAGGTTGAAACGGCCGTCCTCGTGGTCGTCGCCGGCGCTCTGGTAGACGTCGAGCTTGTCGTAGAGCTGCTGGAGCCGATTCTGCACGCTGCGCAACGACAGGTTCCGCCGTTTGGCGATGGCCCGGTCGGTCAGGCCAAGCGCGATGTCGACGAGGATCTCGTATTCGGAATCCGTGAAACCGTTCGTCTGGCCAAGGCTCTTCTGCTGCAGACCGCGCACCTCGCGGTCGATGACACACTGGCTTTCGACGAAGATGGAGCGAAGGGCGAGCTTCAGGCGCTCGTCGGAGGCCGATTTCAGGACGTAGCCATAGGCCGCGCCATCCGGCACGATGCGCGATACGCCGCGCACATAGGCCTCGTCGGAATAGTTGGACCAGAACAGAATGCGCGTTTCCGGCCGCTCCTTCCAGATGGTGCGGGCGGCCTCGATGCCGTTGCGGTTCGCCATCTGCAGATCCATGACGATATGGGCCGACTTGTGGTCGCGCGCGAGTTTCTCGCCGACCGTGCCGTTCTCGGCCTCGATCACGGTGTCGCATTCGGGCAATGCCGCATTCACCGCCTCATGCAGGTAGGAGCGGTGCAACGGGTCATCCTCGACGATCAGGACCTTCATGATGCCATCTCCCCGAGGCCGTCGCCGGCATCGTTCGGCGTGAGCGGCAGAACGACACGTACGGTCGTCCCGCGGTTGTTGTGGCCCGGACCGATCGCAAATCGTGCAGAAATGAGCCGTGCCCGGGTTTTCATGTTGTCGATGCCGCCGCCGATGCGTCCGCGCATCTTCGCGAGCCCCGTGCCGTCATCCGAAATCTCGATCGAAAGGCGGCTGTCGTCGATCCCGAGCCGCACCGTCACGGCAAGCGGGCTGGCATGCCGCACGGCATTGTTGATCGCCTCCTGGGCAATGCGGAAGAGGGCGACGCTGACGGCCGGTTCCAGTGTCTCCAGCGCGCCGTCCGTCTCGTCGGCCAGCCCCCACTCGATCGTCGAACCCGTGTCGCGCGTCGAGCGGTCCAGATGGTGCTCGATCGCCTGGGCAAGGCCGAACAGCTGAAGCACGGACGGCTTTGCCTGCTCGATGATCTGGCGAAGATCCTGCATGCAGTGCTGCAGCGAACGCGATACGGGCTCCAGCGCATCGGACGCCACCTCGCCATTGCGCGACAGGCGATCGATGCGGCGTGCAAGCCGCGTCAGGTCCGCGAGCGTCTGGTCGTGCAGGTCCATGCCGATGCGCTGGCGCTCCCGCTCGAGCGCTTCCGTGAGCTTGAGCGCACCTTGCCGAAGGCCTTCCTCGCGGGCCCGTGCCTCCGCTTCGACGATGGCCGAGCGCTGCGCCTGCTCGGCGGCCCGAAGCGCAAAGAAATAAGGCGTCAGCAGATCGGCGATGATACGGGCGCGCTCCACGTCCTCCATCGTATAGGCGCCCGGCGTCTGCGAGGAGCAGGAGAGTGCCGCGATGATCGTGGCCTGCACCTTCATCGGGACATGCAGCCGGCTTCTCAGCGATTGTTCGACGATAGGCCGCTTGAAGGCACCCTCGAAATGAAACCGCGGATCAGTCATCGCATCGTCGGCCAAGAGGTAGTCGACTTCGCCCCAGAGCAGCGAGCGTATCGGGCTGTTGACGACGGGAGCACCCGCGAGGTCGCCCCAGGCGGTCTCCATTCCGGTCTCGTAGGCCGTGTGGTAGTTGCCGTCTTCAAGCAGAACACAGACATCGAGATGATCGTGCGGGATGATATGCGCCACCTCGGCAGCGACCGATCGGATGGCCGAGCGGAAATCCAGCTGTCCCGCCAGCAGACGCGAAATCCCGAGATAGTGGTCGAACAGCGCTGCGGGCGCGTGGTGCAGCATGAGCCGGTTCCTCCCGAAACGGCGGGCTCCTCAACCCGCCACGATCGCTACGTCAGTAAGCGCCCGCCGGGACGCCCGCGTCTTGCGTAAACCCGCAGCTTGTCGCGCAAAACCCGCAAACAACTTGCCACCTTGCGCCTGTACAGGGCGGTCGATCTCCCGCATCCTGCCCTTACTGAGAGGAGGAAGCTCAGTGCAAGAACAATTTTCATCCGCGCTCTTTGGGGAGCGGGGATGAAGCGATCGGCCGCCACGGCGCGATCATGAGGGAGAGAGACATGACCATCCGTAAGATGCTTGTGGCATCGGTCGCGTTCGCTTGCGCCGCGATGCCCGTTTCCGCATTCGCCGACACGTCGGCCAAGAAGATCGCGTTGTCCAACAACTATGCCGGCAACTCCTGGCGACAGGCGATGCTGACGAGTTGGGAAAAGGTGACCGGCGAAGCCGTCAAGACCGGTGTCGTCGCGGCCGCCGATCCGTTTACCACCGCAGAAAACCAGGCGACGGAACAGGCCGCGCAGATCCAGAACATGATCCTGCAGGGCTATGATGCCATCGTGCTCAACGCCGCCTCGCCGACGGCGTTGAACGGCGCCGTCAAGGAAGCCTGCGATGCCGGCATCACCGTCGTCTCCTTCGATGGCATCGTGACCGAGCCCTGTGCCTGGCGCATTGCGGTCGATTTCAAGGAAATGGGCCGCAGCCAGGTCGAGTATTTGTCGGGCAAGCTGCCGGATGGCGGCAACCTGCTCGAGATCCGCGGCCTGGCCGGCGTCTTCGTCGATGACGAGATTTCGGCGGGCATTCACGCGGGCGTCGCGCAGTTCCCGCAGTTCAAGATCGTCGGCTCCGTTCATGGCGACTGGGCACAGGACGTCGCGCAGAAGGCGGTCGCCGGCATCCTGCCGAGCCTGCCGGACATCGTCGGCGTCGTGACGCAGGGTGGCGACGGCTATGGCGCGGCCCAGGCGATCGCCGCGACAGACCGCAAGATGCCTGTCATCGTCATGGGCAACCGCGAAGACGAGTTGAAGTGGTGGAAGGAGCAGAAGGACGCCAACGGCTACGAGACCATGTCCGTCTCGATCGCACCCGGCGTCTCGACGCTCGCCTTCTGGGTCGCTCAGCAGATCCTCGACGGCAAGGACGTCAAGAAGGACCTCGTCGTGCCTTTCCTGCGCATCGACCAGGACAACCTTGAAACGAACCTCGCCAATACGCAGGCCGGTGGCGTCGCCAACGTGGAATACACGCAGGAAGACGCAATCAAGGTCATCGAGTCGGCCAAATAAACCTCCCGGCGACTGCCGCGCGGCCGCGAATGGCCGCGTGACCTTCTTATCAAGCAGACGACGACACATGTGGCGGTTTGGATGACGAATGCTGTGATCGAGGTCGAAGGCGCCAAGGTGAGCTTCGGTGCGGTCAGGGCACTCGACGGCGTCACGCTCGGCGTCATGCCTGGCGAATGCGTCGGGCTGGTCGGGCACAACGGTGCCGGCAAGTCGACAATTGTCAGCATCATCAATGGCGGCCTGACGCCGCACGAGGGCACAATCTCCGGCGATGGAGAGCGGTTGGACCGCTACGGCATCAATGCCGCACGGGCGCGCGGCGTGCGTTGCGTCTTCCAGGAACTGTCCCTTTGCCCGAACCTCTCCATCCTCGAGAATGCCCGTATCATGCACCGCGCTCTCGGAGGTTTCGGCTGGCGGGCGAGGGCGGCGAGGATCATCGAAACGAGCCTCGACACAATCTTTCCCGGCCATGGCATCGACAGCGGCCAGACAGTTGGTGACCTGTCGATCGCCGAGCGGCAGATGGTCGAGATCGCGATGGCCTTTTCCGATTCCGGAGTGGCGCCCCGTCTCGTCATCCTCGACGAGCCGACCTCTTCGCTCGACGCCAGCCTCGCGCGCCAGATGCTCGATCACGTCCGGCGCTTCGTGGCGACGGGCGGATCGGTAATCCTGATCTCGCATATCCTGCACGAAATCCTCGAAACCTCCGATCGCGTCGTCGTCATGAAGGACGGTCGTGTGGTTGCCGAACGGCCAGCGCATGATTTCGATCACCATGGCTTGGTGGAGGCCATGGGCAGCGTCGCAAAGGACGAGGCGCTGCAACGCACGGCCCGTGAACTCGTGACCGCGCCGATGGTTCTCTCCTATCCGGCGCACGGCCTTCCGTTCACCGCGCGGCAGGGCGAGATCATCGGCCTAGCGGGACTTGCCGGCCACGGCCAGACCGAACTCCTGCTCGCCCTGCATGCGTCGAAATCCGGCAACTGGCTGCCGAAGCACGACCCGCTCGTCACCTTCGTGGCCGGCGACCGGCGTCTCAACGGCGTCTTCGAACTCTGGAGCATTCTGCGGAATTTCTCGATCGCCTCGCTGGGCGACCTCTCGCGTCGCGGCATTGTCCGCCACGACGACGAGGCGCAGAAGGGCGCGGACTGGAAGCGGCGGATTGAAATCCGCACACCCGACATGGAAAACAGCATTCTTTCTCTTTCCGGCGGCAACCAGCAGAAGGTGCTCTTTGCGCGCGCGCTTGCGACCCGGGCAAGGATCGTGCTGATGGATGATCCCATGCGCGGGGTCGATATCGGCACCAAGCAGGAGGTCTACGAGATCATCCGCCAGGAGGCAGCGGACGGCCGCACTTTCATCTGGTATTCCACGGAGATGGACGAGGTGCGCCTCAGCGATCGCGTCTACGTGTTCCGGGAGGGCCGCATCACGGCCGAACTCGTCGGCGACGCCGTCAGCGAAAAGAACATCATCGCCGCCTCCTTCGAGGGAGCCGCCGCATGAGGACCCGGATTTCGTCCGACGCTCTGCGGCTTGCCATCCCGGCGCTATCGCTGACGCTGCTGCTCGCCGCCGTCTTCTGGCTGCAGCCGCGCGCCATGAGCTATGTCGGGCTGAACCTGCTGTTCAACCTCGCGGTACCCATCGCGCTGGCGACGATCGCCCAGATGCTCGTGATGGCCGTGAACGACCTCGACCTCTCCATGGGCACCTTCGTCAGCTTCGTCGCTTGCGTGACGGCGACCTTCCTGCGAGATGCGCCGGTGGTCGGCATCCTGATCCTCGCGGCGGCCGTCGCAACCTATGGGGCACTTGGCGTCGTCATCTACCTGCGCAATCTTCCGTCCATCGTCGTGACGCTCGGTATGAGCTTCGTCTGGGCCGGCCTCGCGGTGCTGCTGCTGCCGGCTCCCGGCGGGCAGGCGCCGGACTGGGTCCGCTGGCTGATGACCGTCAAGCCGCCGCTCGCTCCCATGGCAATCGTGGCCAGCATCATCATCGCCGTCGTCGCGCATCTTGTCGTCATGCGTTCCTCGCTCGGCGTCCTGATCCGCGGCATCGGCGGAAACCAGCGCTCGGTGGAACGGGCGGGCTGGTCGATCGTTGCGGCACGCGCCGCTGCCTATGCCCTTGCCGGTTTCTTCGCAGTCCTGGCCGGCATCGCGCTCGTCGGACTGACGACGTCGGCCGACGCCAACATCGCATTGCGCTATACGCTGCTTTCGATTGCCGGCGTCATCCTGGGCGGCGGCGAGTTCGTCGGTGGCCGGGTTTCTCCGGTCGGAGCGGTTGTCGGCGCCCTGACCTTGACGCTCGCCGGCTCTTTCCTGTCTTTCCTGCGAATTTCACCCGACTGGCAGATCGGGGCGCAGGGCGCCATCCTGATCATCGTTCTCGCGCTGCGCCTGATGCTGAACCGTATCGAGAAGCGGGAGAAACGCCGATGACCCTCTTCACCCGCCTCTTCGGCAGACCCTGGATATGGTCGTGGCTCGCCGCCTTCGTCGTCTGGTTCCTGACGATCATGGTGACCGGCGGGGCCGGCGCGTTCGGACTGTCGCAGGCGGCGCTTACTTTTGCAGCCTTTTCCGTGATCGTCGGCATTGGCCAGATGTTTGTCATCACGCTTGGGCCCGGCAATATCGACCTCTCGGTGCCGGCGACAATGACGCTCGCCGGCACGGTGGCGCTGAAACTGATGAATGTCGAAAACGGCATGATCGTGCCGGGCCTTCTTCTCGCCATCCTGATCGGCCTCGGCGTCGGCCTTTGCAACTATGCACTGATCAAGGCGCTGCGCATCCCGCCGATCATCGCGACGCTCTCGATGAGCTTCATCGTTCAGTCGGCCGCGATCTGGACGAACCGGGGGTTGCGCATCAAGCCGCCGGGCGTGCTTGCGGACTTCACGACCTCGAATACGCTCGGCGTGCCGAACGTGGCGATCGTTGCGCTCCTGGTCTCGATCCTCGCCTGGTTCCTGCTGGACAAGACGATCTACGGCCGCTGGATCTCGGCGATCGGCCAGAGCATGCCGGCGGCGCGCATGGCGGGCATCCCGGTCGACGGCACACGCTGCGTCACCTATCTCTTCTGCGCCGTGCTCGCATCGGTCGCGGGCTACCTGCTCGCGTGCTTTTCCGGCGGTGCGGCGCTGAACATGGGATCCGAGTATCTGCTGATGTCGATCGCGGTCGTCGTCATCGGCGGGACCGCTGTCGCCGGCGGCGATTCCAACGTTCCCGGCATATGGGGCGCGTCGCTCTTCATGTTCCTAGTCGTCTCCATGCTCAACACCTACGGGCTCGGCGCCGGCATCCGCCTGATCATGACCGGGCTCATCATCATCAGCGTCATCATGCTCGCCGGCGGCCGCCGCGCCGGCATGCGCTAAAACGGGAAGACCGCCATGGCCGAAGCCAGCATCTACGAAATCCACGATCCGCGCTTCCGGCAGATGATCGTAACGAGCGCCGGGCTGGACGAACTCCATTCCGGCTGCCGCTGGGCCGAAGGCCCCGTCTGGTTCAACGACGCGAACCAGTTGCTGTGGAGCGACATTCCGAACCAGCGCATGCTGCGGTGGACGCCCGAGAGCGGCGTGTCCGTCTATCGGCAGCCGTCGAATTTCGCCAACGGCCATACGCGCGACAGGCAGGGACGGCTCGTCTCGTGCGAGCACGGCACGCGCCGCGTGACGCGCACCGAGATCGACGGCTCCATCACCGTGCTTGCCGACAGTTTCGAAGGCAGGCGCCTCAATTCGCCGAATGACGTGGTGGTCAAGTCGGACGGCACGATCTGGTTCACAGACCCGACCTACGGCATCATGTCCGACTACGAGGGTTATCGCGCGGAACCGGAGCAGCCGACGCGCAATGTCTACCGGCTCGACCCGGCGAGCGCCGCGCTTACCGCCGTTGCAATGGATTTCAATCAACCGAACGGTCTGGCTTTCTCGCCAGACGAAACAATCCTCTATGTGGCGGATTCGGCCGCAAGCCACGATGACAGCCTGCCGCGACACGTCCGCGCCTTCGATTTGGTCGACGGAGAGCGGCTCGCGAACGGCCGCGTCTTCTGCCTCATCGACAACGGGATTCCGGACGGCATTCGCACGGACATGAACGGAAACCTGTGGTCAAGCGCCGGCGACGGCGTGCATTGCTTCGACCCGGCCGGCCGCCTGCTCGGCAAGATCCGCGTGCCGCAGACGGTCGCGAACCTGACGTTCGGCGGCCCGAAACGCAATCGGCTGTTCATCACTGCAACAGCGTCGGTCTATGCGGTCTATCTCGCGATCTCCGGCGCCCAACGCCCGTAAACATACAGTCCTGAAACGCGAAAAGCCGCGGCGCGCGCCTTTCTGCGTCCTTCGCCACTCGGCGGCGGCGCCATCCGGATGGCGCCAGACGGGATTCCGCCGGCGGCGGCCGTCCTTGGCGCGGTCGATGACACAG
>NZ_JAKGBU010000004.1:56444-81700 GCF_021555155.1 Rhizobium alarense
GGCGCCAGACGGGATTCCGCCGGCGGCGGCCGTCCTTGGCGCGGTCGATGACACAGGCTTCATCCACTGCGATGCAGAGACCAGATCCCTGCGGAATCGGGGGCGATGCCAATATAGGGACCGATGGCGTCGCGGACCGTCGCGATGGTCTCGATCACCTTGAAAGCGCGCGACCAAAGCCCGTGCACAGCGGATCCGGGAATAAACCTTGATGGCGATGGCGGCACTGGCAGCCGAGAAGCGCGCGAACCAACGGGCCGTAGCCTTGTCCTTGATGTCCCGGAGCGCCTGTTTTGTGCGCGTGAGCTTTGACGAAGACGGCCCCCACGCGGGGTCCTTGATAAGCCCTCGAAGCGATACCGGTTCAAGGAGTCGACGCTGTCCGGACTTCATCGGCATCACCTGCAGGCGCGGCCGGCGCCGGGGTAACCAGGCGGCGCCGCAGGCGCAGGGCCACATAGAAGACCGGCGTCAGGAAGAGCCCGAAGAAGGTTACGCCCAGCATGCCGGAAAAGACGGCGGTGCCGAGCGACTGGCGCATTTCGGCGCCCGGTCCCGTCGCGATCATCAGCGGCACCACGCCGAGGATGAACGCGAAGGCCGTCATCAGGATCGGGCGGAGACGCAGCCGGCATGCCTCGATGGCCGCCTCGACCGGCGTCTTTCCGTCATACTCCGCCTGCCGCGCGAATTCGACGATCAGGATCGCGTTCTTGGCCGCAAGGCCGATCAGGACGATGAGGCCGATCTGCGTCAGGATGTTGTTGTCCATGCCCCTCAGATGCACGCCGATCAACGCCGCCAGCACCGCAAGCGGCACGATGAGGATGATCGCCAGCGGCAGAACCCAGCTTTCATACTGAGCGGAAAGCGCCAGGAAAACGAAGATGACGGACAGCGCGAAGATGAAAATCGCCGTATTGCCCGTGTTCCGCTCCTGGAACGCGAGTTCGGTCCATTCGAAGCCCGTACCGGCCGGCAGCATGTTGTCCGCCAGGGCCTCCATCCGGTCGAGCGCGCTGCCGGTCGAGAAGCCGGGTGCTGCATTGCCCTGAATCGGCACCGAGACATACATGTTGTAGCGCTGCACAAGCGTCGGGCCGCTGGTGTCGCGGATGTCGAGCAGCGTCCCGAGCGGAACGAGGGCGCCCGTGGCCGAACGGGCCCGCAGCGCCAGGATGTCGTCACGCTCGAGCCGGTATTGCTGATCCGCCTGGGCGCGGACCTGGTAGACACGGCCGAAAGCGTTGAAGTCGTTGACATAGGACGTGCCGAGGTTGATGGACAGCGCCTCGAAGATATTGGCGATCGGCACGTTCAGCGCGCGCGCCTTGTCGCGGTCGATCGCGAGGAAGAACTGCGGGCTCGACGCCGAGAACGTCGTAAAGACGCCTGTCAGGCCTTCGGTCTGATTTGCCGCACCCATCATCTGATAGGCAAGCCCCAGCACGCGGCGCATGTCGGCGCTCTCGCGGTCGACCAGTTGCATCTTGAAACCGCCGGAATTGCCGATGCCCGAAATCGCCGGCGGCGGCACGGCGATGATGAACGCCTCCTGGATGCTCTGCAGGCTCCCATAGAGCTGGCCAATGATCTGGTTGGCCGTATACCCGTGTTCGAGCCGTTCCTCAAAGGGCGCGAAACTCGCGAAGACGACGCCGGCGTTGGACGCATTGGTGAAGGTCGCTCCGCTGAAGCCGGAGAATGCGACCGCATTGCGTACCCCTGGCGTCTGCCGGATGATCGTGCTCGCCCGCTCGATGACCGCATCGGTACGGGCCAGCGACGCGCCGTCCGGAAGCTGAACAACGACAATCGCATAGCCCCTATCCATGGTCGGAACGAAGCCCCGCGGCACGAGCTGCCCCAGATACCATGTGCCGGCGAGCAAGCCGATGAAAACGACGATCGACAGGCCGATCGCTTTCCAGGACCCGACAAGCGCACCGACGACGCGGGCATAGCCGACACTCATGCGGTCGAAGCCCGTATTGAAGCCGTCAGCAAGTCGGCTGCCGAAACGCGCGACCGGATTCCGGCTCTCGCCGTGATGCGCGTGCGGCCGCAGCAGAATACCGGCCAGCGCCGGCGAAAGCGTCAGTGAGTTCATCGCGGAAATCGCCGTCGCAACCGCGATGGTCACGGCGAACTGCCGGTAGAACTGGCCGGAAATGCCGGGAATGAAAGCCGTCGGCACGAAGACCGCGATCAGCACAAGCGAGATGGCGATAACGGCGGTTCCGACCTCGTCCATCGTGACATGCGCCGCATCCCGCGGCGACATGCCGAGCGCCAGATTGCGCTCGACATTCTCCACCACGACGATCGCATCGTCGACCACGATGCCGATCGCCAGCACGAGGCCGAACAGGGTCAGCATGTTGAGAGAGAAGCCGAAGGCATAGAGGAAGGCGAAAGTGCCGATCAGCGAGACCGGGATGGCGACGATCGGGATAAGCGCCGTACGCCAGGATTGCAGGAAGGCGAGCACCACGATCGCCACGAGGATCGCCGCCTCGCCGATCGTCTTGTAGACCTCGTCGATCGATTCCGAGATGAACTCCGTCGGATTATAGACGATGCGGTACTCGAGACCCGGCGGAAAGTCGGGCGACAGCCGGTCCATCACGCCCTGGATATCCGCGGCTGCCTCAAGCGCGTTCGTCCCGGGCCTTGCGAAGATGCCGAGTGCGACCGCCGCCTTGCCGTCAAGATAGCTGTTCGAGACATAGTCCTTGGCGCCGAGTTCGATGCGGGCGATATCCTGCAGTTGCACGAGGCGTCCCTCGTCGGTCGCCTTCACGATCACGTATCGAAACTGGCGGGCATCCGAGAAGCGCCCTTCCGTGGTCACCGTATACTGGAACGCGCTCGTGCCCGAGGTCGGCGGCCCGCCGATGGAGCCGCCGGATACCTGGACGTTCTGCTCGCGCAGGGCGCTGACGACATCGCTGGCGGTCATGCCGTAGGCCGACAGTTTGTCGGGATCGAGCCAGATGCGCAGCGAATATTCCCGTTCGCCGAACAGCGTCACCTCGCCGACGCCGTCGAGTCGGACGAGCACGTCGCGCACGCGGCTGCGGGCATAGTTGGAAATGTATAGCTGGTCGTAGCGGTCGTTTGGCGACAGGAGATGCACGACCATCATCAGGTCGGGCGAACTTTTGGTGGTCGTGATGCCGATCCGCCGGACGTCGTCGGGCAGGCGGGGTTCGGCGATCGCAACGCGATTCTGCACCAGAACCTGCGCCTGATCGAGATCGGTCCCGAGGCGGAACGTGATGGTGAGCGCCATCGAGCCGTCGGCGGTCGAATAGGAAGACATGTACAGCATGTCTTCCACGCCGTTGATTTCCTGTTCGATGGGCGTCGCCACCGTATCCGCGATCGTCTGGGCATCGGCGCCCGGATAGGCGGTCCGAACCACGATGGTCGGCGGCGCGATCTCCGGAAACTGCGCGACGGGGAGCTGGAAATAGGCGATGCCGCCGACGATGAGGAGCACGATCGAGAGTACCGACGCGAAGATCGGCCGATCCACGAAAAAATGAGCGAATCTCACTGGAGCGACTCCGAAATGGCGATCTCCGGCGGAGCCTCTTCCTTGTTTTCCGGCGGCAATTCGATCAGTTCAGGCTTCACGGTCACTCCCGGGCGAACCCGCAGCAAACCGTTGATGACGACCGTCTCGTCGCCCTTCAGACCGTCGCGGATGACCCGGTAGCCGTAGAGCCGCGGTCCGGTGCGCACCGATTTTGTCGACACACTGCCATCGGCGGCGACGACATAGACAACGCGCTGATTGAGATCGGAGCCGATCGCCTCATCGGGGATCAGGATGGCCTGGTAGGGCGCGGAACCGGAAATCGAAACACGACCGAAAAGGCCCGGCTGCAGAACACCATCCGCATTGTCGAAGCGTGCGCGCACACGCATCGTTCCCGTTTCCCCGTCAACCCTGTTTTCGGCAAAGTCGAGCTTGCCCGTGAACACGGACCCCTGGAAGTCGGCGATCCTGACGCTGACATCCAGCCCGCCACCGCCCTGCTGCAGGTCGCTTCCCGCCTCCCGTGCGCGTTCCGCGTAGGACAGCAGGCGCCGCTCGTCGACATCGAAATAGAAATCGATCGGGTTTTCCGAGACGATCGTCGTCAGAACGGTCTGGTCGGCCTGCACCAGGCTGCCGATCGACAAAAGCCGCCGGTCGACGCGGCCGCCGAGCGGGGCGACGATACGCGTGAATTCGAGATCGAGCTTCGCCCGTTCGAGGCTTGCTTCGGCACCGCGGACACTCGCCTGCGCCGAAAGCAGCTCGCGCCGCCGGTCCTCCAGCGTCTGCAGGGTCTGGCTACCGCTCTTCACGAGCGCTTCGGCGCGCTGGTACTGGCTCTCGGCGAAGGTGAGGGTCGAGCGGGCGATCTCAAGAGACGCCTCCGCCTCGTTGAGTGTCGTCTGGAACGGCCGCTGATCGATGACGAACAGCAAGTCGCCCTTCTTGACCAGCGCGCCGTCCTGAAAATGGATCTCGGCGAGATAACCGCCGACGCGGGCGCGCACGGATACCTCGTCCACCGCCTGGAACCGGCCGATGAACTCGTCATTGTCGACCACCTCCCGCACCACCGGCTTGGCGACGGACACGGTTGGCGTCGGCGCCTGGGCCGCGGCAATCGACGGCGCGAAAAGCGAAAGCAGGAGAGGAAGGGCGAATCGGCTCGAACAATCGGGACGCATGATGGCCTCTTGTGCGATGAATTGCGGAACTGGCTGCACGGCTGCGCCCGGAACGGGCCTCGACGGAACGGCTTGCCGTCACGCCGCATCGTCAACTTGCATGGTCGCCCGCCGGTCGGCAGATTGCGCCGGATACAGGCCTTATTCCAAGTCCAAATGCCTCAGGGGCTCGCGGAACGCGCACCCCTGAATTCTTCGAGCGACCGGGATCGGTCGGCAGAAATTGTCAAATGACAAGTAACGCTAAGTAAGGACTTGCACGCCGAACAGTCAACGGCATTCTTCATCCGGGCGGAAGAGGCCGGAGCGAAGCACAGCGACCTTTGCGCGCAACGGTCGCTGCATGCAGTCTGTCCTTCAGATCGTCCAGCCGCCGTCGATGCCGTAGGCCTGGCCGGTCGTGTAGGTCGCACCGGCAAGATAGACGGCGAGGTCCGCGATTTCCTCGGCCGTGCCCAGGCGGCCCATCGGCTGTCGGGCGATGAAGGCGGAACGCGCCGTTTCGTAGTCCCCCTGCGCGCGCATGCGCTCCTGGAGCGAGGGGCTTTCGACCGTTCCCGGGCAGATGGCGTTGCAACGGACGCCCTGTGCCACGTAATCCGCCGCGACCGCTTTGGTGAGGCCGATCACGGCTGCCTTGGTGACGCCATAGGCAAAGCGATTCGGTACGCCCTTCACGCTGGAGGCAACGGAGGCCATGTTGATGATCGCCCCGTCCCCGCGCTCCAGCATACCCGGCAGTACGGCTCGGATGGTGCGGATCATCGCCCTGACGTTGAGGTCGAAGGCGAAGTCGAGATCGGAATCCTTCATCTCGAGGATCGAGCCGCCGTGAACGACACCGGCGCAGTTGAACAGCACGTCGACTTTGCCGATACCGCTGACAAAACTCTTGACCGCCGCTTCGTCGAGCACGTCGAGGCGACCGGTCCGGATATTTGCCGCCGAGGCAAGCTCGGCAAGCACGGTCTCGTTGACGTCGGTCGCGTGGACTGTGGCGCCGGCGGCAGCGAAGGCCAGAGCGCTTGCCCTGCCGATCCCTTGCGCCGCCGCCGTCACCAGCACCGTCTTGCCCGCCAGATTTGCCATGTCTCAGTCCTTCGCGTTTTCTCGTTCAACAATCAGAATATGGTCGGCGGCAAGTACCACTTCGCCGCGCTGATTCAATACCTCGCAACGCTCGACGACGCGACCGGATTTCGGCCGTTTCGGATCGTCCTCCTTGGCGGAGATGGTGACGCGGGTTCGGATCGTATCGCCGATATGGACGGGACGAACGAAGCGCAGCCGGTCGTAGCCATAGGAGAAGGCCACAGGGTTGATGAGCGAGGCGGTAAGGCCGACGCCGATCGAGAAGACCATCGTGCCGTGCGCGATGCGCTGGCCGCCGGGCAGGGACTTGGCGAATTCCGCGTCCATGTGGTGCGGGAAGAAGTCGCCCGTGTGCCCGGCATGGACGACGACGTCCGTCTCCGTGATGGTCCTGCCGGTCGTCACCCGCTCGTGGCCGATCCGGTAGTCCTCGAAATAGAGCGTCTGTTCGGACATAGGTCATATCCCGGGAAGCGGTGCGATCGGCGTTGCCGGTGCGGCACTCGATTGATAGGCGGCCTCGACGAGCGCCATGGTCTGCCAGGCGTCCTCGACCGAGCCGACGAGTTCCGCATCCTCGCCGGCGGCAAACCGCTGGAGATTGGCCATGCGATTGATGAAGGCATCCGGGAACCAGGTGCCTTCGAGCGGCACGGGTACCCAGTCCTTCCCGCCCTTCGGCCGGATCCAGAACTCGTCCGGCTCACCACGCGGATAATCAAGATTGACGCCGAGCTTCACATAGGCGGCACCCTCGGTGCCACAGATGCGGAACTCGCAGGCCTGGAACCGGCGTCCGAAGTCGTGGTCGTGATTGACCGAGAGCACGCAGCGCACCCTGTCGCCGTAGTCGAGGATCGCAGCGGTGCGCGTCTGGGCCACGTCATGGTTCGGATGGCCGATCGTCTTGGCGTGCACGCCCTTCGGATTGCCGAGCAGGCCCCGCACGAAATCGAGATAGTGGATGGAGTGCATGGCGATCTCGATGCGCGGCAGGCCCCTGAGGAAGGGCCAGCGGCCCCAGGGCGTCGCGAGCGCCAGCCAGGCGTCGAAATCGACGACTTCGCCAAGCAGCCCCTTCTCCACCGCATCCGTCAGCGCCAGCGTCATCGGCGCGAAGCGGAGCTGGAAGTTGACTGCCGCCTTGATGTTGCGCTTGCGGCAGACCGAAAGAATCTCGGTAGCACCGGCGAGATCGCTTCCCATCGGCTTCTGGATCAGGGCGAAGCTTCCGTCCGGCAGCGCCTCGAGGATCGCCGCATGGGCGGCGGGCGGCGTCGCGAGATCGAAGACCGCGCCTTCGACTGACAGGGCCTCCTCCTGCGACGCAAAGACCGTCAGGCCGAAACGCGTGGCGAGGTCCTTCGCCTTGCCGGCGTCGGGGTCGAAGATGCCCGCGACCGGAAAGCCGCCTTTTTCATAGGCCGGCAGATGCGCGTCCCCGACGATGGAACCCGCACCGAAGATGACGATCGGGCGAGGAGAGGCGGGCTTCGGCCACCACTGGCGAAGCGATCCGGGATCGAAGCCGTCAGCCATGGTGGAACACTTCCTCCATCATCGCCCACCACTCACCATCCCTCCGGGTTTCCAGCGGCGTCTGACAGGGCATGCAGACGGACCACCATTCCGTGTTCCTCGGATTTTCGGCCATTTTCGCCATGTCGGCCTCGAAATCGCTGCCGACATATTCCCAGTAACCGAACAGCAGATTCTCTGGCTCCTTGAGGAAGATGGAGTAGTTGGTGATATTGCACTCCGAAATCAGTGCAAGGATCTCCGGCCACACGGCGGCGTGCAGCCGCTTGTATTCCGCTGCCTTTTCCGGCTTGAGGCCGACCACCATCCCCATCCGCTGCATGGCGTCCTCCTCAGGCCGTAATCACAGTCGTGAACTCTGCGACGGAGCGTGCGCTCACCGCGTCCCAGTCCCAGGCGATGCCGATGCCGGGCTCGGACGGCGCGACGGCCTTGCCGTCGACGATCTCCATGCGCTTGCTCGTAAGATCGTCGAGCTGGGGGATATACTCGACATATTTGCCGTTCTGCACGGCGCAGACGAGGCTGACATGCAGTTCCATCAGGAAGTGCGGGCAGACCGGGATATCGAAGGTTTCCGCCGCATGTGCCACCTTCAACCAGGGCGTGATGCCGCCGATGCGGCCGACATCCACCTGCACGATGGAGCAGGCACCCTTCTGCATATATTCGCGGAAGTGCCGGATCGAATAAAGGGATTCGCCGATCGCGATCGGGGTGGGGGTCAATCGTGACAGGCGGACATGGCCGTCGACATCGTCGGCCGGAAGCGGCTCCTCGATCCAGGCGAGATCGAGGTCGGCGAGCCGGGCGGCCCGGCGGATCGCCTCGTCCACGGCAAAACCCTGGTTGCAGTCGGTCATGATCTCGAAACCGTCACCGACCGCCTTGCGCACCGCAGACAGCCGGTCGTGGTCCTCCGCACCCGTCGACTTGCCGATCTTCACCTTTGCACCGGAAAATCCCTCGGCCTTAGCCCGCAGCGCATCCTCGACGATTGCTTCCTTTTCGATGTGCAGCCAGCCGCCCTCGGTCGTATAGAGCGGGCAGCGGTCCTTGGCGCCGCCGGCGAGTTTCCAGAGCGGCAGCATCTGCTTCTTCGCCCGGAGGTCCCAGAGCGCGATATCGACGGCGGCGATGGCGATCGCCGTGATGGCGCCGATCGTCGTCGCATGCGTGGCAAACTCCATCTTGCGCCACAACGCTTCGATGCGGTCCGCGTCCTCGCCGATCAGAAGCGGCGCCAGATGATCCGAGAGAAGCCGCATGACGGAAGAGCCGCCGGTGCCGATCGTGTAGCTGTAGCCGGTCCCCGTCGCACCATCCGAGTCGGTGACGGTAACGATCGGCGTCTCCTGGCTGGCGAAGCTCTGGATCGCATCCGTCCGCTTAACCTTCGGCACGAGATCGACCATCCGGAGTTCTATTTTCTCGATCTTCGCCATATCAGGCTCCCAGCGCCTTGCCGGTCACGGCGTCGAAAAGATGGGCGCGCGACAGGTCGAAGCTCATCGCGATCGTCTGGCCGGTCTGCAGCGGCCGCGGGTTCAGCATGCGCGAGACCCAGTCTCGATCGTTGAACTGGATGAAGACGAGCGTTTCGTTGCCGAGCGGTTCGGTGATGGACACCGGCAGGGTGAGTTCATGGACCGCGCTCGCATCGCCGGCATGAAGTCCGTGCCCGGTCGGATAGAGATCGTCCGGGCGCAGGCCGAAGGTCACCTTTTGGCCATCCGCGACGACGGCGCGGAACCGGGGAGGGAGCGGAAGCGTCGCGCCGCCGGCAAGGAGCAGCGTGTCGCCCTCGACTGTCGCTTCGTCCATGTTCATTGGCGGCGAGCCGATGAACCCGGCGACGAACTTCGTGGCGGGCCGGCTGAAGACGTCCTCCGGCGTGCCGACCTGCTCGATATGACCGTCCCGCATGATGACGATACGGTCCGACAACGTCATCGCTTCCACCTGGTCATGCGTGACGTAGATCATCGTCGCCTGCATGCGGGCATGCAGCTTCTTGATCTCCGTGCGAACCTGCGTGCGCAGCTTCGCGTCGAGGTTCGAGAGCGGTTCGTCGAAGAGGAAGACCTCCGGCTGGCGCACGATGGCACGCCCCATCGCGACACGCTGACGCTGGCCGCCGGAAAGCTGCGACGGTCGGCGGTCGAGCAGGTGACCGAGATCGAGGATAGTGGCTGCCTCGGCGACACGCTTCTTGATCTCGTCTGCCGAGCGCCCGGCGATCTTCAGCGAGAAGCCCATGTTCTCCGCCACCGTCATGTGCGGGTAGAGGGCATAGGACTGGAAGACCATCGAGATGTCGCGCGCGCGCGGCGGCAGATCGTTTACCGTCTTGCCACCGATCTCGATCGTGCCGCCGCTCACCTCTTCGAGGCCGGCGATCATGCGCAGGGTCGTCGACTTGCCGCATCCCGACGGCCCGACGAGCGCGATGAACTCCCGGTCCTTCACTTCGAGGTCGATGCCGTGCACCACTTCCAGTGCGCCGTAGCGCTTGACGAGTTTCCTGAGCGTGACGGGTGCCATGCGATTATCCTTTCACCGCGCCAAAGGTCAGACCCGAGACGAGGTGCTTCTGAATGATGAAGGTGAGCGTGAGCGCCGGGATGATCATGACGACGGCAAGCGCGCACATGCCGCGCCAGTCGATGGTGAACTCGGCGGTATAGTCGAGCAGTCCGACCGGCAGCGTCTTGGAATTGACGGATCGCGTGATCTGCGAGGCAAGCGCATATTCGTTCCAGGACGTGAGGAAGGCGAAGATGCCGGCCGATGCGATGCCGGGACCGGCCAGCGGGAACTCCACCTGCCAGAAGGCCTGCCAGCGGGTGCACCCGTCGATCTGCGCGGCTTCGGCGAGATCCTTCGGCACCTGCCGGAAGAAGCCGTCGATCAGCCAGATCGTGAAGGGGACGTTCAACGCCACATAAGTGAGGATCATCGAGAAATGCGTATCGATGATGCCGGTGCGGGCATAAAGCATGAAGAGTGGCAAGGAGAGTGCGATGCCGGGCACGGCGCGCGTCAGCATGAAGCCGAGGAAGATCGCGGACTTCGCCCTGAAACGGTAGCGCGCGAAGGCATAACCGCCCGACATGCCGATCGCCAGCGCAATGATTGTCGAGGTGATCGAAATGATCAGCGAGTTGCGGAAATAGTCCCACACCGGCACGCCGCCCTGGCCGACGCCGGAGAACATGGCGCGATAGGCATCGAGCGACAGGCTCTCGGGAACCCAGACCGGCGGCTTCGCCATGATCTCCACTGTCGGGCGAAGCGAGGAAAGCACGATCCAGAAGCCGGGTAGACAGATGACCAGCATGGCGAGAAGCAGGCCGATCAGATGCGCGATCGTCCACAGGCGCTTGCGCAGGCGATGGGAGGCATTGGCGTCCATTACCACTCGGCTCCGATCTGCTCGCGCGCCGCGGCAAGCTTGCGGAAGAAATAGACCGTGAAGACGATCGACAGCAGGATCGCGACATAGGCCATCGCATTGGCGAGTCCCATGCGGGCATCCGCATAGGCCGTGCGGCCGACGAGCGTCCAGAGCAGTTCGGTCCGCTTGGCCGGGCCGCCGTCGGTCATGATCTTCACGATGTCATAGGCCCTCGCGACGTCGAGCGAACGGATCGTCATCGCGATGAAGGCGAAGGGCATGAGGTAGGGCCAGGTCACATAGCGAAAGGTCTGCCAGGACGTGCAGCCGTCGACATGCGCGGCCTCGATCGGATCGCGCGGCATGGCCAGCAAACCGGCGAGGATGAGGATCGCGAAGACGGAGGTGGAGGACCAGACCTCGGCGACGATGATGGAGAAGAGCGCCAGGTTGCCGTCGATCAGCCAGGGGATCGCCTGGTCGGTCAGCCCCAGCGACTGGAGGGCATTGTTGACGAAGCCGATGTTGTCGTTGAACAGGAACTTGAACTGGAAGCCGACCAGAACCGGCGAGAACATCATCGGAAACATCATCAGTGTGCGCAGCAGCCGCTGGCCGTGCGTCGCCCTGTTGACGAGAAGCGCCAGGCCGAGCCCGAGCAGCATCTCCGCATTGAGCGCAATCGTCAGAAGCAGCACCGTCCGGCCAAAGGCCACCCAGAAGTCATAATCGGTGAGGACGTTGGCATAGTTCCGCAGACCGACGAAGACATAGAGCGATTCCGGCCGCGTCAGGCGGAAAGGCGTGAAGCTCGAATAGAAGGACAGGGCGAGCGGCAGCACGATGACCGCCGCCAGCACGACGAAGGCCGGGAGCAGCAACAACGCCGGCGCCGATGGTCTGAAGTTCCTCATCGCATGTCCTGGAGTGTCATGTCATGGATACGGCGCCGGCGAGGCCGGCGCCGTAGCGATCACGGATAGGTCAGAGCTTGCCGGCGTCCTCGATAATGCCCGTTGCCTTCTCGGCGGCGGCGTCGAGCGCTTCCTTGGATGTCTTGTCGCCGAGGATGGCGGCCTGCAGTTCCGGATAGACGGCGTTGGATATCTCGATCCATTCGGCCGTCTGCGGCACCGGGAAGGCATGCTTGGCGGCCTCCTGGAAGGCCTGCAGGACCTCGGTCTTGTAGGCGTCGCCTTCGGCTGCCTTGATGTTGATGTCCCAGACGGCGCTGCGCGTCGGGAGCGGCCCGGCGGCGGATTCAAGAAGCTGACTGTCCTGGCTGGTCAGCCACCAGACGAGCGAGGCGGCCGCCTCCTTGTTGGCGCAGGATTCCGTCACCGAGAAGCCGTGATGGCCGGACCAGCCGGTGCGCTTGCCCGATGAACCCGCCGGCTGCACCTTCACGCCGACATTGCCGGCAACCTTGGAGGAGGCCGGGTCGTTGAAGAAGCCAGCCCATCCCGGCCAGTCGAGATTGACGGCGATCGAACCGGACGCGAAGCCCTGGCCGAGATCGTCCCAGAGATAATTGGTCGTGCCGGCCGGAACCGCCTTCGCCTTGTAGAGATTGACGAACCAGTCGAGCGCACGGACGCCGGCGTCCGAGTTGAAGGCGGGGCGGCCCTCGGCATCAAGGTAGTCCCCGCCTTCGGCCACCAGCATCTCGTAGAAACGGCCATTGATGGCCTCTTCCTTGCCGGCATATTGCGTGCCGTAGAAGTTCGGCGGATCGGAGAAGAAGACGGCCTGGTCGGCGACCTGCTGCCAGGTGTCAGGCGGCGTGAGGTCGTAACCGTATTTTTCCTTGAACGCGGCCTTCTTCGCCTCGTCCTGGTAGAGGCTCTTCTGGTAGTAGAGCGCGGAGACGTCGAACTGGGCGCGCGGCAGCATGACGAGCTTACCGTCGAGGGTGGAGGCGGTGATCAGCGCCGGCACGAAGGCGTCGATTTCCTCCTTCGGCAGAAGCGCCGCGAGATCGGTATAGATGTCCGGATACTGCGGCGCGAAGGACGAGTGGTTCGACGCCACGCACCAGGCGACGCCACCGGTGGCGATATCCGACTTGATCTCCTTGTCGAGTTCGAAATGGTTCTTCTTCGACAGGACGTTGACCTTGGCGCCGGTCGCCTTCTCCCATTCGCCGATCCGCTCGTAGAGCTTCTCGTACTGCTGTCCGCCGATCAGCTTGGCGTCGATCGTCACGCCGTCAAACTTGCCCGGCAGGTCGCTCGCGCCTGCAGCGCCAATCGACCAGACAAGCGCAACAACACCGGCAGAGACGCCGGAAAGCAACCTGTTCATTCTCCATCCTCCTCCGTAGCGCGGCTCCATCCGCAGCGCATTTCTCATTTGTGAGAAATTAATTCATATACAAACAGCAAAGCTTTGGGCCGTCAAGCTGCAACTTTCCTTTGTTGCGGCTTCCTTATTCGTATATGAAGGTTCAATTTCACAAAGAAGGCAGCAGATGGACACTGACGATTCCGACCGCTATCGCGCGCCTGCCCTCGACAAGGGGCTCGACATCCTGGAGCTTCTTGCCGGGGTTGATGGGGGCCTGACGCAGGCGGAGATCTCGAAAAAACTCGGGCGCAGCCCCAACGAGTTCTACCGGATGCTGGACCGGCTCGTCCGGCGCGGTTACGTGACGCGCATCGATGGCGACCGTTACTCGCTGACGCTGAAGCTCTTCGGCCTCGCGCAGCTCCACGCGCCGACGCGCCGGCTCGCCTCCTATGCGACGCCCGTCATGCGGGAGCTGGCGCAGCGCTCCAAGCAGGCAAACCAGCTCGTGGTTTTCGATCGCGGTTCGGCCGTCGTCATCGCGCAGCAGGAAGCACCGGACTACTGGGGCATCTCGATCCGCGTCGGCTCGCATATCAGCCTGTTCGACACGGGTTCCGGCCATGTGCTGCTCGCCTTCCGCTCGCCGGAAGAGCGGGAAATGATGATTTCGGAGCATGTGCGCAGCCGCGAGGAAATCAAGCGCACGCCGGATTTCTATGCGCGGCTCGACCAAATCCGCGAGCGGGGCTACGAGATGATGGCGAGCGTCCAGACGGCTGGCGTGTACAACCTCTCCGCCCCGATCCTCGGCCCGGACGGGCGCGGCATCGCGGCGCTCACCTGCCCGTATATAACGCTGGTCAATACGCCTGGCGCCCCCGATATCACCCAGACGATTGCGCTCGTGCAGAACGCCGCAGCACAGCTTTCGCTGCTTGCCGGATCGGACGTCAACCACGACTCGGCCTGAACAGGGTAAGGACGCTTCCCTAGCGCTCGCCGAAACTCCGGCGAAAGAGCCGGTTGAGGTCGTCAACGACCGTCACGCCGGCTTCCCGGCGCACGAGGCCTTCGTTGATCCGCTCCGATCCCGCCTGCTGGAACGCCATGTAGCCGTCGTGCCGCGGGCGCAGCCACGCCGTTTCGAGCGTCTGCCGCGTGCCACGATAGAAGTCGCCGCTCGCGGTATTCACCGTCTCGTCCTCCCAGGCATCCGCATGTCCCGGCTGGCCGCCGTTGGCGGCATAGGGACCGCGTTGCGCCTCGCGCCCGGCGATCCAATAGGCGAAATCGATCGCGGCCTCCTTGCAGGCGCTGTGCGCCGAAACCGCGATGCCCGTGCCGCCAAGGGCGGAGCCGGCAGGGCCTTTCGCACCGATCGCCGGCAAATCACGAAACAGCAGCCGTTCCGGCCGGAACCTCTCATGCGCATAGCTGACATAGCCATAGATCAGCGGCGCGGCCGCAATCCGCGACGATGAATCCGACATGCGCTCAAGGACGGCGATCGGGTCCATCTCGAAACAGGCGGGCTCGACCAGTGCCGCGAGCTGTCGCAGCATCTCCAAGGCGGCTGCGCCGTCGTTCCGGTCAACGAGATCGCCGGCACCCCCGCTGTTGCACGGCGTCCCGCGGCCGCCGCACAGCGTGAAGAAGCTCATCAGCGAATGCGGCGGACGAAGCGGCAGCAGCACCCGGCCGTTCCGGGCGAGCGACAGCACCTCGTCCCAGGTCGCGGGCGCATTTTTGATCAGATCCGGCCGGAACACCTGAACCTGTGTCGCGACGTCGATCGGAAAGGCCCATTGCCGGCCCTTCCAGGCATAGCTTTCATAAGAGCGCCCGACGCTTGCCGTGGAGAGTGCCGCCCGCTCGCTCTCTCGTCCCGTCACGTCGAGCGGCGCGAGGCACTCCTCTGCCGTGATCTGCCCGACATGCGGATGGTCGATCACGATCAGGTCGTAGATCCGGGCAAGCTCCTGCACGGGAAAGGTTTCGAAGTCCTGCAGCGACCGCTTTTCCCAGGTGATGGAAACGCCCGTCCGGTCGCGCCAGATGCGCGAGCAGGCGACCATCGGATCATAGCCGCGCGGATGGCTCCAGGTCATGCCCTTCAGCGTAACGGTCATAGGCCGAACTCCGCGCGGATGGCAGCACTGTGTTCCCCGATGCGGGGTGCGGCGCGCGTCACGCCGCGACGTTCGCCGTCGATGCGAAGCGGCGAACGCGTCGTCGCGATCGAGACTGCATCGTCCCGCGTTACCGTCTGCAACATGTCCAGCACCTGAAAACCTTCGCTCTCGATAAGCTCGTTCCAGTTCATGACACGCGAGCACCAGATGTCGGCCGGTTCGAGGATCGCCAGCCAGTCGTCGATCGTGCGCTCTTCGATCCGCCGGGCAATCAGCCCTTTGATCACATCGCGCGCGGTAAACCATGAGGCCGGCTCGTCGCGATAAGGCTCGAGTTCCGGCATGTCCAGCAGATCCGCGAGCTTCGGGATCGGCGTCATGGCGATCGCGAGGTAGCCATCCTTCGCCGGATAGACACCGTAGGGTGCGGACAGATAGGCGTGGGCGCTGCGAAAGCCGGAGCGTTTCGGAAGGCGCCGCCCGTCGTTGAGATGCGTCGTCAGCACCTCGAACTGCAGGTCGACGAGGGCTTCCAGCAGGCTTGTTTCGACGAGGCCGCCTTTTCCGGTCACACCACGGCGAACGAGCGCCGCCAGGATTCCCTGCGCGGCTGCCGCACCGGCCAGCATGTCGCCGATAGCAAGCCCGAAGGGCACCGGTCCCTGGTCCTCGTCGCCGTTCAGCCACATGACACCCGAACGCGCCTGGGCCAGCAGATCCTGTCCCGGCCGCCTGACCCAGGGGCCTTCCTCGCCATAGCCGCTGATCGAGCAATAGACGAGACGCGGGTTGATCGCGCGCACGGCGGCATAGTCCAGGCCAAGACGTTCGATGACACCCGGCCGGAAATTCTGGATCACGACATCCGCCTTGGCGAGCAGCGTCTTCAGCGTCGCAAGGTCGGCCGGATTCTTCAGATCGATCGCCAGGCTTTCCTTGGCCCGGTTGATTGCGTGAAAGATCGTCGAGTCACCACCGATCTCCGTGTCGCTGAGGTAGAGCCGCCGGGACAGGTCGCCGCCATCCGGCCGCTCGATCTTGATCACGCGCGCCCCGAGGTCGAGCAGCCGCAGCGAGCAATAGGGACCGGAGAGAAACTGGCTCATGTCGACGACGATAAGGCCTTCGAGGGGCAATTCGGTTCCTTCGCTCATGCCGTTCCGGGTCTTTCGGTCTTGCCGACAAAATCGGCGGGGTTCTTGTACTTCACCGTCTGGAGATGCTCGCAGGAGAGCACCAGCTCGCCTTCGCCCCTGAATACCTGGTAGCGCGCGCGGATGAGCCCGAGCTCGGGATAGCGCGGCGTTTTCTCCAGATTGGTGCGGATCGTGTAGATCGTGTCGCCGATGAAGACCGGCTTGATGAAGCGCAGCCGGTCGTAGCCGTAGGAAAAGGCGTTAACGCAATTGGTCGCGACGAGGCCGAGGCCCGCCGAAAAGACGAAGGCGCCCGCGACCAGGCGGCGCCCGAAAACACCCTCGCGCGCGGCGAACATCTCGTCCTGCACGTATGGATGCATGTCGGTGACCAGCACGTTGAACAGATGGCTGTCGCCTTCGCCGATCGTCCGGCGAAGCGAGCGGATTTCCTGACCGACGGGCCAGTCCTCATAAAACCAGTTCTCCGCGTTCCAGACCGGCAGCGCCGCGTGCTGGGGCGGCATGTCGGCGGGATAGGTCGACGCCACGCCGACGGTCGAAATCCCCTCAGGCACGGCGGATACCTCCGATCTCCGTAGATGGACCAATCTCGCCCGGGCAACGATTGTGCCGCGTCCGCGTCATGCGGCTTCCTCCATAAATTATATTTAAAAATAATGTTCACATATGGAGCGAAGATGCAAGAGGCTCGCACCGGGCTCCCGCCGATCGTTGCCGCACCGGCGGCATGCCATTGCATGTTCGAAAAACGGGGCACCTCGCCCGCCGACGATGGGCTCGCCGGCACTCATGGAGAGGCCTGTCCGGCGGTTGCGGCCTTTTTCGTGGAACAATTCTCGCTCCCGGATGTTCGCCCCTGATTTGGAGGAGGACAGAACCATGACCAAAGGATCGTTTTTATCCTGCGTCGGCGTTGCGGCCCTGACGCTGTTTGCCGGTGTGACGCACGCGCAGACCGAACTCTCTCTCTGGTATCATGGCGCCGGAAATGCCGAGGAACGGCGGATTCTGACGGGCATCATCGATGATTTCAACGCTGCGCAGGACGAATGGAGCGTTGCGCTTCAGGAGTTTCCGCAGGCGGCCTACAACGAGTCCGTGACGGCCGCCGCCCTGTCCGGCAAGCTGCCGGACATTCTCGACGTCGATGGACCCAACATGCCGAACTGGGCATGGTCGGGCTACCTGCAACCGCTGCAGATTTCCGAAGATGCGCTTTCCAATTTCCTGCCCGGCGCGATCGGCAAGTGGAACGGCGAGATGTATTCCGTCGGGCTGTGGGACGCCGCCGTGGCGATATTCGCCCGGAAATCGGTGCTTGACGAAAACGGCATCCGGATCCCGACGCTGGACAAGCCCTGGAGTGGCGAGGAATTCACCGGGGTCCTCCGCAAGCTGAAGGCCACCGGCAAGTACGACTATGCCATCGATCTCGGCCTGGCAGACAAGACCGAATGGTACAGCTACGCCTTCAGCCCATTCCTGGAAAGCTTCGGCGGCGGCCTGATTGACAAGAACGGCTACCAGACCGCGGAAAATGTCCTGAATGGAGAGGACGCCATCAAGTTCGGTGAATGGTGGCAGACACTCTTCGAAGAGAAACTTGCTCCCGGCACGTCGCAATCGCCCGCCGATCACGAGACCGGCTTCCTCGACGGACGCCATGCGCTGCAATGGATGGGCAACTGGGTGGCCGTGAAAGCGCTGGAAAAATATGGCAACGACCTTCTCTTCCTGCCGGCCCCGGATTTCGGACATGGCCCGAAGATCGGCGCCGGTTCCTGGCAGTTCGGCGTTTCGGCGACCAGCAAGCATCCGGAAGGCGCATCCGCCTTCATCGAATTCGCCATTCAGGACAAGTATCTGGCGCAGTTTTCCGACGCCATCGGCCTCGTGCCGGCAACATCAACCGCGGCGGAAATGACCAAGAACTACAAGAAGGACGGCTCTCTCGCCGTGTTCTTCGACCTCTCGGCGAAGCAGGCGACGCTGCGCCCCGTCACGCCGGCCTACGCCTTCATTTCGCCGGTCTTCCAGAAGGCCGTTTCCGACATTGCCAACGGCGCGGATGTCGCGGATACGCTCGACAATGCAACCGACGAGATAAACGACAACATCGAACGCAATGGCGGCTACGAACCGAAGGCGGCCTCGGACTAAACCGATGCGGCTGTCCTCCGGCTCCGGAAAATTCTCGCGCCAGAACGCGGCGGGCTGGCTGATGGCCGGCCCGGCGTTGCTGCTGATTGCCACCTTCCTGATAGCACCCTTCCTGCTCGGCGTCGGCCTGTCCTTCACCGACCAGAGGCTCACCTCGCCGAATCCGACCCGGTTCGTCGGCATGGAGAATTTCTCAAAATTGCTGGGCACGGGCATCCTGGTGCTGGAGCCGGAGCGCGAGGCCGACGGGACGCTGAGCCGCGGTGAGGACGGCGCGCTCAATTACCCGCGGGTCCGGGGCTTCACGCGCAACAATCCCGACTACCCGCACTATGAAGGCATGCGCGAATACCTCAGCGTCGACTGGGGTGAGCAACGTGTCGTCGTTCTGGCGCGAGATGCGGTGTTCCTGAAGGCGCTGGCTAACACGCTGCTGTTCGTCGCCGTCGCGGCGCCCGTCCAGGCGGCACTCGCCCTGTGCCTTGCGCTTCTGGTCAATCAGCAACTGCCGGGGATCAGCGTCTTCCGGGCGATCTATTTCATGCCGGTGGTGCTGTCGGTCGTCGTCGTCGCGCTGCTCTGGCGCTTCATCTACGCGGCGGACAACGGCCTGCTCAACAGCGTGCTCGGCTATCTGAGCTTCGGCCTCTTCACGCCTGTCGACTGGCTCGGTCGCCCGGATACCGCCCTGTGGGCGATCCTCGTCATGTCCGTCTGGCAGGGGGTCGGCTTTCACATGGTCATCTGGTTGTCCGGACTGCAGACCATCCCGATTTCGCTCTACGAGGCAGCGGATATCGAGGGGGCGAACCTGTGGCAGAAGTTCTCCATGATCACCTGGCCTCTGCTGCGCAACACCGCGGTCCTCATCGTTCTGGTGATCACCATGCAAGCCTTCGCTCTGTTCGCGCAGATCGACGTGATGACCAAGGGTGGGCCGCTCGATGCGACCCAGAGCATCGTCTACCAGTCGGTCGAGCGCGGCTATCGGCAGCAGGATATCGCCGCCGGGTCGGCGATATCCGTGCTTCTCTTTCTCCTTGTCCTGTCGATCACGCTGCTGCAACGCTACCTGACCCGGGAGAGAGCACCATGACCACCGGAGTCAAGAGAAGCGCACTCGCGTTGACCCTCAACTATCTGCTGCTGGTTGCCATCGCGGCCGTCTTCATCCTTCCCCTGCTGTTCATGGGCTTTTCGTCGCTGAAGCCGAATGACCAGCTTCTGCGCGATGCCACGTCATTGCGGGCCTTCCTGCCGGTCGGGGAGCTTTCTTTCGACAATTACAGCGCCGCGTTCGCGCGCGCGCCAATCGCCACCTTCGTCTTCAATTCCGCGGTCGTTACCGCCACGACGGTTTTCCTCGCCCTCATTTTCGGTTCGCTTGCCGGTTTTGCTTTCGTCTTCCTCAACTGGTCCGGCCGGGACGTCATCTTCTCGCTCATTCTTGCCACGCTGATCGTTCCGTTCGAGACGATTGCGGTGCCACTGCTGCTGGAGGTCAACAACCTGCCCTGGATGGGACCGAACGGCCTTACCTGGGGATGGCTCAATTCATGGCGCGTGCAGATCATCCCGTGGATCGCCGACGGACTGACGATCTTTCTCTTCGTCCAGTATTTCAAGGACCTTCCGCGGGAGTTGATCGAGGCGGCCCGCGTCGACGGCGCAAGCTGGCTGCAAATCTATCTGAAAGTGGTCATGCCGCTGTCGGGTCCGGTGATCGCCACGGCTGCGATCCTCAAATTTCTCGTCATGTACAGCCAGCAGTATCTCTGGCCGCTGCTGGTGACGCAATCCGAGACCTACCGTCCCGTCATGGTGGGGCTGCAGTATTTCTTCCAGCTGAATACACCATGGGGAGAGGTGATGGCCTATCTGACGCTGATCACCTTTCCGGTCGTGGCTTTCTATCTCAGCCTGCAGAAGCTGTTCATATCCAGCATCGCCTTCAGCGGCCTCAAGGGCTGAGGCGCACACCGTTGTGAACGGCATCGGCGCGGGATACCGCTTGTCGATTTCCGTCTCAAGAACTGGGCAGTCACGACGCACGGCGATTGGGCGCCGAGGCCCTCTTGGGCAGGTTGAGGCGCAGACGATTCGCGGACGAGCGAATTCCACCTCGTGCCGGTTGGGAACCCAGTGGCCGCGTCGCTTTGCCCGGCCTTTTGAAACCGACCCGGGCGCAATGCCGGAACAAGCAGCGGGGCGAGAGGCGAACGAAAATCTACCATTGCGCCGTAGCCTTCATGGTGACGTGACCATTGGCGTCCTTGACCTCGAGGGCCAGTTCACTGTCTGCGCCAGGCATGCCTTGCAGCTTCAGCACCTGGGACCCCGTTGCTGGCCGAATACCTCTAAAGGAAAACTGCCGCGGTGTACGGTCACCGATCATCGCCGCGAAATTCAAAAGCAGCGTCGCCTGGAGCGGCCCGTGAACAACAAGGCCGGGGTAATGTTCCACTTCTGTGGCATAAGGTGCATCGTAGTGGATGCGGTGTCCGTTAAACGTCAGTGCCGAATAGCGAAAAAGCAGGACCGGATCGATTTTGACCGATCGCTCATACGGAGCGGGGAGGGCGACGTCAGCGGTCGGAGAGACGGCTCCGTTTCCGGCGCTCGCCGCCCGATACACAAGGGTCTGTACTTCCTCAATGACACGCGCTGCTCCAGTATTAAGGTCATGGCGAACGGTGACGAAAAACAACGAGCCAGACCGTCCCTGCTTTTCCTCCACCTTGGAGATCGTCGAACGTCGGAAGACCCGCTCTCCCGGGCCTATGGTTCCGAGGAACGCGATCCGGCTTGCCGCCCACATTCGGCGCGGGAGCGGAATGGGCGGCAGAAACCCGCCCTTGGCAGGATGGCCATCCGGTCCCAGGTCGCGCGCCTCGGCGACGTCCGGGGCAAGGCACCAGTGGAGCCCCAGCGGCGTGGCGTCGGCGGCTGTGCTGGCCACGTGCGGTGCCAGCGTGGCGCGGAAGCTCTCGACCAGGCGAGGTGTCATGATGTCTTCTGTTTCAACAGATCGACCAATCCAGGCCCGCAAATTCTCGACATCCTGCGATGACACAACTCGCCCCCAAGCAACCTCGGTTGCATGCGATTCCTTCCCGGCGAACCCCGCTCTGTCGCAACAAACTGCCGCTTAAGACTAAGAAAATCCCGCAGGAAGTGTACTCATCACCGGTCCGCACTGTTCTATCACAACACGGAACCTGCTGTCAGGTTGGTGGGTTGTCGGTCGGTCGCCGACGAAAATCCTTTATCGGCGACCGGAAAACCAACCGTTTCCATTCGATGGCGAGCGCGTGCATTTCCGCTGCATCTCACCGGCCCACACCTCGCCCCATTGGATCGCCTCGGCGGTCGGCATGGCGATACTGGAGCGCGGCGGAAATGCCTTCGATGCAGCCGTCGCCATGGGCTTCGTGCTGCACGTGGTGGAATCCCACCGGCCCGCTCGGCGACATGCCGGCCCTCGTCTGGCCCGCCGTGCCGCTGCTCTTCGCCAACATTGCCGGCTCGATGTGCGGCGCACTGCTGCCGACGGGCAATGCCGTCGATGTCATCGAGGACGTGGAGGCCACGCTGATCGACAACGGTATGCCCTGCGCCATCCTGCGCGCTGAAGACTTCGGCCTGACCGGCGAGGAGGATCGCGCGACACTGGAAGCCGAGGCCGGTGTGAAAGCCCGCCTCGAGGCGATCCGTTTGAAAGCCGGCCCGATGATGGGGCTCGGCGACGTGGTGGGGGCCTCCGTTCCGCAGATGACGCTGGTTTCTCGGGCGAGGCAGGGCGGTGTGATCTCGACACGCAGCTTCATCCCGCACCGGGTCCACGCTTCGATCGGCGTGCTGGCTGCCGTCACCGTCGCGACGGCGACACGGCTTGAGGCCGGCCCCGCCGCAACGCTTGCCGCAGAACCCGCCGACAAAATTTACCGTGTCGAACACCCGACGGGCCTGACCGAGGTCCTTCTCGACCTTGATGAGAATGGCACGATCCGCGGCGCCGGAACGGTGCGCACCGCGCGCAAACTGTTCGACGGGCTGGTGTTTGCCGTCGACGACAACGGGGACCCGACAAGCCCCTGACGGAGGCGCGCTTGGGGCCTGGAAATCGCCTGGCGGCCGCTGGAGTGCTCGTCCGCTCAACAGGCCTGCCGATAGATCTCCAGCACATCGGATTTCGTCATCTCCCGCGGATTGTTCACCAGGAGCCGGGTCTGGCGCATGGCGTCGGAGGCGAGTTTCGGGAGGGCGTCCTCACCGATGCCGACGTCCCGGAGGCGCGTCGGCAGGCCGAGCTCGGCCGTGAGCGCCGCGAGGCGTTCCGCGAAGGCGATTGCTCTGTCGGTGTCGGGAAGACCGCCGAGATCAGGAAACGCATCCGCGGCGATCTCGGCATAAAGTCCGCCCGCCGCCGGTATGTTGAAACGCAGGACGTGCGGAAGGACGAGCGCGTTGGAGAGGCCGTGCGGCACATGGAAATGCCCGCCGATCGGATAAGCGAGCGCATGCACGGCAGCAACCGGCGAATTGCCGAACGCCTGGCCGGCCAGCATCGACCCGAGCAGCATGCCGCCGCGCGCCTGCCGATCCGCACCGTCGAACACCACGGTCCGGATGTGCCGGCCGAGAAGGCGCAGGGCTTCGCGGGCAAGGTTGCGCGAGATCGGGTTGTTGTTGGGCGACGCCGACGCATAGGACTCGATCGCATGGACCATGGCGTCGATCCCGGTCGCTGCCGTGACGCCGGGCGGCAGGCCGACGGTCACCTCTGCATCGAGTACGGCCATGTCGGGCAGCAGGAGGGGGGAGGAGATACCCATCTTCTCCGCTGCCCCGGTCGTCAGGATCGCGATCGGCGTAACTTCCGAGCCGGTGCCCGCCGTCGTGGGCGCGAGCACCAGCGGGAGCCGTGGTCCTTTCGCCTTGCCGACGCCATAGGCGTCGACCAGCGCCCCGCCGCTTCCCGCAATCAGCGCTGCGGCTTTCGCAACGTCCATCGACGAGCCGCCGCCGATGGCGAGGATGCCCGTCGCCTTGTGTCGGGCGGCGAGCGCTGCACAGTCGAGCACATTGGCTTCCGGCGGGTCAGGTTCCACCCCGCTGAAGACCGCAACCGCGACGCCGGCCTGTTCAAGCGAGGCGAGCGCGGGGGCGACGACGCCGAGCGAAAGCAGGCTGCGATCGGTGACGAAGACGACGCGCGATCCCAGGATATGCCCGGCAATGTCCGCGATGCGCGCCGTCGTGCCTTCGCCCGAGACGATCGACGGCGTTGTATTGAAGCTGAACATCGGATTCCTCCCGGCTCCTGCATCAGGCTTGCATTGCCATTTCATCCGCGGTTCCTAGCCATCGCTGCCACCACGCAGCATTTCGATGATCGCGGAGAAATCGCGGGATCCGTTGCCAGCCTTGTCGAACAGGCCGTAGAGCTGCGCTGCCTGGGCGCCGAGCGGCGTCGCGGCGCCCGCGGAAAGTGCCGCCTCCTGTGCCAGCATCAGATCCTTCAGCATGAGGGTTGCGGCAAAGCCTGGCTTGTAGCCGTTGTTGGCGGGCGACGCCGGAACCGGACCGGGAACGGGACAATAGCTCGTCAGCGACCAGCACTGTCCCGACGAGGTCGACGCGACGTCGAAGAGCGCCTGGTGCGAGAGGCCGAGCTTCTCCCCGAGGGTGAAGGCTTCGCAGACGCCGATCATCGAAATGCCGAGGATCATGTTGTTGCAGATCTTGGCGGCCTGTCCGGCGCCCGCATCGCCGCAATGCACGACCTTCCTGCCCATGACCGACAGAAGCGGCTCGGCCCGCCGGAATGCCTCCGCGCTGCCGCCCGCCATGAAGGTCAGCGTGCCGGCGGTCGCGCCACCCGTGCCGCCGGAAACCGGCGCATCGAGCGAGGGGCAGGCGCAACCTTTTGCCAGTTCATGTGCCTTGCGGGCACTGTCGACATCGATCGTGGAGCAATCGATCAGCAGCGTGTCGTCCGCGACAAGCCCGCAAAGCTCGCTCCAGACGCTAAGCACATGGGCGCCCTTTGGCAGCATCGTGATAACGCAGTCCGCATCGGCGATAGCATCGTCCAGCGACCTTACGGTTGCGACACCGGACCGTGCCGCTGCGGCGAGCGACGCATCCGAGAGATCAAAGCCTCGCACCGTATGTCCGGCCTTCACCAGATTGGCGGCCATCGGGCCGCCCATGTTGCCCAGGCCCACGAAAACAATCGTCGTCATGATCCGGTCACCTCTTTCCTTCCGTGAAACAACGGGGCCTGCCGGGCCTTCAGATAGGCGTCGATCTGCGCCTCGCTCACCGCATTAAGCGTGGCCGGCGACCATATCGGCGTGCGGTCCTTGTCGATCAGAGCGGCACGTACGCCCTCATAGAAATCGCAGCCATCGAGGAGATGCGATGCGGCGGCAAACTCGCGTTCCAGGCATTCCTCCAGGCTGGCGCTCTTCCGCCCGAGCCGCAACAGCCGCAGCGCAAGCTTGAGGCTCGTCGGCGAGCGCCGTCGCAGCACGGACACGGTCTCTTGCGCGAATTCCGAGGCCTCGCGTTCGAGTGCGGACAGGATCGATCCTATCTCGTCGAAACGGAAGGTCCGGTCGATCACGGCCTGATTGCGGGCAAGCGGGCCTTCCGACCCGGCGCGCGCGAAGCGGCGCACGACGGCGGCACCGTCGGCGACGCTGGAGCCGGCCGGAAGCCGCGACAGTGCGGCAACCAGGTCTGCCA
>NZ_JAKGBU010000004.1:81800-110787 GCF_021555155.1 Rhizobium alarense
GCGGCGCACGACGGCGGCACCGTCGGCGACGCTGGAGCCGGCCGGAAGCCGCGACAGTGCGGCAACCAGGTCTGCCAGTTCGCCGGATGGGACCATATGATCGGCGAGACCGGCAAAGACCGCGTCGTCGGCACCGATCTCGTTGCCCGTTAACCCCAGCCACGTACCCGTCTCACCCGGCGAACGCGGCAACAGCCAGGTTGCACCCACATCAGGGAAATAACCGATGCCGGTCTCGGGCATCGCAAGCCGCGTCCGTTCCGTCACGACCCGGATGTTGCCATGCGCCGCGATGCCGACGCCGCCGCCCATGGTGATGCCGTCCATCAGGGCGACATAGGGTTTTGGAAATTGCGCGATCATGGCGTTGAGCGGGAATTCCTCGCGCCAGAAGCGCGTCGCTTCGGGATCGCGCTCCTTGCCGAGATCGTGGATGATCCGCACGTCGCCGCCCGCGCAGAGCCCCCGGTCTCCTTCGCCGGTCAGCACCACGCAGGTGACGGACTCATCGTCGGTGAAGTGCATAAGTGCCGTCTTCATCGCCAGCACCATCGGCAATGTCAGGCTGTTCAGCGCGCGCGGCCTGTCGAGGCGGGCAATTGCCGCGCTGCCTTTCCGCTCGAAGCGGATGTGCTCGCCCTGAAGGTCGCTCCAGTCGTTCATGGCGTCACCGGTTGTCCGCGAGGATCATGTCGGCCGCCTTCTCGGCGATCATGATCGTCGGCGAATTGGTGTTGCCGGAGGTGATGCGCGGCATGATCGAGGCATCGGCGACGCGCAGGCGCCGCAGAGCACGCATCCTGAGCCGCGGATCGACCACGCTATCCGCGTCGCCGCCCATGCGAAGCGTGCCGACCGGGTGGAATATCGTCGTGCCAATGTCGCCGGCTGCCCTGCGGAGGTCCGCGTCCGTTTCGTAGTCCGGTCCGGGCTTGTACTCCTCTGGATGGAACTTTGCGAAAGCGGGCTTCCGCACGATCTCCCGCGTCAGCCGGATAGCCCTCACCGCCACCTGCCGGTCGGCTTCCTCGGCAAGATAATTCGGCCGGATTTCGGGCTGCATCGTGAAGTCCGGCCCCGTCACATGAACCGAGCCGCGGCTCTCCGGACGCAGGTTGCAGACGCTTGCCGTCATCGCGGGGAAGGCGTGGACGGGATCGCCGAACCTGTCGAGGGACACCGGCTGGACGTGATACTGCAGATCCGGCGTGTCCTTGTCGGGGGCTGACCGGGTAAAGATGCCGAGCTGGCTCGGTGCCATCGACATCGGGCCCGAGCGGCGCAGCGCATATTCGAGACCGATGGCGGCCCTGCCGACAAGGCTTGTCGCCTTCTCGTTCAGCGTGGGCACGCCCGTCACCTTGTAGACAAGGCGCAGTTGCAGGTGATCCTGCAGGTTCTCGCCGACGCCGTTCGCCTCGACTGCAAGCGGAATGCCGGCCCGCTGCAGGACATCGCCCCGCCCGACACCGGAGAGTTCCAGGACTTGCGGCGAGCCGATGGCGCCGGCGCTGAGCACGGTCTCGCGCCGTGCCCGCGCCTGTTTCGCCACGCCGTCATGCTGGAATTCGACGCCCGTCACCGCGCCGTCTTCGATGAGCAGGCGTTTCGCCTGTGCCTTGGTGAGGACTGTTAGATTGCTCCTGCCCCTGGCCGGCTTGAGAAAAGCCTTCGCCGTGTTCCAGCGGATGCCGGATCGCTGGTTGACGTCGAAATAGCTGGAGCCCTCGTTGTCCCCGCGGTTGAAATCGTCCGTGACTGGAATTCCGGCCTCCTCCGCCGCCTTCTGGAAGGCGTCGAGAACGGCCCAGCGCACGCGTGACTTCTCCACCCGCCACTCGCCGCCGGCGCCGTGCAGATCGTCCGCGCCGCGATGATGGTCCTCCGACTTGCGGAAGAAGGGCAGCACGTCCTCCCAACCCCAGCCGGCGCAGCCCATTTGCCGCCAGACATCATAGTCGCGGGCCTGTCCGCGCATGTAGATCATACCGTTGATCGACGAGCAGCCGCCCAGCACCTTGCCGCGCGGATAGCTGAGCGCGCGGCCGTTGAGGCCGGGCTCCTCCACTGTCCGGAAGCACCAGTCGGTGCGCGGATTGTTGATGCAGTAGAGATAGCCGACCGGAATGTGGATCCAGTGGTAGTTGTCGCTGCCGCCGGCCTCGAGCAGGAGCACGCGATTGGCACGGTCTGCGGACAGGCGATTTGCCAGCACGCAGCCGGCGCTTCCCGCTCCGATGATGATGTAGTCGTAGGCTTCCATGCCCGTCTCCGTCGTCCATCGTTCCTCCGCTCGCGGGAGCGGCAGGCAGCCGATGGACCTGATTGTTGCAAAGGGCCGACAGACCGGCGGCCCCGCCGCCTATCGCCTGTGTACGAAACCCAGCTTGCGCCCCAGCCTCGACGCGTAGAACTCGCCGACGAGCCCGCGCCGGAAGAGAAGCACGCACACCATGAAGACCACGCCGGTGACGATCGTCACCGGGAAGTCGGACGTCGCCAGATAGTTCTGCAAGGTTACCACGAGGCCGGCGCCGAAGATCGGGCCAACCAGCGTGCCGATGCCGCCGAGCAGTGTCATCAGGATCACCTCGCCGGACATCTGCCAGGTCACGTCCGTCAGCGTGGCGAATTGGAAGACGAGCGCCTTGACGCCTCCCGCAAGACCCGCGAGCGCTGCCGACATGACGAAAGCGCCGAGCTTGTAGGACTGCACCGAATAGCCGAGCGAAATAGCGCGCTGCTCGTTCTCGCGGATCGATTTCAGGATCATGCCGAAGGGTGAATTGACGAAGCGCCAGATCACGAGAAGCCCGATCACGAACACGCCCAGCGTGAAATAGTACATGCTGGTCGAGACTGAGAGGTCGATCAGGCCGAAGAGATGGCCGCGCGGCACGCCCTGGATGCCGTCCTCGCCTTTGGTGAACTCGGCTTGGAGGCAGAAGAAATAAACCATCTGCGACAGCGCCAGCGTGATCATCGCGAAATAGATGCCCTGCCTTCGAATCGCGAAGAAGCCGATGACGAGGCCGAGCACCGCCGCACCGGCGACGCCGAGCAGCACGCCGAGTTCCGGCGTCAGATGCCATTCCTTGACCGCATGGGCGGTTATGTAGGCCGCGCCGCCGAAGAAGGCCGCATGGCCGAAGGACAATAGTCCCGTATAGCCGAGCAGCAGGTTGAACGCGCAGGCGAAGAGCGCGAAGCAGAGAAGCTTCATCAGGAAGACGGGATAGAGGAACATCGGCGCGACGGCGAGCAGCGCGAGGCCGATCGCCAGGATCGCGATCTGAACGGAGCCCGCGACCGCACCTCTCGTTTCTGCTTGTTCCGACGCATCGGTCACGTCTGCGATATCCGCCATGTCACGCGTCCTTCCCGAAGAGACCGGCCGGCCTGAGAAGAAGCACGACGGCCATGATCACGAAGATCACGATGTTTGAGGCTTCCGGATAGAAGACCTTGGTCAGGCCCTCCGCGATGCCGAGCATGTAGCCGGTGACGATCGCGCCGAGGATCGAACCCATGCCGCCGACTACGACAACCGCGAAGACGACGATGATGAGGTTGGTGCCCATCAACGGCGAGACCTGGTAGATCGGCGCCGCCAGCACTCCGGCAAAGGCGGCGAGCCCGGCACCGAGTGCATAGGTCAGCGTCAGCAGCAGCGGCACGTTGACCCCGAAGGCCTGCACCAGCACCGGATTTTCCGTCGCTGCCCTGAGATAGGCGCCAAGCTTGGTCTTCTCGATCAGCAGCCAGGTCCCGAAGCAGGTGACGAGCGACACGACGACGACCCATCCGCGATAGTTCGGCAGGAACATGAAACCGAGATTGGTGCCGCCCGCCAGCGATGGCGGCACCGAATAGGGCTGGCCGGCCGCGCCGTAGAAATAGCGGAACGTGCCTTCCACAGTCAGCGCCAGGCCGAAGGTGAAAAGCAGTCCGTAGAGCGGATCGAGATCGTAGAGTCGGCTCAGCATCGTGCGTTCCACGAGGGCGCCGGAGAGGCCGACGACAAGCGGCGCGACGAGCAGCGCTGCCCAGTAGCTGATGCCGAGATATTGCAGCAGCAGGAGCGCCGCGAAGGCGCCGAGCATGTATTGCGCACCATGCGCGAAATTAATGACGCGCAGCAGCCCGAAGATGACGGCAAGGCCGAGACTCAGGAGAGCATAGAACGAACCGTTTATGAGCCCGATCAGCAGTTGACCGAGGAAGGCCTGCACCGGAATGCCGAAGATCAACGTCATGGCATCATACCCCCAGCACCTTGTGCAGCATGGCCATCCGGTCCGGAAGCTTCGAAACCGGGAAATCGGCAACCATCCTGCCGTGATCCATCAGATAAAAACGGTCGGCGACCTTGCTCGCGAAGCGGAAATTCTGCTCGACGAGCAGCACTGTCATGCCGCGCGCCTTCAGCTTCCTCAGCACCTCGCCGATCCGCTGCACGATAACCGGGGCGAGACCCTCGGTTGGCTCGTCGAGGATCAGCATCTTTACACCGGTCCGCAGGATGCGCGCCATGGCGAGCATCTGCTGTTCGCCGCCGGAAAGCTTCGTCCCGGGACTGAAGCGACGCTCCTGAAGGTTCGGGAAGAGTTCGTAGATCTCGTCGAGCGGCATGCCGCCCCCGGCCACGACCGGCGGCAGCAGAAGGTTTTCCTCGACGGTCAGCGTGGAGAAGATGCCGCGCTCCTCCGGCACGAAGCCGATGCCGGCATGGGCCGTGCGGTGCAACGGCACGCCGAGCATATCCCGGCCACCGAAACGGATTTTACCCTTGCGCTCGCGAATGATGCCCATGATCGTGCGCAACGTCGTCGTCTTGCCGACGCCGTTGCGGCCGAGAATGGTGATCATCTCACCCTCGCCCACGGTCATGTCGACGCCGTGCAGTACGTGGCTTTCGCCGTACCAGGCGTTCAGATTGCTGACTTCGAGCAGTGCACCCATCAGACCTCCTCCGTGCCCATATAGGCGACCCGCACCCTGGGATCGTCGCTGACGGTCCGGTAGTCGCCCTCGGCAAGGATCTCGCCGCGCTGAAGCACGGTCACATGGTCGCAGATGTCGGCGACCACCTTGAGGTTGTGCTCGACCATCAGCACCGCACGGTCGCGTGCGACAGTGCGGATGATCCTTGCCACGACCGCCACGTCCTCGCCGCCCATGCCGGCCATGGGCTCGTCAAGCAGCAGCACCTTGGGATCGAGCGCCAGCGTCGTCGCGATCTCCAGCACGCGCTTGCGGCCATAGGAAAGGTCAGCAGCGAGCGTGTTGCGCTCGTCGGCGAGGCCGACGGCGGCGATCAGTTCGTCGGCCCGTCCGTTCAGGCGGTCGAGCGTGGAGAGCGGTTTCCAGAATTGCGTAGCGAGCCCGTTCGGCCGCTGGAGCGCAACCCGGACGTTGTCGAGCACGGTCAGATGAGGGAAGACCGCAGAGATCTGGAACGAGCGCACCAGCCCCATGCGCGCGACACGATCCGGCATCATTGCGGTTATCTCGGTTCCGAGCAGACTGATCGTGCCGCCCGTCGGCGTCAGGAATTTGGTAAGCAGGTTGAAGACCGTCGTCTTTCCGGCACCGTTCGGGCCGATCAAGGCGTGCACGCGGGCATCGTGCACGTCGAGATCAACATTGTTCACCGCCAGGAAGGCGCCGAAACGTTTGGTGAGGCCGCGGGCGGACAAGACCACCTGCGGCTCCTTGTTGCCGTTGACCATGGCGAGCGTCATGACCGTCGACCGCCCGCGCTTTACTGCGCAACCAGTTCGCAGCCGCTCTTCGACGGATCGATGAAGGCCTGATCACCCGGGATCGTCGCGAGCACCTTGTAGTAGTCCCAGGCGATATCGCTTTCACCTGGTTTCTTGACTTCCATCAGGTACATGTCGTGGATCATGCGGCCGTTGGCGCCGACCTTGCCGTTCTCGGCGAAGATGTCGTTGACCGGCATCTCGTGCAGCGCCTTGGCGACGGCTTCGGCCTCGTCGGTGCCCGCCTTCTCGATCGCTTTCAGATACTGCGTCACCGCCGAATAGGTGCCGGCATGAACCATGTTCGGCATGGCGCCGGTGCGATCAAAGAAGCGCTTGCCGAATTCGGCCGTCTCCGGCGTCCGGTTCCAGTAGAAGCCTTCCGTCAGCGTCAGGCCCTGTGCGGCTTCGAGCCCGAGACCATTCACTTCGGCAAGCGTGAAGAGAAGCGCCGCAAGCCGCTGGTCGCCGGCGACGATGCCGAATTCCGCCGCCTGCTTGATGGCGTTCGCCGTGTCGAGACCGGCATTTGCAAGACCGATCACCTTTGCGCCGGAGGACTGCGCCTGCAGCAGGAAAGAGGAATAATCGGTCGTCGCCAGCGGGTGGCGCACGGCGCCGACCACGGTTCCGCCGTTCTCCTTGACGAAGTTGCCGGTATTCTCTTCGAGCGAATAGCCGAAGGCGTAGTCGGCCGTCAGGAAGTACCAGCTGTCGCCGCCTTCCTTCACGAGCGCGCCCCCCGTGCCGACGGCAAGCGAATAGGTGTCGTAGGCCCAGTGGAAGCCATAGGGTGAGCACTGCGCACCCGTCAGTTCCGTCGTCGCCGCGCCGGTGACGATGTCGATCTTCTTCTTCTCCTTAGAGATCGCCTGTACGGCGAGCGCAACCGACGAGGTCGTCAGCTCCATGATCGAATCGATCTGCTCGGTATCGTACCACTGGCGGGCGATGTTGGAGGCCACGTCCGGCTTGTTCTGATGGTCGGCCGTCACGACGTCGACCGGAACGTCGAGCACCTTGCCGCCAAAATCCTCGACCGCCATCTTCGCGGCCTCGAAGGAATACTTGCCGCCGAAATTGGCGTAGACGCCGGACTGGTCGTTCAGGATGCCGATCTTGACGACATTGTCCGAAGCGTCCGCAAAGGCGACCGTCGAACTTGCCAGGAAAATCGCCATGGATGCGATCAGGTTGTTGCGCATGAGTTCTCCTCCCAGAGATTCCAAAGTACCAATCTGTTCAGATTTGTCCGGACGCTCTCCTCGAAGCGGCCGATCCGAAGCCAAATTCCCGGAATTTCTCCATTGACACAAGGGCCGCAAGATCGCTAATTGCGGACAGGAGCTGTTCATTTTTGAACAGATGGACGGATGACTTCCCCATCTCAGTTTACCTGGGACGATCTTCAGTTTTTCCTGGCGGTCGCCCGCACGGGTCAACTCTCGTCGGCCGCGCGACAATTGCGCACGAGCCACGCGACCGTGTCGCGGCGCATCGACCGGCTCGAATTCTCCATGAAGGTCAAGCTCTTCGAGCGTAACGCCCGCGGCTACGTGCTGACCCATATGGGGCAGCGCTTCGTCGAGACCGCCGAGCGCATCGAGGGCGAGACCGAACGACTGCAGGCCGATATTTCGAACGGCGCGACCACGCAGCGCGGCGTGGTCCGGCTGAGCGCGCCGGAAGGATTCTCGAATTTCTTCGTCACGGAACGGCTTCATACTTTCGTCGAACACCATCCCGCGATCTCGCTCGAACTCGTCACGATCCAGCAGATCATGTCGCTGTCGCGCAAGGAGGCGGACGTCGCCGTGGCGCTCGATCCGCCCAAGGCCGGCCCGTATTTCTCCGAGAAGATCTCGGACTACAGCCTGCATGTCTATGGCGCGGCGTCCTATCTTGCGGGAAGCCCGCCGGTTGCAACGCGCGACGACCTCCTGGACCATCCCTTCGTCGGCTATATCGAGGACATGATCTTCGCGCCCGGCCTCGACTATCTCGGCGACGTGCACCGCGGCATCAAGGCGACCTTCCAGAGTTCCAGCATCTTTGCGCAGCTGACGGCGACCCGGAACGGCCTAGGTCTCTGCGTGTTGCCGAATTTTATCGCGGGACGTTATCCGGAACTTCGCATCGTCCTGCCGAAGGTCATCGAGCTGCGCCGCAGCTACTGGCTCGTCTGCCACCGCGACATGCGCGACGTCCCCCGCATTCGCGCCGTGATGAGCTATATCCGGAACGACGTGCGCGCCAGCAGCGATATGTTCATCCGTCGAGGATGACCGGATCCGGTTGTCGGTGAAACCGGGAGCCTGTCTTGCAACGCCGTTGCGCGCGCCTCCACGATGGCTGCCGGCTGACGGGAACGGTCTATGCCACCGGCCAGGTCGCTCAGAGAAGGTTATATCGACGCAGGATGTCCGCAATGCGTGCGTCCTGCGCGCTGTCCGGCAGCAGGGCCGGCTGGCGGCTGGCGCCGACGCTTGCGTCCTGGAGATAAAGTGCGCGCTTGACCATGGCCGGCGCGAAGCCGAGCGCATAGAGATCGGTGCGGAAGGCCGAAAACGTCGCCTGCTGCTTCTCCGCCTCGTCGATATCGCCGGCATTGCAGGCGCCGAGGATGCCGGCGAGCACGCGCGGCATGGCGTTGCCGAGACCCGATATGCAGCCGGCCGCACCGTTCTGAAGGGCCCAGAGCACCAGATGGTCAGGCCCCGAATAGACGTCGAAGCCATCGATCTCCCGGGCGACGCCGAGATAGGCCTCCAGCGTTTCCCTGGCGCCGCCCGAATCCTTGATGCCGGCGATGTTGCCGTGACGCGCCAGTGCGCGCGCCGTCTCGGGCTCGATATGATTCTGGGTCCGTGCCGGAATGTCGTAGAGATAGACCGGCGTGGTGACGGCATCGGCCACCGCCGTGAAATGGCGGATCAGGCCATCCTGCGTGCAGGCGATGAAGAAGGGCGTGATGACGGCAATCCCGTCGACGCCGATCCGGTCGAATTCGCGGGCCAGCTTCAGCGTTTCGAAGGTGGCCGGCATGCCGGCATTGACGATCACCTTCACGCGTCCTGCGACTTCGTCCACCACCTCTTCGGTCAGGCGGACCTTTTCCTCGAAGGTGAGCGCGGTGAAGTCACCGTTGGTGCCGGCGCACATGATGTTGTTGCCGGCCTCGATCTGTCGGCGAACCTGGGCGCGTGTGGCCCCGAAGTTGATGGTTTCGTCCTCGTTGAAACAGGTCACGAGGGCCACGAAGGCTTTTTTTGTCATGGTTGGTCGTCCTCTGATGCGGAAATTCAGGAGGCCCCTTGGGCACAGGCGGCACGATGGGCGGCCCGCACGTCCGGATCGGGATCCAGGCCTGCGGCAAGAAGGGCGCGCGTATAGGCCTCGCGCGGCGCTTCGAACACCTGGCGGACGGAACCGGATTCGACGACGTTGCCGTGCTGCATGACAACGACGTGATCCGCGAAGTCCCTGACCACCGGAAGGTCGTGGGCAATGAAAATGAAGGCGATGCCCATCTCCCGGCGAAGCCTGTCGAGCAGCGCGATCACCTGAGCCTGAACCGAAACGTCGAGCGCGGAGACCGCTTCGTCGCAGATGATGAGCTGTGGCTCGAGAGCAAGGGCCCGGGCAATGGCGATGCGCTGCCGCTGGCCGCCGGAAAACTGATGCGGATAGCGGGCCATGTGCTCCGGCCCGAGACCCACCTGGACCAGAAGCTCCGCCACGCGGTCGCGCCATTTCGCCCTCGGCAGGATATCCGGATGGATGGCCCAGGCCTCGGAGATCAGCTGGTAGACTGTCATGCGCGGATTGAGCGATTGCGTTGGATCCTGGAAAACCATCTGCAGGTCGCGGCGCAGCTTGTAGAGTTCCGCCGGCGACAGTGTGAAGAGATCGCGTCCCTTCCACAGCGCGCTGCCGCCGTCCGGTTCGTCCAGGCGAAGCAGGATGCGCGCGAGCGTGGACTTGCCTGAACCGCTCTCGCCGACAACGGCCATGGTTTCGCCGGGCATCAGATCGAAGGACACCCCCTTCAGGGCTTCGAAGGCACCGTATCGCTTGCGCACATCACGCACGGAAAGGACGGGTTCTCCGCGGGCGACGGGTGCATGCATCTCGCCCCGTCCGGGGGCCGCTGCAATCAGCCTCCTGGTATAGGGGTGCTGCGGATTCTTGTAGACCTTGCGAACCGTTCCGGCCTCGACGAGTTGGCCCTTCTCCATCACCACGACGCGATCGGCGATCTCGGCAACGACCCCGAGGTCGTGGGTGATGATCAGGACCGCCATGCCGGTTTCCTTGCGCAATTCCTCCAGCAGCGCCAGAACCTGTGCCTGCACGGTGACGTCGAGGGCGGTGGTCGGCTCGTCGGCGATCAGCAGGTCGGGGCGCAGCGCAAGCGCCATGGCGATCATGACGCGCTGGCGCTGGCCACCGGAGAACTCGTGCGGATATTTGCCCATCGAGCGCTGCGGATCGGGAATCCCGACGCGTGCCAACAGGCGGAGGACTTCCGCCTGGGCCGCCGCCGCCGTCCCGTGTGTCGTCAGAGCTTCGCGGATCTGCCATCCGACGGTGTAGACGGGATTGAGGTGGCTGAGAGGATCCTGGAAGATCATCGCGATGCGCCGGCCGTTGATCGTGCGCCGCCGCTCCACGTCCATGGTCAGCAGATCGTCGCCGTCCAGCAGGATCTCGCCCGAACTGATGCGGCCCGGCGGCATGTCGAGCAGGTTCATGATCGCGGAGGACGAGACAGACTTGCCCGAGCCGCTCTCGCCCAGGATGGCCAGCGTCTCGCCTTTGTCGAGATGGTAGGAAACGTTCCGGACCGCCTTCACCACGCCCGCGGCGGTGTGGAACTCGACGGAAAGGTTGCGCACCTCCAGCAGGTGGTCAGCCATTCGTGCGACCTTTCATCTCGAGGCGCCAGCGCTGCACCGGATCGAGCGCGATGCGCATCCAGTTCGACAGGAGGTTCAGCGACATGGTCGTGAAGATGATCGCCAGCCCCGGCCAGAAGGAAAGCCACCAGGCATTGGTCAGGTATTGGCGTCCCTGCGAAATCATCAGTCCCCAGGTAATCTCCGGCGGCTGGATGCCGATGCCGAGGAAGGACAGCGCACTTTCGGCCAGCATCACATAGGCAAAATCGAGGGTTGCCAGCGTGGTGAGCGTCGGCAGCACGACGGGCAGGATGTGACGAAAGAGGATGCGCTTGCCGGATGCCCCCATGACCCGGGCCGCCTGGACGAACATCCGCTCGCGGATTTCGAGCACCTCTGCCCGCGTGGTTCGGAGATAGACGGGTATACGCGTGATCGCGAGAACGAGCATCAGGTTCAGGATCGAGGATCCGAGCAGGTAGAGCACGATGACCGCGATCAGAAGCGACGGAAAGGACATGATGACATCGGCAAGCCGCATGATGACCTGGTTGACGCGCGGCGACGCGAAGCCGGCGACGAGCCCCAGAAGCGTGCCGGCCGTCGCCGAGACCGCTACGGCGCCCGCCGCCACCATGAGCGTGTTCTGCGTGGCAACGATGATGCGGGCAAAAAGCGGCCGCCCGAGCGCGTCCGCTCCCATCCACCAGGCCCAGCCCCGTTCCCAATCGAAGGGAAAGGCATTGCGGCCGCGCAGGTTCTGCTTGGTCGCGAGGTCGCCGAGCCAGCTCGGGCCAACGATGGCAAGGATGACGATCGCCAGCAGGAAGATCGCCGCGCAGAAGGCGAACTTGTCGGCCCACAGCATGCGCGTCAGGCGAACGACGACATGCGGCTCTTCGGCATTGGTGGTCTCTGACGCTTCTGCGGTCATGGCTTGGCCGTTCAATGCCGGATCCGCGGATCGAGCAGCGCGTAGGCGAGGTCGATCAGCAGGTTCATCAGGAAGATTGCGATCGCGGTCACAAGGATCGCGGCCAGGACCACATTGAAGTCACGCTGCAGGATGGAGTCGATCATCAGTTTCCCGACCCCCGGAAAGCCGAAAATGGTTTCGACGATGACGGCACCGTTCAGCAGGCTGGCGGCCTGATCGCCGATCACGGTGATTACCGGCAGCATGGCGTTTCGCAGCGCGTGGACGAAGATGATCGGGCCTGATTTCACCCCCTTGGCACGGGCCGTCTTCACATAGGCCGAGGAAAGCGCGCTGATCATAGAGCCGCGCACAACCTGGACGATGATGCCGAAAGGCCGCACGAACAGCACGGCGATCGGCAGGATCCAGTGCGAGAGGGAGCCGGTGCCGGAGGTCGGCAGCCAGGCGAGGTTCACCGAGAAGACGACGATGGCGACGATGGCGAGCCAGAAATCGGGGACCGCGGCGCCAACGAGCGAAATGATAGAGGAAAGCCGGTCGAAAAAGCCGCCGGCACGGAACGCGGCGAGCGAGCCGACGACGATGGCCGCGGCGGCAACCAGCGTCATGGTGATGACGGCGAGCCAGAGCGTCCAGACGAAGGCTTCCAACACGACGCCGAGCGCCGGGCGCGCCTTCCTGAGCGACTCGCCGAAGTCGCCGGTGACGACGTCGCCGACATAGCGTGCGAACTGTACCAGCAGGGGGTCGTTTAATCCGTGAAGCTCGCGAAACTGCTGCTTCATCTCGGCGGATGCCTCGACAGGCAGGAACAGGGCAGCCGGGTCTCCCGTCAGGCGGGAGAGAAAGAACACCATGACGATCAGTCCCACGAGCGAGATCAGACTGGCGACGGCGCGGTTTCGAACGAAGCTCAGCATGGCGCTTCTCCATGGTATCGGGCGGCAGCGTACCCCGCCGCCCGGAATGCGTTGGTCGCCGGCGACGCCTGTGATCGCCGGCTGTGCCTCACTTGATGCCGATCTCCGAAAGCTGGAGCATCGAGTTGGTCGCCATCGTCGGCTTGAACTCTAAGCGTTCGGAGACCCGCGAGAAGCCAACCATGTGGAAGAGGAGCACGTCGGCCACGACCTCATCATGGAGATAGGCGATGAGTTCCGACCAGAGCTTGGCGCGTTCCGCGCCGACGGCTGCGGAGGCGCGCTGGATCAGGTCGTCGACCTTGGGGTCGGCAAAGCCGGACTGCGTGCCATCCGTCGCATATTTGAAGAACATCGAGAAGGACGGATCGCCCTTCGAGTTGTCGTGCATCGCGGCGACGAGGATCGGTCCGCGCCCGTCCTGGAAGGGTTTGGAGTAGTAGCCCTCGTGTTCCGCGACCTCGACGAACTTGAGCTCGACCTTGAAGCCGACCTCTTGCAGTTGCGCCTGGATCGCTTCCATGATCTCGGTCACGTTCGGGAAATTGGCGGTACGCGCGATGATGGTGATCGGCGTGTCGACCTTCACGCCGGCGGCCTTGGCCTCCTCGAGGAGTTTCTTGGCCGTTTCCGGATCATAGGGGAAGATCTTGACGTCGGGATTCCAACCGAGCGTCGGCGGCGGTACGATCGCGGTGGCGAGAAGCGCGCCGTCCGGCACCAGAGTGCCGAGGAAGGCCGGGCGGTCGATCGCCAGGTTCAGCGCGCGGCGGACACGCACGTCGTTCAGCGGCTCGATGTTGTGGTCGATACGCAGGTATACGGTCTCGCTGTCGAGATAGGAGAAGTCCGTTGCCGCATTCGTCGCATCGAGCTGCGAGATCGAAGGCGACAGGTCCGCCTCTCCGGTTTGCACCATGGCGGCGCGGACGGAGGGATCTGCGCGGAAGAGGTAGGTCGCCTCGGTGACCTGCGGCTTCTCGCCCCAATAGTCGTCACGACTGGTGAGCACGATCTGCTGGCCCGGTGTCCAGTCCGTCAGCTTGTACGGTCCGGTACCGACGGGTTCGCGAATGAACTCAAGCGGGGTCTCTTCGGGCACGATCGTGATCAGCGACAGGAGCAGCGGCAGGATCGGCTGGACCGGATCGGCGCGGAAGTCGATCGTGTGATCGTCCACCACGGTTGCGGTCACCGTCATGCCGCCGAAATACCGCCGTGACTCGCAGGCGTTCTTGTCGCTCATGACACGATCGAAGCTGTGCTTGACGTCCTTTGCGTCGAAGGTCGTGCCGTCGGAGAAGGTGACCCCCTGGCGGAGATCGAAGCGCCAGCTTCCGTCAGCGGTCTGTTCCCATTTCTCGGCCAGGCGCGGCATCAGCCCCTTGTCGCCACGTACGTCGAGTTCCGTCAGCGTCTCGCTGACATTCTGCATGATGATGCGCCCGATGTTCGACCGTGTCGCCATGCAGGGCTCGAGCAGGTCGGCCTCCTCCGGCAGGACGATCTTGATCGGCCCCGACGCGGCGAAGACCGGCGTCAGCATGGAGCCCAGGACGAGGGCCCCCAAAGCGAGTGTTTTCTTCATTGCATTCTCCTCCCTGGTGAATGTGTCAGATCGATTTGGGCCGAACGCATCCGGTTCGCGTTGCGACGAGCGCGTCAGAACAGATTTACGCTCCCCGGGGATGGGCGTCGCTGCGACCGCCTCGCCGAAAAGGCAGAGCCGCCGTGCGTCACCGGCCGCCGGTGCGTTCTAAGGACGGACGGACGCCGCCCATGCCCGGACAGAACGCGACGTTCGCCGAGCAGAGCCCGGAAGAAGCCGATCAAGAGGGGATGTGCCATGCCGTTCAAGACGCTCACGATCCCCACCTCCGTCGCTGTGAGCACGGCTGCGTCGGCAGCGGGAAACGCCGCCATGGTCGCATTTTGCCGGCTCCCCGCCTGCTGCATGAACTCCTCCCGGACCGGCAGCCTTCCGCCAGCGTGCTAGACCATCCAACTTCCACATAATTTTGTCAAATAATTTTATCATGTAAAAATTTATGTCCTGTTCTTCGCATTAAAACTCAAACAATATCAATCAATTAATTCTGATTAATGCAGATTTTGATTTTTATAATAACACCAAAAAACTTGACAACTTTGGGAAAAACGGGAACTTCGACCGCTCAAGAGGAGGATCCGATGAGTCCTGACGAAATCGCCCTTGGCATGAGCGGCGTGCTCGAGGCCGTGTCCGCCAGCCGCGACGAGGCATTGCTGCCGTCACCCATGGTGCAGAACCATGCGGCCTCCCTGCATCTGCTGGATGACGAGGCACTGCTTTGCACCTGGTTCGGTGGAACCCTGGAGGGCAAGTCCGACATTTCGATTTTCGCGTCGTTGCTCGCGAAAGGTGCGTCGCATTGGGGACCGGCGCAACGGCTGAGCTTCGATCCGGCGCATTCAGAGCAGAATCCCGTCCTCTTCTCGGCTCCCGATGGGCGGCTCCTGCTCTTTCATACGTCACAGCCCTCCGGCAATCAGGACGAATGCCGCATCCGGATGGCGAAGGTGCGGCGGGATGTGGCGGATCCGCTGCGGCTCTCTGCGTCGGAGGGGTGTTATCTCGATCTCCCGCCCGGCTGCTTCATACGCGCTCCGCTGATGGTCCGCACCGACGGTGCATGGCTGCTGCCGATCTTCCGCTGCGTCCGGCGTCCCGGGCAACGATGGAACGGCAGCCATGACACTGCTGCGGTTGGGGTCTCGTCCGACGGCGGCATGACCTGGCGACTGGACGAACTCGATGGCTCGACCGGCTGCGTGCACATGTCGCCCGTCCAGATCGGTCAGGGCATGCAGGCCGCCTTCTTTCGCCGGCGCCAGGCCGACTTCGTCTATCGCGCCGAAAGCGCCGACGACGGGCTGACCTGGTCGATGCCGGTCCCCACGGACGTTCCGAACAACAATTCTTCGATCGCCGTGTCGCGTCTGCGCGACGGGCGCATCGCGATGATCTGCAATCCGGTGAATGCGGCGCACTCACCGGACCGCCGCGCCTCGCTCTATGACGAGCTTGGTGACGGCGATGCCCGGCCGGAGGCGGACCCGGCTGGTGGCTGCCTGCCGGTCTGGGGCGTGCCGCGCGCTCCGGTCAGCCTTTGTCTGTCGCAGGACGGGGGGCGGTCCTTTCCGGCGAGGCTGGTGATCGAAGACGGGCCGGGCACGTGCCTGTCGAACGATTCGACCGACGGGCGGAACAAGGAGATGTCCTATCCCTGGCTGCTCGAGGGGCCGGACGGAACGTTGCACCTCGCCTATACCTATCATCGACGGGCTATCAAATATGTTCGCCTGGCCCCGGGCTGGGACAGAATATCGATACGGAGCGTTCAATGAGCAAGATCATCGGCATAACCATGGGCGACCCCTGCGGTGTCGGCCCAGAGATATGTGTCCGCGCGCTGGCGGAGATGTCGGACACCGACCGCCGGATGACCCGCATCTACGGCAATCTCAGGACGCTCGAGGCGGCACGCAACGCGGTCGGTATCGAAATCGACCTCGCGTCCGATGTCGTCGATCTGCCGGTCGAGGGAGCTCCGCTTCCGTGGGGCAAGGTGAGCCCCGTGGCGGGTGATGCCGCCTTCCGCTTCATCGAGAAGGCCATCAGGGATGCCGAAGCCGGTGAGATCGGATGTATTGTCACCGCCCCCATCAGCAAGGAGGCTTTGAACCTTGCCGGCCACCACTATGACGGCCATACCGGCATGCTGCGCAGCCTGACGGGATCCAGCGCCGCCTATATGCTGCTCGCCTCCGAACGGCTGAAGGTAATTCATGTCTCCACCCACGTTTCGCTGCAGGAAGCGATCCGGCGCTCGACGACGGAGCGGGTTCTGGCGACGATCCGCGCAGGCAATGCACATCTGAAGCGCACCGGCTATGCGGCTCCGAGGATCGCTGTTGCCGGCATCAATCCTCATTGCGGCGAAAACGGGCTGTTCGGCACGGAGGATGACGATCAGATCGCGCCGGCGGTGGCGGCCGCCCGCGCTGAGGGCATCGACGCCCATGGCCCCATTTCCGCAGACACTGTCTTTCATCGGGCCTATTGCGGTGCTTTCGACCTGGTTGTCGCCCAATATCACGACCAGGGTCATATCCCGATCAAGCTGGTGGCCTTCGATACGGCGGTCAACGTGTCTGTAGACCTTCCGATCGATCGCACGTCGGTCGATCACGGCACGGCGTTCGATATTGCCGGCAGAGGCATCGCGAACCACGGCAATATGAATTCCGCTATCGCCTACGCGCGGAAGCTCGTGGCCGTCGACCCCAGGCAAGGATGATCCCGCCATGACGATCGCTCCCATCACCCTTCACCAGCCGCGTCGACTGGCTGTCGGCGCCGGCACCGTCGGCGACGTCGGCGGCTGGGCCGCCGATGCTGCGTCGGCACTCGTCATCGCGACACCCGCCACAACCGCATTTGTCGAGCGGCTGCGGCTTTCGCGACGCGTCGACGTGTTCGATGCCATCGCCGGCGAACCCGACATAACGACGCTCGGCTCGGCACTCGAAGCGGCATGCCGGTGCCGGCCCGATGTCATCGTCGGCCTGGGCGGCGGCTCCGTGCTTGACGTGGCAAAGCTCGTGGCGGTGCTCTGGGACTCGCAGCAGTCGCTTGCCGACGTCGCGGGCCCGAACAGGGTCGCCGGTCGCCGCACGCGGCTCGTCCAGGTCGCGACGACGGCGGGAACCGGTTCGGAGGCCGGAATCAGGTCGCTGATCACGGATCCGGAGAAAGGGAGCAAGATCGCTGTCGAAAGCCCGCATATGATCGCGGATTTCGCAGTGCTCGACCCGGAGCTCACCTATTCCGTACCGCCTGCCGTGACGGCGGCGACCGGTATCGATGCGATGGCCCACTGCGTGGAGGCCTTCACCAATCGCCGTGCGCATCCGATGATCGACGGCTTCGCACGCATGGGTTTTCGCCTGGTCGGCAAGTACCTTGCCCGCGCGGTCGCTGATGGAACGGACACCGAGGCGCGCGAGGGGATGATGCTGGCGTCCTTTTATGGCGGCATCTGCCTCGGCCCGGTCAACACGGCGGCCGGCCATGCTATCGCCTATCCGCTCGGTACGCGGCTCGGCCTGCCCCACGGTCTCGCCAATGCCGTCATCTTCCCGCACGTCCTGGCCTTCAACCAGCAAGTTGCACCTGTCAAGACCGAGGAGGTCGCCATCGCGCTCGGCCTCGGGACCGGCCTGTCTTCCGCCGAACTGCTGGAAGCCGCACGCAGCCTCTGCGGAGCGCTCGGCATCGAAATGTCCCTGTCGAGACACGGCGCAGCGGAGGACGACCTTCTGCCCTACGCACGGGAGGCGCATGCGAACCGCCGGCTGATGGACAACAACCCGGCCGACATGAGCGTCGAGGACGTAGTCGGCATTTACAGGGCGGCCTTCTGAACGGTCCGGAAATGGCTCTCGCATATCCCAAACACGGTCAGCGCAGGTCAGGCGCTATTTGCTTGCCTGGAAAAGCCGCTCGCGCGAGCCTGTCAGGTGATCGTGCATGAGTTGCCGCGCCATAGGGCCATTGCCGCCGGCAATCGCCTCGGCAATCGCCTCATGCTCTGCAAAGACGCGGGAGAGGCCGGAGCTCTCGCGTTTGACCGACGCGCCGTGAAACTTCATGCCGACCGCGATATGGTCCTTCAGCGCTTCCATTGCCGTGGAGAAATAGCTGTTCTCCGCAGCACGAGCGATCGCGAGATGGAACTGGAAGTCCGCGTCCTCCCGGTGCGACTGACGATTTGTGGCGTCCCGCATGAGTTCCAGCGCCTGCCGGATAGCAGCCAGGCTGGTCGCATTGTGGCGCACCGCCGCAGCGGCCGCCGCAGCGGGTTCCACGGTCAGTCGGAACTCGTAGCAGTTCAGCAGGTCTGCGATATTCTCCAGTTGTCCGAACCCGAGCGGCTCCCGCATGCCGACCGCCCGCACGAAGCTGCCGGCACCACGCCGCGAATAGATCAGGCCCTGTTCGCGCAGCCGCCGCAGCGCTTCGCGGACGATCGGGCGCGAAACCTCGAATTCCGCGGCCAGGTCATGCTCGGTCGGCAGGCGCTCATCCAGCTTGTACGCACCAGACTTGATTGCGCGATGCATGCGTTCGAAGACGATATCGCCGAGGCTTTTGCGGGTTGTTCCGTTCTCCAGTCCCATTGTCATACCGTGTTTTGGAGGATCCTGCTCGCTATGGTTCGTAGCGTATCCGGTTGCCCGAATCCTCCGGATTTCGCAATGATGCAGTGACTCCGGGCGTGGGCCAAGCCCAGGCCGGGCAGGCATTCGCCAAGCAGCCGGAAGCGCGAGACCCCCATCTTCTTCAACACCGCTTCCGCCGTGGCGCCGCCGGAGAGAATGAGCGTCCTCGCCTTCGGCACGAGGGCGGGGCAGACCGCATCCGCAAGATGACGGGAAACCTGGTGGGACGGGATGGATGTGGCTCCGGGAACCGCCTGCACCAGCGTGACGGCGCTTCCGTCGGGCGATATACCGTCCAGCTTGCCGTTCGGTGCCGGCAGGTAGCGCAGCCGGATGTCCGCTCGAAGCGCGTCGACCTGCGTCAGGGTGATCGGGTCGCGCGAGCCGATGACGAAAAGCCCGCCTCCCGCCGGTATCTCGGCCTGCCGAGCCCCCACGCCGCCGGTCATCTGCAGGGCCAGCGCCCCGGCGGCTCCGCGGGCTCCGATCAGAAGGTCGGTGCCGGCAGTCCACGCCGCTTCGAGTGCATCGACGATCTCGGCTTCGGATCCGGTATCGGGGATTGTCGCCCGTGCCGCATGCCGGCCGAGTCTCTCGGCGATCGGAATGGGGTCGTCGACGCCGAAGCCACGCACCTGGCCATATTTCACCACGCGCCCGAATTCCGGAATGGCCGGGATGACGAGCGCTGACGCAAACGGAGTGACGTCAAGTTCGGCAACGATGTTGCCCTTCAGGCGCGAGTCGACTTTCTTGAAGAGCCGGGTGCCTGACGGCAGATGGGAAAACACAGCCAGTGTCGCCCGCCGTGCCGTCTCCGCGTCGACGTCGCGCGAGCCGACATTGATCGAGAGTACCGCCGGCATCTGCTGCAGGGCTTCCGGTATTGCCTCCAGGGCCAGCACGACCTCCGTATGAAGACCTCTGCCGGCAAACGGTGCCGCACTATCCAGCGCGCCCGTCAGATCGTCGGCAAGAATGGTCAGCATGAAGCAGGTACCGGCTATTTGTTGTTATCTTTTATCGCGACTTAAATGTTGAAATGTCAACATTTAAAGGATGTAATATTACAAATTTTCGGATGTCTGTATTCGGCGTGCCGATTGCTGGTTCAGAGTATTCGCACGGTCGGCTCCGGCATTGCGCGTCGGCGCGGAGCGCCTGGGTATCAGTCGGCGAGGTCTCGATCGGTCGTGCGGAAGATGCGCGACCTGCGATCCGCAGGGCGCTGCCGCTTCCCGGCAAGCAGATCTCCTGCAGACCCGGTGCCATCCTCCCGCTGGCCGATACGCCGGGGATCCGGTTTGCGAAGCGTCGGATACCGGTCTCGCAAGCCGACTCGTCGCCGGCGGGCACGCCGAGCCGGGCCTCGATGGACGCCCGGGGGCATATGGTGTTGACGCGAATGGGCGGCGACTGAGAAGCCGCCATCTTTCGCCAAAATCGACGCTGCCGGCTGTCCTTACGTTTCCGGAAAGATCGGATCTTCGGTGAACTGGCCTCCTTGATAGCGCGAGAGTGCCGCATCCGGTGCGGGGCGCTCCAATTGGGCATCCAGTTCGGCGCGGAAGCGCTCCGCATTGTCGCGCGGCCGCCAGCCGAGATAGGCGGCATGCGCATTGTCCCACCATCGGCTGTCGTTGTCCGAAATGCCCCAGATGATCGGGCAGCCGAGCATCGGCGCGCGGAAGACGCAGGCGATCAGCGACAGGAAATCGTCATAGGACATCCAGGTCGAGAGCATCCGGTGGTTCTTCGGCTTCTCCATGCAGCTTCCGATGCGCACCAGCGCCGTTTCCTGGCCGAACTTCTCGAAATACAGGCGTGCAAGCGCCTCGCCGAAGCATTTCGAGACGCCGTAGAGACCGTCGGGCCGCATCGGCGCGGTCACGTCGATGTGCTGGTCCTGCCGATAGAAACCGACCGTATGGTTGGAGCTTGCGAAGAGGACGCGCGGCTTTTCGTGCGCGCGGGCCGCCTCGTAGAGATTGTAGAGCCCGAGCAGGTTCGCGTTGAGGATCTTCGAGAACTTGTCCTCTACAGAAATCCCGCCGAGATGCAGAATGCCGTCGCAGCCCTCGACGAGTTTGTGCACCGCATTCGCATCGCCGAGGTCGCAGGGAACGATCTCCTCATGCGGCTCGGCCCGCCCCAGGCCGGCAATGTCGGAGAGCCTCAGCGTTTCGGCTAAGCCCTTCAGTCGCGGGCGCATCGCGCGGCCGAGCCCTCCGGCCGCGCCGGTAATCAACAGTCGCTTCACGGTCTCTCCTCCGGTCGGTGGCGGGCGAATGGCCGAAAGGACATTCGGCCGGGCAAAGTCATCATACAGGTTGACGAATGCGGGTCAATAAGTCCTATATGTGTTCAGGCCTGCACGGATGTGACACAAGGAGCGGAGCGGTCCCGCGGAGTGAAGCGCCGCGGCGAAGGGGAGGTGAGCATGCGCGTTCTGGCAAAGACCGAGACGGCCGTTGCAGGCGGTACGTTGATGGAGCGCCTCGCCGACAGCCTGCGCAAGGCCATCGCCGCCGGTCAATTCCCGCCGGGCAGCAAGCTTCCAAGCGAGTCGCAGTTGACCGAAACGTACGGCGTCAGTCGCACGGTGGTTCGCGAAGCGATTGCAGCCCTGCGGGCAGATCGTCTCGTCGAGGCGCGACAGGGGGCAGGCGTGTTCGTTCTGGAGGCCGCCGCTGCGTTGTCGCCGGCACCGCTGCTGCTCCAGAACGTCGACCATGAACGCGTCTCCTCGATGATAGAACTGCTGGAACTCCGAACTGCCGTTGAAGTCGAGGCCGCCGGCCTTGCTGCCTTGCGCCGCTCGCCGGCACAGGAGGAAGTCATCATCGAGCGGCACTATGCCGTCCGCGCCTGCCTGGATGCCGCCAGGCCGACGAGCGAGGCCGATTTCGGGCTCCATCTCGCCATCGCGGAGGCTACCAACAATCCCCGCTTCCGCGAGTTCCTGGCAATGATCGGCAAGACCGTCATCCCGCGCGCAGCGCTGCGCGCGGGCGAACCGGAGACAGACCAGGCTGCCTATATCAACCTCATCCTCGACGAGCATCACGCGATCGTTGCGGCGATTTCCAGCGGGGACGAGGAGGGCGCACGCGCGGCGATGCGACGGCACCTGCGCGGCAGCCAGACCCGCTATCGCGCCCTGCTGCGCGAGCAGCGCAGGCATATCTGACAAACATGTATGATGACTTATTGACAGAAATGTCGACAAGTCATATTACAAGTTTGCCGGAGGAGGCAGCAGAGGACTTCAAGGATGACGCCGCAAGAGATCAAGGCCGCGCTTGGCGCCGGCCTGCTTTCCTTTCCCGTGACGCATTTCGATGCCGAGGGCCATTTTGCACCCGAGAGCTATCGCCGCCACGTCGAATGGCTGTCCGGCTTCGATGCGCCAGTGCTGTTTGCCGCCGGCGGTACCGGCGAATTCTTCTCGCTCTCGCCATCCGAAATTCCGGACATCGTCCGGGCGGCAAAGGAAGCGGCCGGCAAAACGGCGATCGTGTCCGGCTGCGGCTTCGGCACGCATGTGGGTGTGGAACTCGCCCGTGCGGTCGAGAAGGCAGGCGCCGACGGTATCCTGTTGCTGCCGCACTACCTGATCGACGCGCCGCAGGAGGGACTTTATGTCCATGTGAAACGCATCTGCCAATCGGTCGGCATCGGCGTCATGCTCTACAACCGCGACAACTCGGTGCTGTCTGTCGATACGGTCCGGCGGCTTTGCGACGAGTGCCCGAACCTCGTCGGCTTCAAGGACGGCACGGGCGATATCGGTCTTGTGCGCCAGATGACGGCCACGATGAGCGACCGCCTTACCTATCTCGGCGGTATGCCGACTGCGGAACTCTTCGCGGAGGCCTATCTCGGCGCCGGATTCACGACCTATTCGTCGGCGGTCTTCAACTTCGTGCCTGCCCTCGCCGTCGAATTCTACAAGGCGCTCCGTGCCGGCGATCGGCCGCGCTGCGAGGCCATCCTGAAGGACTTCTTCTATCCCTTCATGGCGATCCGCAACCGGCGCAAGGGCTATGCCGTCGCCGCCATAAAGGCGGGCGTGCGCCTGCAGGGCTTCAATGCCGGCAAGGTTCGCCCGCCGCTCGACGACCTGACCGTCGAGGAGGAAGGCATGCTCGAGGCGCTCATCGCGCCCTGGAAGCGTTGAGATGAAGATCGTCGCGCTCCGCACCCACCTTCTCGAGCACCGGCTTGCCGTACCGTTCGAAAGCGCGTCCATGCGCTTCGACCGCCGGGCGCATGTGCTTGTCGAGATCGAATGCGACGACGGCACGACCGGCTGGGGCGAATGCCTCGGACCGGCACGGGCGAATGCCGCCGTCGTTGCAGCCTATGCGCCCTGGCTCATCGGCGCCGATCCGCTGGAAACGGAGAAGATCTGGGCGCGGCTCTACAACGCGCTGCGCGATCAGGGCCAACGCGGCCTGACGCTGACGGCGCTTTCCGGCATCGACATCGCGCTCTGGGACATCAAGGGCAAACATTTCGGCGTGCCGGTCTCGACGCTGCTCGGCGGCCGCTTCCGCGAGCAGGTCCAGGCCTATGCCACCGGCAGCTTCAAGCGCGAGGGCGTCGACCGGGTTGCCGACAATGCCGAGGAGGCCGCCCGTTATCGCCAGCAGGGATTCCACGCGACCAAGGTGAAGATCGGCTTCGGCGTCGATCAGGATCTTGCCGTCGTGCGCGCCGTGCGCGAGGCGATCGGCCCGGACATGCGCCTGATGGTCGATGCCAACCACGGCTATGATGTGGTCGAGGCCGTCACGTTCGGCCGCCGGGCGGCGGACTACGGAATCGACTGGTTCGAGGAGCCGGTGGTGCCGGAACAGCTTGACGCCTATCGCGCCGTGCGGAGCGGCCAGCCGATCCCCGTCGCAGGCGGCGAGACCTGGCACAGCCGGTGGGGCATGAAAGAACCCGTCGAAACCCGGGCTGTCGATATCCTGCAGCCTGACCTCTGCGGCGTCGGCGGCTTCAGCGAAGCGCGGCGCGTGGCGGACATGGCCGCCCTTCACGGCGTTCGCGTCGTGCCGCATGTCTGGGGCACCGCCGTGCAAATCGCGGCCGCGCTCCAGTTCATGGCGGCGATGGTGCCCAGTCCCGTGCGCGTCGATCCGATCGAACCCATCCTCGAGTTCGACCGCACCGAAAACCCGTTCCGCCAGGCGGTGATCAAGACGGCGATCGAACATGAGCGCGGCGTCGTGCGGATCCCGAACGGGCCTGGCCTCGGCATCGAGGTCGACCGCGACGCCCTCGTCGCCTTCCGCATGAGGGACGACTGAGATGCTGGTCAGGCCGGTTGCGGGACGGACACCGACGATCCGACTGCCAAGGGGTGCAGTCGATGCGCAGATTCACATGTACCTGCCCGGCTTTCCGGCACTGCCCGGCGGACCGCCACTGCCGGCGGGCGATCTGCCCGACGCGGACCAGTATCGCAGGGTTATGGCCTGGCTCGGCATCGACCGGGTCATCATCACGCAGGGCAACGCGCACCAGCGCGACAACGAAAATCTGCTGGCCTGCCTTGCCGCGATGGGCGACGTCGCGCGCGGCGTTGCCGTCATCGACGAGGACACCGCCGAAGAAGAGATGGACCTGCTTGCCGGAGCCGGCGTCGTCGGCGCCCGGATCATGGATCTGCCGGGCGGGGCGGTCGGCCTTGCCGATCTCGAAGCCGTCGATGCAAGGGCCGCGGCGCGCGGCTGGATGCTTGCCGTGCAGTTCGACGGCAGCCATATCCTGGAGCACGAGGCGCGGCTCCGAGCCCTTCGATCCCGCTGGGTCCTCGATCATCACGGCAAGTTCTTCTCGGGCGCCGATCCGGACGGACCGGCGATCGCGGCCGTGAAGCGGCTGATCGACGACGGCCGCTGCTGGTTCAAGTTCGCCGGCGTCTACGAATCCTCGAAGAGCGGCGGCCCGGACTATGCGGACATCGCGCGCGCCGCGCGCGCCGTCGCAGTACATGCGCCGGAGCGCATCGTCTGGGGTACCAACTGGCCGCACAACCTGGCGAAGACCAGCGAAGACTATCCCGACGACGCCGACCTGACGGACACCGTGCTTGGCTGGCTGCCGGACGAGGCCGCCCGCCGGCTTGCACTCGTCGACAATCCCGAACGGCTCTTCGCCCTGCCGCCGTTCGAGCCCGCAGAAGACTGAAACCTGAGCGGTCCGGGCGAGGAGGTCCGGCCGTCATCATCAAGGAGGAGGACCACATGAAATTCGCAAGATCGCTCTGCCTCGCGCTCGGCTTCGCCCTTGCCGCCGGCACCCTGCATGCGCAGGAAGTCACCCTACGCTCGGCCGACATCCATCCGGACGGCTACCCGACGGTCGATGCCGTCAAATATATGGGCCAGCTCGTGTCCGAACGCACCAGCGGCCGCATCAAGATCGAGGTCACCAACAACGCCGCCCTCGGCCAGGAGAAGGACACGATCGAGCAGACGCGCTTCGGCGTCATCGACATGAATCGCGTCAATGCGGCGCCGTTCAACAATCTGGTGCCGCAGACGGTGGTTCTCGGCCTGCCGTTCCTGTTCCGCTCTACCGAGCACATGCACAAGACGGTCGACGGGCCGATCGGCGAAGAAATTCTCGCGGCCTTCGAGCCGCACGGTCTTATCGGACTTGCCTTCTACGATTCCGGCGCGCGATCCTTCTACACGACGAAGAAGCCGATCGAGAAACTGGAAGACCTGAAGGGCATGAAGATCCGTGTACAGCAATCGGATCTCTGGATCGCCATGATGGATGCCTTCGGCGCCAATGCGACGCCCATGCCCTTCGGTGAGGTCTATTCGTCACTCGAGACGGGTGTCGTGGACGGTGCGGAAAACAACTGGCCGTCCTACGAAAGCTCACGCCATTTCGAGGTTGCCAAGAACTACACGCTGACGGAGCACTCCCTCAATCCGGAAATCCTGGTCATGTCGAAGATGAGCTGGGACAAGCTGTCGCCTGACGACCAGAAGATCGTCAAGGAGGCGGCCAAGGAGTCGGTCGGCAAGATGCGCGAGCTGTGGCAGGCACGCGAGAAGGCTTCCGAGGAGACGGTGCGCGCTGCCGGCGTCAACGTCATCACGGTCGACAAGGCGGCCTTCGCCGACGCGATGAAGCCCGTCTATGACAAGTTCGTCACAGACCCGCAGATGAAGGATCTTCTTGAGCGCATCCGCGCAATTAATTGATGCCGCACCGACCGGTCCGGGGCAATCCGGACCGGTTTTCTGGTCGGGGCGCCTGTAGCCCGGTCCTCCGGAGGTAGAGAGAATGTTGTATTTCATCGAGGCGGTCCGGCCTGCACTTGCCCGGCTGAGCCGGGCGTCGCTCTATGCCGCCGGTGCAGGCATCGTCGCCATGACGGGGATCGTCGGCTGGCAGATTTTCGGACGCTACGTGCTTAACGACACGCCGAGTTGGTCCGAGCCGCTCTCGCTGCACCTGATGTCCTGGTTCATCATGCTGGGGGCCGCCGTCGGCGTACGGGAGAGCGTGCATCTCGGCCTCGATTTCGTCCGCCACTCTGCCCCGTCGTCGGTGCAGCGGATCATGGATCTTGCGAGCCTCGGCCTGATCGTCCTCTTCGGCCTCGCCATGACGTTCTATTCCGTGCAACTGGCGATCGGGACCTGGGGCGCCCGCATACCGGTCCTCGGCTGGCCGGGCGGCGTCGATTTCTTTCCGATGATCGCCGGCGGCCTGCTGATCGCGCTATTCGCGGCGGAACGGCTCGCCGACGCCCTCTGCGGAGCGAAGGCCGCCGCCGACGTGGTCGTGCAGGAGGTTGCCTGATGGCCTATACGATCCTCTTCGGTGTCTTCGCCGCGCTGATGATGATCGGCATGCCGATCGCATTCTGCCTCGGCATCGCAGCGCTCGCGACGGTCGCCTATCTGGGTCTGCCCCCGATCGTCGTGTTCCAGCAGATGAATTCCGGCATGAGCGTGTTCGCGATGATGGCGATCCCGTTCTTCATCTTTGCCGGTGACCTGATGGTGCGCGGCGGCATCGCCGGGCGGCTTATCCGCTTCGCCGCCGGCGTCGTCGGGCACCTGCGCGGCGGCCTTGGCCAGGTCAATATCGTCGCCTCGACGCTCTTCGGCGGCATCTCCGGCTCGGCCGTCGCGGATGCGTCGGCGGTCGGCGGCCTGATGATCCCGCAGATGGCTGCCCGCGGCTACGATCGCGGTTATGCGGTGAATGTCACCGTCAACGCGGCGATCATCGCGCTGATGATCCCGCCGTCGCACAACATGATCCTCTATTCGATCGCCGCCGGCGGCAATGTCTCGGTCGCCGATCTCTTCACGGCCGGCGTCCTGCCGGGCCTGCTGCTTGCCGCCGCACTGATGGTGACCGCCTATGTCGTCGCCCGCCGTCGCGACTATCCCTCGGAGCCATTTCCGGGCTTTCGACGTCTCGGCTTCTATTTCTTCGCCTCCATCCCGGGACTTCTGCTGATCGGCATCATCTTCGGCGGCGTGCGGTCCGGCATCTTCACGGCGACGGAGAGCTCCTGCATCGCCGTGTTCTATGCACTGCTCGTGGCGCTTCTCGTCTACCGCGAGCTCAACTGGCAGGGTTTCGTCGAAGCGGTGCTGGGAGCTGTGCGCACGACGGCCATGGTGCTGCTGGTCATCGGCACCGCGGCCTCGTTCGGTTGGCTCATGGCCTTTCTGCAGGTTCAGCAGCAGATGGTCGCGGTCATCGGTGCCATCTCGGACAATCCCGTCGTCGTGCTCCTGCTGATCAACGTGGCACTCTTGCTGCTCGGCACCTTCATGGACATGGCACCGCTGGTGATCATCACCACGCCGGTGCTGCTGCCGGTCGCCAAGGCCTTCGGCATCGATCCGGTGCATTTCGGCGTGGTCATGATCCTCAATGCCGGCATCGGCCTCAACACGCCGCCGGTCGGAACGGTGCTTTTCGTCGGCTGCGCGGTCGGGGGGATCTCGATACGCGAAGCCATGCGCACGATCTGGCCGTTCTTCGGCGCGAGCGTCGCCGTCCTGATGCTGGTCACCTTCGTGCCGGGCATCTCGCTCTGGCTGCCAAGCCTCTTCAAATGAGGCCGAATACGCGCGCCGTTCTCACTCCGTGCGGGGTCGACGAACGGCCCTGATCTTGCCGCTTGGTCCGCCGCCGCAATAGAACTCGCCGCGGCCGTCGGATTCCATGCCGGAGATGCCGATGCCCAGCGGCATCTCGATCACTTCCAGCACGGCGCCCGTCTCCGGCTCGACCCGCCGGATGTCGCTTTCGTCGCCTTCCCAGCTGGCGTGCCAGAGTTCGTTGTCGAGCCAGGTCACGCCGGTGACGAGGCGGCTGCATTCGATCGTACGCAGGACGGCTCCCGTTTCGGGATCCACCTGGCGGATCTTCCGGCCGCGGTATTCTCCGACCCATAGGCTTCCCTCGGCCCATGCGAGCCCGGAATCGCCACCGTTGCCGGGTGTCGGTATCGTCGAAAGCACGCGACCGGTCTTCGGGTCGATCTTCTGGATACGATCCTCGGCGATCTGGAAGAGATGCTGGCCGTCGAAAGCCGTGCCGGCGTGCGCCGCAACATCGAACGAACGGACGGCAAGGCCGCTTTCGGGGTCGATCGCGTTCAGCTTGTCGCCCGAGGCGAACCAGAGATGGGTGCCATCGAAGGTAACGCCGTGCACATGGGCGTCTGCGAAGGGGCCATATTCACGGAGGATGTCGGCGCGAGATTTTTTCATATGCCTATCCTATTCGTTCGGCAGCGGACCGGGGAGTAACAAGACTGTCGGGAATCCGGGGACGGGCGGGGTCATCCAGCGCCGGGCGCGGCCGCGGCCGACCGGTTGAACCTTGCCCATGCTCGCCAGTTGGTCGAGCGCCCGCTGCACCGTCCGCGGGCTGGTGCCGAGCGCAAGCGCCAATGCCGAACTCGACCAGAATTCCCCGTCGGCCAGGAGGGCAAGCACGACCGCGTGCTCGCTCTCGACCGGCGGCGCGAGCACGACGACACCCTCTCCGGCACGCGGTGCCAGAATAAAGCCGCGCGGCGTCGCATTCAGGTCCGCCAGCGGGCGGAGTTCCGCGCGCAGCCTGCCAATCTCCACGCGCAGCCGTGCCCGATGCGACTCGTCGGCATGTTTCGCACCAAAAGCACGGACGAGA
>NZ_JAKGBU010000040.1 GCF_021555155.1 Rhizobium alarense
CCGGTTCAAGGCCTACAACGACACTTACGGCCATTTGGCAGGTGACGAATGCCTGCGCCTCGTCAGCAAGTGCCTGCTCCAATCGGTGAAGCGGCCCGCCGACATCGTGGCGCGTTACGGTGGCGAGGAATTCGTCGTGCTGTTGCCGGAAACCGATGAGGATGGCGCGCTGGTCGTTGCCGGCCACTTCGCGGACCATCTGGCCGAAGCGAACATCGCGCATTCGCGGAGCGAGTTCGGCAGGGTGACGGCGAGCATCGGCATTTGCTGTGGCAGCGGGCGAACCCTGCGGTCGGACCCGAACGCGCTTCTCTCCGTGGCGGACACCGCACTCTACGATGCCAAGTCGCAGGGGCGTAACCGCCTTGTTTTCCGGGCTCTCGCCGATGGCGGGGACACCCGGAAGGCCGGCTGACACGTCCTTTCGACATCAGGGTTCGGGGCGCGGTCCTGGCCGTTATACGATACGCCCGCGGGCCGCGACCGGCAGCGAACGCATCGACGTCGTATCGGCATCATACACGTGAACCCTATCGACCATGTTGGTCACGACGCAGGCGTGATTGGGAACGATGCGGACACGGTCACCGACCGCAAGATCGATCGGTCCGGCGCTGATGAGCCGGCCATGTTCCTCCGATAGCTGGTCGATTGCGATGTCGTCCCGCCCGAGGACGTGCCCGTACCCGGTCAGTCCCAGCAGGTCGGAGGTCAGGGTCTTCGAGCCGGCGTCGATGATGGCGCGGTTTTCGGCGGGGACCGACACGACGGTTGCGAGTACGGTCAATGCGCAATCCTCCCAGCGGCAAACGCCTCGGGTGACCAGAGACCGGTCGTTGTAGACATAGGTGCCGGGCCGATACTCGGTGACGACCGGCGCATCGGCGGCCTGCATCATCGTCGGCGTCCCGCCCGAGGTGATCGTCGGCACGGGAATGCCACGGGCTTCGATCAACGCCTTTGCCTCCGTCATGAACCGCTCGACGCCCGCTTCGCCACCGGCAGGCGGATAGGTCATCAGCCCGGCGAAACGAAGACCCGGTGCCGTCGCGATGCGGACTGCGAGAGCCCCGGCCGCTGCCGGCGAGCTGACGCCGCACCGATTGGCGCCCGTATCGCACTCGACGAGAACGGAGAGGGGCAGCGGCATACCGCTGAACGTCTTGGAAAGTCCATCCACCACCGCGGCGCTGTCGGCGACGACGGACAGCGTCACCTTTTCGGCAAGCGCGGCGAGGCGCGCGCGCTTCGTTCCGCCGACGATATTGTAGGTGATCAATACGTCGCGGATCGAAGCATCGCCCGCGACCATCGCCTCGGCCTCCGAGACCTTCTGGCAAGTGATACCGATCGCGCCGGCGGCAAGCTGCATCGCGGCGACTTCCGGCAGCTTGTGCGTCTTGATGTGCGGACGGACGGCGATCCCGTGCGCGTCGGCATAGGCTTGAAACGTCCGGATATTGGCTCGGACGACGTCGAGGTCGATGACCACGGCCGGCGTATCAAGGTCATGCAGAAACGTTTCGTTCACCGGCATTTCACACCTCCGAAGGCAATTGCGGGCGCCAGAATAAAAGGCGCAACCAGACCTTTTACGCGAAAACCGTCAGGCGACGGCTTGACAATTCATGGGCGCTGCCGCTCTATGTGTCAATCCAATAAAACAGACACTTGTTCGGTATATTGGACAAAATATCAGACAAAAAGGGGAACGCCATGACCACATCCTTTCGTGCCGGCCTGCTGACACTGGCGGCGGCTACCTCCTTCCTGTCGGCTCTGCCCGCTGCAGCCCAGGAGGCGTCGAGCAAGCTCGACGAGGTTCTCGCCCGCGGCCATCTCGTCCTCGGTACCGGCAGCACCAACGCGCCCTGGCACTTCAAGAGCGCCGACGACAAGCTTCAGGGTTTCGACGTCGACATGGGGCGGATCGTCGCCAAGGCGCTGTTCGGCGACCCGGACAAGATCGAGTATGTCAACCAGTCCTCCGATGCGCGCATCCCGAACATCACGACCGACAAGGTGGACCTTACCTGCCAGTTCATGACGGTCACCGGCGAGCGCGCTCAGCAGATCGCCTTCACGATCCCCTACTATCGCGAGGGCGTTGGCCTGATGCTGAAGGCGGACGGCAAATATGCCGACTACGAGGCGATGAAGGCCGCCGGGTCGTCGGTGACGGTCTCCGTGCTGCAGAACGTTTATGCCGAGGACATGGTCCATGCCGCGCTGCCGGAAGCAACGGTCGATCAGTACGAGTCGGTCGACCTGATCTACCAGGCGCTCGAGTCCGGCCGCGCCGACGCGGCTGCGACGGACCAGTCGTCGCTTGCCTGGTACATGACGCAGAATCCTGATCGCTACAAGGATGCGGGCTACGGCTGGAACCCGCAGACCTATGCCTGCGGCGTCAAGCGCGGCGATCAGGATTGGCTGAATTTCGTCAATACCGCGCTGCACGAGGCGATGACCGGCGTGGAGTTCGATTTCTATGCGAAGTCCTTCAAGACCTGGTTCGGCAAGGATCTGGCGCCGCCGCAGATCGGCTTCCCGGTCGAATACAAGTAAGGGAAGCGGGAACGGGGACGGCCTCCCCGTTCCGTACTCTCGCAGCGACGGGACGTCATGGGTTACACGTTGAATTTCGCCGCCGTCTGGCGCAGCTTCGATGCTCTGCTTGCCGGCCTGGCGTTGAGCCTCGGGCTTGCCGTTATCTCCATCCTGATCGGCGCGCTGATCGGCCTCGTGGTCGCATTCGCGCTGCTGTCGAAGCTCCGCGCCGTCTCTTGGCCTGCGACCGCCTATGTCACGCTGATCCGCAATCTGCCCATCCTCGTCCTCGTGCTCTTTGCCTATTTCGCGCTGCCGCAGATGGGGGTCCGGCTGGGCAAGATCGAGAGTTTCGTCGCTGTTCTGTCGCTCTATTCCGGCGCCTATCTTGCGGAGGTGTTTCGCGCCGGGCTTCTGTCGATTCCGAAGGGACTGCCGGAAGCAGGACTTGCCATCGGGCTGACGCCGATGCAGATCCGCACGACGATCGTCGCGCCGCTGATGTTTCGCAATGTGCTTCCGTCGCTGTCCTCGACGGTCATATCGCTGTTCAAGGACACGTCGCTTGCCGCTGCCATCGCCGTGCCGGAACTGACCTTCGAGGCACGCAAGATCAATGTGGAGACCTTCCGGGTAATCGAGACCTGGATCGTCGCTTCGGGCCTTTATGTCCTCACATGCTCCGTTCTCGCCGCCCTGATGCGTCTGGTGGAGCGACGACTGGCGGTGCCGAGGTGAAGCCATGACGGACTTTTACGCTTTTCTCGATCAGCTCTGGATTGCCCGCCTGGTCATTTTGCGGGGCCTCGGCACGACCGTCTCCATTTCGTTCCTGGCGATCGTCGCGGGCTCGGTGCTGGGTGTCCTTGTCGGCCTGTCGCTCGTTTACGGCGGCCGTCTTCTGCGCCTTGCGATGCGTGCCTATACGGATATCGTGCGGGGGACGCCCGTCCTCGTGCTCGTGCTGGCAAGCTACTACGTCTCCGCAGCGGTCGGCATCGATCTCGGCCCCTTTGCTGCCGGCGTGCTGGCGCTTGCCGTCTTCTGCTCCTCCCATGTCGGCGAAATCGTGCGCGGCGGGCTGCAGGCGATCTCCGCCGGACAGACCGAGGCAGCCAAGGCCATCGGCCTCTCCTTCAGCCAGACCTTCGCCTATGTTCTCTGGCCGCAGGCGCTGCGCCAGTTCCTGCCGGCCTGGGTGAACACGGCAGCTGAAATGGTGAAGGCGTCGACGCTGCTGTCGGTCATCGGTGTCGCCGAACTGCTGTTGCGCACGCAGGAGATCATTTCGCGCAATTTCATGAGCCTCCAGTTCTATTTCTTCGCTGGACTTCTCTACTTCGTCGTCAATTTCGGCATCGAGCGGCTCGGCAAATATGTCGAACGCAAGACCGCCGTGCCGTCCTGAGGAAGCCGAGCCGATGGCCAAGACACTTCTCGAAATCAAAGGTTTGCGCAAAACCTACGGCCCGGTGGAAATCCTCAAGGGGGTCGATTGCACGGTCGCCGAAGGGGAGGTGATTGCGATCATCGGTTCATCGGGGTCGGGCAAGACGACCATGCTGCGCTGCATCAACATGCTGGAGGAGTTCCAGGGCGGCACGATCCGGCTCGATGGCGAGGAGATCGGCTATCACGTCGACGGGGCGGGGCGGCGGCGCAAGTCCGAAAAAGAGATCGCCCGGCAGCGTGCGCTGACCGGCATGGCCTTTCAGCAGTTCAACCTCTTTCCGCACATGACTGCAGCCGAAAATGTCATGCTCGGCCTCGTCAAGGTCAAGAAGCTCGGCCGGTCGGAAGCCCGGTCGATCGCCGAGACCTGGCTCGATCGTGTCGGCCTCGCCAGTCGCGCCGACCACTATCCCGGCCAATTGTCCGGCGGACAGCAGCAGCGCGTCGCGATTGCCCGTGCCATCGCGATGAGCCCGAGGCTCATGCTGTTCGACGAGGTCACCTCGGCGCTCGATCCGGAACTTGTCGGCGAGGTGCTGCAGGTGATCAAGGGCCTTGCAGCCGACGGCATGACCATGCTGCTCGTCACCCACGAGATGCGGTTTGCCTACGAGGTGTCGTCACGGGTCATCTTCATGAACCAGGGCATCATCTGCGAGGAGGGCGATCCGAAGGAAATGTTCGTACGACCGAACACCGAGCGTCTGGCGGAGTTCCTCAAGACGTCCAGTTTCAACTAGAGAAGAAGAGATATCCCATGACTATCAAGCGTTACGGCACTGGAGAAACCGGAGCCGGTGGTCAGCCCCTGCCTTTCGCGCGTGCGGTCGAAGCCGGCGGCTGGCTCCATGTCTCCGGCCAGGTGCCGATAGAGAAGGGCGAGATCGTGCGCGGCGGCATCGTTGCGGAAAGCCGCAGGGCAATCGAGAACATGATTGCCATCCTCGAAGAGGCGGGATACGGCCTTGAGGACGTTGTCCGCGTCGGCGTCTGGCTCGACGACCCGCGCGACTTCTGGAGCTTCAACGGCGTCTATGCCGAGTATTTCGGCACCAATCCGCCGGCGCGCGCCTGCGTGCAGTCGCGCATGATGGTCGATTGCAAAGTCGAGGTCGATTGCGTCGCCTATCGCGCCGATCGCGCCTGAGGCGGCTGCAGGGTCGCCGGAAAAGAAAGAGCCGGCATCAATCGCCGGCTCTCCGTTCCGTTTCGGGCCGGCGGCGCTCGAACAGCCCGTCGCCACGGTGGGTGGCGAGAGCCCGGGCATGGAGCCGCGCCTGACACCCGTCAGGCGACCTGTTCGCTGCTTGCCTTGAGAAAATACCGGGCGGTCAGGTCGGCGGCGCAAATCGGCTTGCTGAACAGATAACCCTGCAGCGCGTCGCAGCCCGACAGCCTGACCATCATCGCCTGTTCCTCGGTCTCGACTCCCTCCGCGGTCACCGGAATGGCGAAGGCGTTCGCAAGCGCGATCGTCGCCTGCAGCACCGCGCCGGCATTGGCATCGTGCTCGAGCGCTTCAATCAGCGAGCGGTCGATCTTCATGCGATCGAAGCCGAACTGGCGCAGGGTCCCGATACTCGCGAAGCCCGATCCGAAATCGTCGAGCGCGATCTGGACGCCTGCTGCTTTCAGTCCGTCGATGGCGCGGCGTGCCTGGTCCGGATTGGAGATCAGCACGCCTTCCGTCAGTTCTATGGTCAATCGGCACGGATCGAATTCCGCCGTTTCGATCGCGTCCCTCACCTGGCTCACGAATTTCGGGTTCTTGAGCTGCAGCGGGGAGACGTTGACCGACAGGGAGATGCCTGGCCAGGCGGCCGCGGCCTTCAACGATGTCTGCAGCACTTGCAATCCAAGCTGGTCGATAAGGCCGGCGCGCTCGGCAAGCGGAATGAACACGTCCGGTCTTATCTTCTGCCCGGCTTCGGTCGTCCAGCGCGCCAGCGCTTCCACGCCGCGGATCTGATCGGAGCCCGCGTCCACAAGGGGCTGGAAGAAAACCTCAAGCCCGCCGATCGACAGGGTTTCGCGCAGTTGCGACTCCAGTTCGGCGAGCCTTACGGTATCCTCGTCGAAGCTTGTTTCGAAATGCACCGTTACGCCGCGCCCGAGATCCTTCGCGCGATAGAGCGCAATGTCCGCCCGCCGTATCAGTTCGCCGACATCGATGTCGGCCCGGGAGACCGCAACGCCGATGCTGGCGCCGATTTCGATGGAGCGGCCGCCGATTTCGAAAACGCGTGACAGGGCAATCTGGATCTGCTCTCCGAGCGGCGGTGTCCGGTCCCCGCCGCCGCTCCCGGCGACCACCGCGAACTCGTCTCCGCCGAGCCGCGCGAGGAGGACGTCGTCCGGCAACGTATCGGACAGCCGCCGTGCGACGGCGACAATAAGCGCATCGCCGACGGCGTGGCCCCAGGCATCGTTGACGCCCTTGAAACCGTCGAGGTCGATGAGCAGCAGGTCGACGGAAGCGCCTTCCCCCCGGGCGTTGGCGAGCATTAGATCGATGCCTTCGAAGAGCCCGGCGCGGTTGCGAAGGCCGGTCAGCGCATCGTGCAGCGCCTTGTGGCGCGCCCGCCGTTCACTGGTGCGCAGATTGCGGCCCGTGACAACGCCGACGATCCCGATCGCCGCCAGGAAGAGAACGAGAATCAGGCCGGCATATTGAATGTCGCCCTCGACGAGGGCGTAGCTCGCGGTGCCGGGCAATTGGGGAGGCCATGTCAGCACGGCGATCGTTTCGCCTTTGACGTCCCGGAGCGGCACGTCGAGCCGGCCGGGCACGGTCTCGGCGTCCAAGCGAAGGCCCGCGATGTTGAAGCCCTCCGCGATGTCCTGCACGACCTCGGCGGTCACATGCTTGGCGAAGACCAGGACGGCGAGATCGTCGCGATCGACGGACGGGTCGGCTTCGTAAGGCTGGATGAGGGCTGCACCGATCAGGGCCGTGCCCTTCGGCGAGTGTATGAAATGCACCGGAACCTGTGCTTTGGCGTCGGCCTGTCGTGCGGCTTGGAGTATGTCACGGAACGTTGCAAAGAACTGCTGTGGCGGCGAAGCCAATTCGTCTCCCGAATGATAGGCCATGACAGGTTTGTTATCGGGTCCGATGACCATCGCGGTGTCATAGAGCGGGTAACCGGCGGTCGTTACGCCCCAGTTTTCAACGGCCCAGGCGAGAGCGTCTTCGGAAGCCATCTGCCGATAGGCGTCGTCCCAAAATGCATTGTCCCGCACGGTTGCCGCCAGTTGTTTGCGCAGGGACTGCAGGGCGGCCTCACCGGCCTGGAGGGCACGACGGTCGTCGATCCGGTCGGCTGTTACGGCCATCGTATCGATGGAGCGCATGACGAGGGTTGCGAGCGCCGTGCCGACGACGATGAATCCTGCTGCCACCACAGCCACGACAAACTGCGTTCGGCGCGCGAGCGACATGATGGGTTTCTGCACGGCATTCAACCTTCGATCGGAAACAACAAATGTCCGCAAGGGACCGCAGATCGGCGTCATGCCCGCAAAGCGTTGCGCCGGCGATCATAAGGCAAAGTTCTAGCTATTTGTTAAACACGGCCTCCGGACGGACCTGGCGAAAACAGGTCCGTCAGCCAACAAGCAATTTCACGTTTCGTCAGGCGCCGATTGGTTGCGACGTCAATACTGTCGCTGGAGCGCCGTCGGGCAGCTCTCGACAGGAATGTCCTGGAACGAACGACAGTGCGGCCGGGCTCAGGTGTTGGCGCGTTGCAGCATGCCGAAGAGATCGCGCGGATCGTCCGGATCGGCAATGATGTCGAGATCCTGGTAGAGACCGGTGCCGTTCAGCCGGTCCCGCACATAGCGAAGCGCTGAAAAATCCTCGACAGCGAAGCCGACACTGTCGAAGAGCGTGATCTGGTTGCGGTCGCGCCGACCTGCCGCTTCACCGGTGATGACCTTCCAGAGCTCGGTCACCGGATAGTCCGGATCCATCTGCTGGATCTCGCCTTCCACCCGGGTCTGCGGGGGATATTCGACGAAGGTGTCCGAGCGCAGGAGAATGTCGCGATGGAGCTCGGTCTTGCCGGGGCAGTCGCCGCCGATCGCATTGATGTGCACGCCGGCGCCGACCATGTTGTCGGAAAGGATCGTCGCATACTGCTTGTCGGCAGTGCAGGTGGTGATGATCTCGGCACCCTCGATCGCTGCTTGCGACGATGTACATGCCGTGATCGTCAGGCCGCAGCCTGCCAGGTTGCGGGCGGTTTTTTCCGTGGCCTTCGGGTCGATGTCGTAGAGGCGGATCCGTTCGATGCCGACGACGGCCTTCATGGCGAGGGCCTGGAACTCGGCCTGCGCGCCATTGCCGATCATGGCCATCGTCTTCGCCCCCTTCGGTGCCAGATGCCGCGCCGCCATGGCGGAGGTCGCGGCCGTCCGCAAGGCCGTCAGCATGGTCATTTCGGTGAGCAGCACGGGATAGCCGGTCGAGACCTCGGCGAGCAGGCCGAAGGCGGTGACCGTCTGCAGACCCTGCGCCATGTTCTTCGGATGGCCGTTCACGTATTTGAAGCTGTAGATATCGCCGTCCGAGGTCGGCATCAGTTCGATCACGCCCTCGCGGGAGTGTGAGGCGACGCGCGGCGTCTTGTCGAAGAGCTGCCACCGCCGGAAATCCGCTTCGATCACGTCGGCGAGTTCGGCGAGCATCGTTTCGATGCCGATCAGATGCACGAGCCGCATCATGTTCTCGACGCTGACGAAGGGGACGAGGGCTTTCTGCGACGGCGCTTGCAACACGGATCGGGCTCCTGGGTGGGCTTCGACGGGGAGAGTAGCAGCGACGGCGGTTGACGGAAATCGCACAACTGTGCTGAAAAGGGCAGAGATATAGGCAAATTGCTCAGTCTTCTTTCTCAAATTGCCAGAAGCACCGCAACAATGAACATCGCAAAATACATTCCCGACGATCTCGACCGCCGCATCATCGCGCATCTGAGGACGGATGGGCGGGCGTCGCTTTCCAAGCTGGCGGACGTGCTTGGCGTGGCGCGCGGCACCGTGCAGAACCGGCTCGACCGGCTGGTCGACACGGGCACGCTCCTGGGGTTCACCATCCGGGTCCGTGAGGACTACGACGCGCAAACGGTGCACGCCGTGATGATGATCGAGGTGACGGGAAAATCCACGACGCAGGTCATCCGCAGACTGCGCGGATTGCCAGAGGTTTATTCGCTGCATACGACCAACGGCAACTGGGATCTCGTCGCCAACATCCGTGCGGCGAGCCTTTCCGATTTCGATCGCGTGCTGCGCGAGGTGCGCATGATCGACGGCATCTCCAACAGCGAAACCAGCCTGCTGCTCAGCAGCGTTTAGGGCTGCGGACCGCTCGCCACGTCCTTGCGGACGTCTTCCGGCGTTACCCGCCATTCTCCCCACCGGGCGCGGCGGAGATGCTGGCATACATGCCGGTCGTGCGGAACTCCGTCGGGCTTGCGCCGAAGTGGCGGCGAAACACCTTGGCGAAGTAGTTCGGCTCCTCAAATCCCGACATGCTGGACACTTCCTTGACGGAAAGGTTGCCTGCCTTGGTCAGAAGCTTCGTCGCTCGCTGCAACCGCTTGCGCAGTACGAATTCGGCCGGCGGCACGCCTTCGGTCGCTGCGAACACCCGGGAGAAGTGCGAGCGGCTGAGGCCCGAGACGCGGGCAAGTTCCTCGACGGGCAGCGGCTTGTCGAGATTCTGAGCGATATGGCTGATGACGTGCTGCATGGCCCGGTACTCCTGCCCGAGCACCGGATGGGAGCCGAAGACGTCGTCGTAGAGCACCATTGCTGCCTCGTAGGCGATTGCCGAGGCGCGTCCCGGCGTCTCGCCGCCGCCGGAAATGAGGCGCAGGCTGCAGTCGGCGAGATGCTCCACCGTTTCGGGCTTGAGTTTCAGAACGGGGCCGGCCATCGCGAGGATCCCGCGATGGATGCGCAGAGCTTCCTCGCCGTTCATGGAAATCCAGAAGAACTCCCAGCGGCCACCGTCCTCCAGCCAGTAGCGATGATTGTGCGGCACGAGCAACAGCAGCGTCTCCCCCGGCTTCAGCCGGTAGGTCCGGTTCTCGTAGCGCAGATTGCCGGCGCCGCCGAGCGTGTGCTGCAGCACGGTGAAAGGCGTCTGCCCGCGCCGCCGCCCGTCCCAGTCGTAGCTCGCATCCGTGCGGATCTCGTAGCCGGTGCTGGTCGGCATCGTGTGCAGACGCTGGCGTCCGCGCGGCAGTGAGACCGTCTTCATTGCGGGGCCGGTCGCGATCAATTTCTGGAGCACAGAATTACCCATGAAAGCACAATACCTCTCTACCAAGACGCACCATTATACGCATAATCCTCATGGACGCATACGGAGCCTGATAATTCAGCGGGAGTGCGAACCGGGCGGTGGAGGAGATCTGCGAAAACGCGGCCGAAGGTGAGCGCGCGATTTTACCCGGTTCTTCGGCAGTCAGATTTCATGGGATGAGGACAGCATGAGCAGGTTCAAGATCACCATCATCGGCGCGGGCAGTGTGGGCTTCACCAAGAAGCTCTTCACCGACATTCTTTCTGTGCGGGAATTCGCAGGGATCGAGGTGGCACTCACCGACGTCAGCGACCGCAATCTTTCGATGATAAAGACCATCCTCGACCGGATCGTCGAGGCGAACGGCCTGCCGACGCTGGTGACGGCGACGACGGATCGCCGCAAGGCGCTTGAGGGCGCGCGCTATGTCATCAGCTGCGTGCGGGTCGGCGGACTTGCTGCCTATGCCGACGACATCCGCATTCCCCTGAAATACGGCGTCGACCAGTGCGTCGGCGACACGATCTGCGCCGGCGGCATTCTCTACGGCCAGCGCAACATTCCGGTCATCCTCGACTTCTGCAAGGACATCCGCGAGGTGGCGGAGCCGGGTGCGAAGTTTCTGAACTACGCCAACCCGATGGCGATGAACACCTGGGCGGCAATCGAATACGGCAAGGTGGATACCGTCGGCCTGTGCCATGGCGTTCAGCACGGCGCCGAGCAGATCGCGGAGATCCTGGGCGCCCAGGACGGCGAACTCGACTACATCTGCTCCGGCATCAACCACCAGACCTGGTTCATCGACCTGCGGGTCAGGGGCCGCAGGATCGGCAAGGACGAACTCGTCTCGGCCTTCGAGGCTCATCCAGTTTTCTCGAAGCAGGAGAAGCTGAGGATCGACGTTCTGAAGCGTTTCGGCGTCTATTCGACGGAGAGCAACGGTCATCTTTCGGAATACCTGCCCTGGTATCGCAAGCGCCCCGACGAGATTTCCCGCTGGATCGACATGTCGGACTGGATCCACGGCGAGACCGGTGGCTACCTGCGCTACTCCACAGAGACCCGCAACTGGTTCGAAACCGATTATCCGAAGCTGCTCGAGGCCGCCGGCAGCCCCATCGATCCGGCGAAGCGATCGAACGAGCATGCGAGCCATATTCTGGAGGCGCTCGAGACGGGGCGCGTCTATCGCGGTCACTTCAACGTCAAGAACAACGGCGTGATTGCGAACCTGCCGGCCGATGCGATCATCGAATCGCCGGGCTTCGTTGATCGCTTCGGCATCAACATGGTGGCCGGCATCAGCTTGCCGGAAGCCTGTGCCGCCACCTGCATTTCCTCGATCAACGTGCAGCGCATGTCGGTGCATGCTGCGGTATCGGGCGATCTCGATCTCCTGAAACTCGCGGTGCTGCACGATCCGCTGGTCGGTGCCATCTGCACGCCGGAGGAAGTCTGGCAGATGGTCGACGAGATGGTGGTCGCGCAGGCGGAATGGCTGCCGCAATACGCCCATGCCGTCGAGGGTGCCAGGGACAGGCTGTCGCGTGCCACCGTCAAGACGCGCGACTGGACGGGTGCCGCTCGCCGCGCAGTTCGATCGATCGAGGAGATTCGCGCCGAGAAGGAAGCGACGAGACTGCGCGCCGCCGGCTGAGCGACGCCTGCCGGCCTTGCCCCGGAGGAGGGGCGGAGCCGGCGCGAATGTCCGGCGCGCAAGGCCGGGCGTAGGTGCTTCGAGGAGGATGATCGTCCGGAACGGGCGGTCGGAAGTATAGGGAGAACAGCGACAATGACACGCATCCGCAATTTGCGGGCCGCCGCCCTGCTGCTTGGCGTCTCGGCCCTTGCCCTGCCCGCCGCCGCCGTCGAGCCGGTGGTCGTGCCTGAACAACCGGTCTTCCCGGCCCAGGGAAAGATCACCTATGTGCCGCGCGACTCGATCCTCGAGTTCAAGGCGCTGCCGTCCTACAAGGAGCCCGCCTGGGTCACGGAAAAGTTCGTCAAGACCGGCAAGCTGCCGCCCGTCGGGGAACGGCTGCCGAAGGAGCCGATGGTCTTCAAGACGGGCAACATGCCGGACGGCATCGGGGTCTATGGCGACACGATCCGCCATGTCATCGGCGGACGGCCGGAAGGCTGGAACTACAGCGCCGGCCAGACGCAGGGCTGGGGCGGCATCGATATCGGCATGTCCGAGTGCCTGACCCGCACCGCACCGCTGTTCCAGGTCGAAGCGAAGGACATGGAGCCGCTTCCCAATCTTGCGAAGAGCTGGGAATGGTCGGAGGACGGCCATAGGCTGACGATGAAGCTCGTCGAGGGCGCGAAATGGTCCGATGGCGACCCCTTCGATTCCGAAGACATCATGTTTTACTGGGACGACAATGTCGTCGACTCGAACGTGTCGCCGCTGAACGGTGCGACGCCCGAGACATTCGGTGTCGGCACGACGCTGAAGGCGATCGACAAGTACACGGTTGAATGGACGTTCCAGGAAGCCTTCCCGCGCCAGCACCTCTATGCCATGGCCTACGGCACCTTCTGCCCCGGTCCGTCGCACATCCTGAAGACGAAACATCCGAAATACGCCAAGACGACTTACGACGACTACAAGAACGGCTTTCCTCCCGAATTCCTGAACGTGCCCGTCATGGGCGCCTGGGTGCCGGTCGAGTATCGCTCGGACGACATCATCGTGCTGCGCCGCAACCCCTATTACTGGAAGGTCGACGAGGAGGGGCACCAGCTGCCCTATCTCAACGAGATGCACTACAAGCTCTCGACCTGGGCGGACCGCGACGTGCAGGCGATCGCCGGCTCCGGCGACTTCTCGAACCTCGAGCAGCCGGAAAACTTCGTCGAATCGCTGAAGCGTGCGGCGCAGGAGACGGCGCCGGCGCGGCTCGCCTTCGGCCCGCGCCTGATCGGCTACAATCTGCGCCTGAATTTCTCGGCCAACGGCTGGGGTGAGCCGGACGAGCGGGCGAAGGCGGTGCGTGATCTCAACCGCAATCTCGACTTCCGCAAAGCCGTCACGATGGCCGTCGACCGCAAGAAACTCGGCGAGGCTCTGGTCAAGGGACCGTTCACGGCGATCTATCCGGGCGGCCTTTCATCGGGGACGAGCTTCTACGATCGGCAGTCGACGATGTATTATCCTTTCGACCTCGAAGGGGCGAAAGCGCTGCTCGAAAAGGCGGGCCTTGCCGACACCGACGGCAACGGTTTCGTCAACTTCCCGGTGGGCACCGCAGGCGGTGCCGACGTGCAGGTGGTGCTGCTCGTCAATTCGGACTACGGCACGGACCGCAATCTTGCCGAGGGCATCGTCGGGCAGATGGAGCAGCTTGGTCTCAAGGTGGTGCTGAATGCCGTCGACGGCACCAAGCGTGATGCCGCCCAGTACGCCGGTCGCTTCGACTGGTTCATCCGCCGCAACGACCAGGATCTGACCTCCGTGGTGCAGAATACCACGCAGCTTGCCGCCACCGGCCCGCGCACGAGCTGGCATCACCGGGCAGGGACCGACGGCAGCGTCGACCTGATGCCGTTCGAGCAGGAGATGGTGGACATCGTCAATGCCTTCGTCGCCAGCAGCGACAACGACAAGCGGGCCGAGTTGATGCGGCAGTATCAGAAGATCGCGACGTCCAATCTCGATACGATCGGTCTCACCGAATATCCCGGTGCGCTTGTTATCAACAAGCGCTTCTCGAACATCCCCGAGGGCGCGCCGATCTTCATGTTCAACTGGGCGGAGGATACGATCATCCGCGAGCGCGTCTTCGTGGCGGCCGACAAGCAGGGCGACCACGAGCTCTTCCCCGAGCAGATGCCCGGCAAGCCGGGCGACAGCGGCCCGATCAACTGACCCGCACTCCGCCCGGCCGGCACGGTCGGCCGGGCAGCCCCTCTCGCGCGTCGCCGGCGCGTAAGCCCGAAACGGCAGGCCGGTGACGAAACAAGGGAAACGACGATGCATCTCCTGCGCTTCCTGCTCGGCCGCGTTGCCGCCGCGATACCGCTGCTCTTCGTCCTGAGCGTGGTGACCTTCGCGATCATCCAGGCGCCGCCGGGCGACTACAGCGACTATATCCGCTCGCAGCTCATCAACCAGGGCGGCGCGTCCTTCGAGGAGGCAGACGCCCAGGCCCAGGCCTACCGCGCGGAACACGGCCTCGACCGGCCGCTGCCGATCCAATATGTCAACTGGATCACCGGGATCGTCACCCGCGGCGACTTCGGCCACAGCCTCTTCTACAACAAGCCGGTCGCGGACGTCGTCGGAGAACGGTTGCCACGCACGCTTGCGCTTGCTCTCGTCTGCCACGTCCTGGCGTCCATTCTCGGCATCACCTTCGGCATTGTCGCGGCGACGCGGCAGTATTCCTGGGTGGACACCCTGCTCTCGGGCGTCTCGTTTCTTGGCATGACCGTGCCGCGTTTCCTGATGGCGCTGATCATCGTCTATGTCATGGTCTTCCACTTCAATGTCTCGGAGATCAACAGCTTCCATTCCGCCCGCTACGGCGGCGCGCCCTGGTCCTGGGGCAAGTTCGCCGATCTCGTGCAGCATGTCTGGCCGGTGATCGCCATCGCCACCTTCGGCGGTCTCGCCTACAACATGCGGGTGATGCGCGGGAATCTGCTCGACACGCTGAATGCGCAATATGTCGAGACGGCGCGCGCCAAGGGGCTGAGCGAGGGTGCAGTTGTCGTCCGCCACGCGGTACCGAACGCCCTGCATCCGCTCATCATGTACCAGGGCGTCGTGCTGCCCTACATGCTGACGGGCGAGATCGAGACGGCCATCATCTTCGCGCTGCCGACGGTCGGCCCAGCGATCGTCGGTTCGATGCAGGTTGGCGACGTCTATGTGACGGCGACCTTCATGCTCGTCCTCTCGGTAACCCTCATCGTCGGCAACATCATCGCCGATCTGCTTCTCGCCGCGCTCGATCCGCGCGTGCGTCTTTCGGGGGCCGCGGCATGACCGTCGATACGCATCCGCCGGTGGGCATGACCGCCGCCCCCGAGGAGAAGCACCACAACGAGAGCTATTCCGCCCTCGTCTGGCGCAGGCTCAGGCGTTCCTTCACCGGCATGATGGGCCTCGTGCTCGTCGGCTTGCTGATCGTCATTGCGGTCTTCGCGGACTTCCTGTCACCTGTCGATCCGAAGGCCACCGGCGTCGCCTTCGCGCCGCCGCAGGCTATCAGCTTCACCGACAGGGACGGCAACTTCGCCTTTCCGCCGAGGAGCTACCCGATCCGCGAGACGGAGGAGCTCGACCCGATCACCTTCCAGCCCGTCGTCGGGCCGGACTACGACAACCCGCAGGTCCTGGGTTTCTTCGTCGAGGGCGCGCCCTACCGGCTCTTCGGATTGATCCCGGCCGACCGCCATCTGTTCGGCACGACGGACGGCACGGCAATCCACCTGCTGGGGACTGACAAGTTCGGGCGGGACGTTTTGTCCCGCGCGTTGCATGGCTCGCGGATCTCGCTGATGATCGCGCTTGTCGTCGTGTCGATCATCACCGTGGTCGGCACGACGGTCGGCATGATGTCCGGCTATTTCGGCGGGCGCTTCGATGCCTGGACGCAGCGTTTCGTCGAACTGGTGCTCGCCTTCCCGCAACTGCCGCTCTATCTGGCGCTCACGTCGCTCATTCCGGTGACGGCGCCCACCAACGTCTTCCTCGCCTTCGTCATTATCGTCATGTCGGCGCTCGGCTGGGCGCAGATGTCGCGCGAAGTGCGCGGCAAGACGCTGGCGCTCGCCCGCATCGACTACGTGCGCGCCGCGATGGCGATCGGCGCGTCCGACCGGCGCATCATCCTCCAGCACATCCTGCCGAACGTGATGAGCCATGTGATCGTCGCCGTGACGCTTGCCATTCCAAGTGTCGTGCTGCTCGAATCCTTCCTCGGCTTCCTGGGTTTCGCGGTGAAGCCGCCGCTGATCTCCTGGGGCTTGATGCTGCAGGATACAGCGAACTATTCCGTGATCGGCTCCTATCCGTGGCTGCTCGCGCCCGTCGGCTTCGTGCTCGTCACCGTCTTCGCCTTCAACGCGCTCGGCGACGGTCTGCGCGACGCAATCGATCCCTATTGAGGAGGTTCTCCCATGACGACATCCGACATTGCCGTCACGGCCCCCGACGAGCGGCGCGACCTCTCGTCCAGAACGGACCGTCCCATCATCGATGCCCGGAACGTCGCTGTCGACTTCACGGTGGAGGGCGGCACGATCCGTGCGGTCCGGGACGTCTCCTTCCAGCTCTACCGCGGCGAGACGATCGCGATCGTCGGCGAATCCGGCTCCGGCAAGTCCGTGACGGCCCGCACGGTGATGGGCCTGCTGTCGAAGCGGGCCGTGACGAGCGAGCGTTCAAAGATCGAATACCAGGGTGAAAACGTGCTCGTCTTCCCGGAACGCCGACGCCGAAAGCTCCGGGGCGACCGCATTTCGATGATCTTTCAGGAACCGATGAGTTCGCTCAACCCGGTCTATACGGTCGGCAGTCAGATCGTCGAAGCGATCCGCGCCCACCGCCGGGTCGGCAGAAGGCAGGCGATGGCGGAAGCGCTCGACCTTCTGCGGCACGTCCAGATTCCCGATCCGGAGGCGCGCCTGAACCAGTATCCGCACCAGCTCTCCGGCGGCCAGCGGCAGCGCGTCATGATCGCGATGGCGCTCGCCAACAAGCCGGATGTGCTGATTGCCGACGAGCCGACGACGGCGCTCGACGTCACCGTGCAGGCACAGATCCTGAACCTCATCCGCTCGCTGCAGCAGGAAATGGGCATGGCGGTGATCCTGATCACCCATGACCTGACGGTCGTCCGGCAATTCTCGGACTATGTCTACGTGATGAGTCAGGGTGAGGTGAAGGAACACAACACGACGGAGGCGCTTTTCCGGAACCCGGTCCATCCCTATACCCAGCGCCTGCTTGCCTCCGAACCGTCGGGCTCTGCCAATCCGTTGCCGGAAAACTCGCCGGTCATGCTCGAAGGCAGCAAGGTGCGTGTCGGCTTCACGCTCCGGAAGGGCAGTTTCTTCCGGCCGGAATACAGCGAACTGCTGGCCGTCAACGACCTGTCGATTTCGCTGCGCCGGCACGAGACGCTCGGTCTCGTCGGCGAATCCGGTTCCGGCAAGACGACCTTCGGCCAGGCGTTGATCCGCCTCATTAATGCGGACGCCGGCGAGATCCGCTTCGACGGCGCGCCGATCCACGGTCGCAGCCGGGCGCAGATGCAGCCCCTGCGGTCGCGCATGCAGGTCGTGTTCCAGGATCCGTTTTCCTCGCTGAACCCGCGTATGGCGATCGGGCAGATCATCGAGGAAGGCCTGATCGTCAATCGCATCGGCGCGACAAGAACCGAGAGGCTCGAGCGGGTGCGCGACGCCCTGTCGAGCGCGGGCCTGCCGACCAACATCCTGTCGCGCTTCCCGCACGAATTCTCTGGCGGCCAGCGCCAGCGCATCGCGATCGCCCGCGCCATCGCGCTCGAACCGGAGTTTATCCTGCTCGACGAGCCGACATCGGCGCTTGATCTCTCCGTCCAGGCACAGATCATCGACCTGCTGCGCCGGCTGCAGGACGAGCGGGGGCTCAGCTACCTTTTCATCTCGCACGATCTCAAGGTTGTGCGCGCGCTCTGCCACCGCGTCGTCGTCATGCAGCACGGACGCATCGTCGAGGAAGGCGCAGTCGAAGACGTGCTTACCCATCCCAAGACCGCCTACACCGAACGGCTCGTCCGCGCCGCCTTCGATGTGGCTGCATAACCAACGACCAGAGGCTACCATCATGAGACAACCCAAGATCACCTTCATCGGCGCCGGTTCCACGGTCTTCATGAAGAACATCATCGGCGACGTGCTGCAGCGTCCGGCGCTTGCCGGCGCCACGATCGCGCTGATGGACATCAACCGTGAACGGCTCGCCGAAAGCGAGATCGTCGCCGGCAAGCTCATCCGGACGCTCGGCACCGGGACGAAGGTCGAAACCCACACGGACCGCCGCAAGGCGCTGGAAGGTGCGGATTTTGTCGTCGTCGCCTTCCAGATCGGCGGCTACGAACCCTGCACGGTCACCGATTTCGAGGTTCCGAAGAAATACGGCCTGCGCCAGACGATCGCCGATACGCTCGGCGTCGGCGGCATTATGCGCGGGCTTCGCACGGTGCCGCATCTCTGGGCGATCTGCGCGGACATGCTCGAGGTCTGCCCGGAGGCGATCCTCCTGCAATACGTGAACCCGATGGCGATCAACACCTGGGCGATCGCCGAGAAATTTCCGTCGATCCGACAGGTCGGTCTCTGCCACTCCGTGCAGGGAACGGCTGGCGAGCTTGCCCGCGACCTCGATATCCCGGTCGAAGAGATTCGCTATCGTGCGGCCGGCATCAACCACATGGCCTTCTACCTGAAATTCGAGCATCGCCAGCCGGACGGCAGCTACCGCGACCTCTATCCGGACCTGTTGCGCGGCTATAGGGACGGGCGCTTTCCGAAGCCCAGCCACTGGAATCCGCGCTGCCCGAACAAGGTGCGCTACGAGATGCTGACGCGGCTCGGCTATTTCGTCACCGAAAGCTCGGAGCATTTCGCCGAATACACGCCCTATTTCATCAAGGAGGGACGGGAGGATCTGATCGAAAAATTCGGCATTCCGCTCGACGAATATCCGAAGCGCTGCATCGAACAGGTCGAACGCTGGAAAAACCAGGCCGCGGCGTTTCGTGAGGCGGATACGATCGAGGTCAAGGAGAGCCATGAATATGCCTCCTCCATCATGAACTCGGTGTGGACCGGAGAGCCCTCGGTCATCTACGGCAATGTCCGCAACAACGGCTGCATCACCTCGCTGCCGGAGAGCTGTGCGGCGGAGGTGCCGTGCCTCGTTGACGCTTCCGGCATCCAGCCGACTCATATCGGCGCCCTGCCGCCCCAGCTGACGGCGCTCATCCGCACAAACATCAACGTGCAGGAACTGACGGTGGCGGCGCTGATGACGGAGAACCGCGAACACATCTACCATGCCGCGATGATGGATCCGCATACGGCCGCCGAACTGGACCTCGATCAGATCTGGTCACTGACCGACGATCTGCTCGCCGCACACGGTACATGGATACCGGAATGGGCCCGGCCATCGCGCAAGGTACAAGCTGCGTGACTTTTTCTCCCGGTCGCGCGGCACAGGCCTCCGGGCGCTTGGCGCCCGGAGGCCTGTCCATCGAATCCGGCCGCCGCCGCCGGTCTGTCGGCGCTGGTGGATAGCGTCGCGGGAAGAAATTTTTCGCCGCCGTGACGAACCGCTCAAGCCGGCTCAGCGATGCGTGCAAAGGCGGCGAGGACAGTGCGCTCGGACTGGGCGAGATAGGCGTCCAGCGCCGCCGCCGCCTCCTTGGGCTTGCCGGCTTCCAGCATCGCGAGAATGTTCGCGTTGAGATCCACGTAGGGTGCGTGCAGCATTTCGGGATCGGGCAGGAGCCCGAAGCTCAGCCGGAGTTCTGCGGCGATATGGGCATAAAAGGCATTCAGGCGGCTGCTGTCGGCGAGATCGACGATCGCCGCGTGGAAGGCCATGTTGGCGCTGCCGACACTGCTCCAGTCTCCGTCCTCGCGGGCCTTGTTGGCCCGCTCGACAGACGTGCGCATGCGAATCACCGCCGGATGTTTCGGATAGGCCTGCTCCAGTGCCCGGCATTCGAGAACCCGGCGCACGCGATAGATGTCGATGATCGATGCCATGCTCGGGGTGGCGACAAAGACGCCGCGGTTGGGTTCGTGGCGCAGGAGCCCTTCCTTGGTCAGCAGGCGGAACGCCTCGCGCAGCGAATTGCGCGACACGTCGAGCGTGCTCGCAAGCGCTGCTTCGGATAATTTCTGGCCGGGCCTGAGCTCACCGGCGATCAGCTTGTCGCGGATTCGTTCCGCCAGGCGCTGCGCCAATGTGCCCGCTGCATCCGCTTCGATCATCTTTTCCTCGGGTAGCATGCGGGGCGCGGGTGCCTCGCGAAGTGAATTGCGACCGTGGGTACGGGGTTCCGGTGTTATGATCGAAGCGGGCTAGGGAGGCAAGCGGACGGCACAATATGCATGATCTTGCGGCGTTTACTGATCAAATGGCGTGCGATTGGCCCAACATTTAGACAGAATGATGGAACGATATAGAAAAATTGTTGAACAATCTTGACAGAATTGTGAAACGAGGTGACGCTGCATTCGTGGATCAGCCCAAGCGCCTTGGGGTGACGTTCTTGGCAATCGGAGATGTCTCATGGAGCAGCATTCTATTCCTTCCAGCAACGCCACCACGGGTGGTGCACACGGGGGCGCCGCGGCTGCGCTGTCCCTTGACGCGCTCAAGTCGCGCCGCGCGTCACTGACTGCCGCGATCTTCCTGATGGCGACGTCCGCCATCGGGCCCGGTTTCATCACGCAGACGGCGACCTTCACCGCCACCATGGGCGCGGCCTTCGCCTTCGGCATCCTCGCCTCGATCCTCATCGACTTCGTGGTCCAGCTCAACATCTGGCGCATCGTCACGCTGACGCGCATGCGCGCTTCGGACATCGCGAATGCTGCCATTCCCAGAACGGGCTACCTGCTCGCGGTGCTCGTCATCGTCGGCGGGCTGTTTTTCAACGTCGGCAACATCGGCGGTACGGGCCTCGGCCTCAATGCGATGCTGGGCATCGATCCGAAATGGGGAGGGGCCGCGAGTGCGTTCCTGTCGATCGGCATCTTCCTGTCCAAGCGCGCCGGCCTGGCGATCGACCGCTTCATCGTCTTCGCCGGCCTCCTGATGATCGCGCTTACGCTCTATGTCGCCTTCGTCTCCGGCCCGCCGGTCGGTGAGGCGCTGCGCCAGACGATCCTTCCCGACACGATCAACTTCGCAACGATCACCACGATCGTCGGCGGTACGGTCGGCGGTTACATCACCTATTCCGGCGCGCACCGCCTGCTCGACAAGGGTACCGTCGGCATCGAGAATCTCGGCGCCGTCAACCGGGCCGCGCTCACCGGCATCGCCGTCACCGGCGTGATGCGCTACGTGCTCTTCCTCGCTGTCCTCGGCGTCGTGGCGAGCGGTGTCGTCATCGACATTTCCGGCAAGGGCGCAAACCCGGCGGCGCAGGCCTTCGGTGCGGCGGCCGGCGACATCGGCATGCGCATCTTCGGCGTCATCCTCTGGGCCGCAGCCATCACCAGTGTCATCGGTGCTGCCTATACGTCGGTGTCCTTCATAACGGTATTCAAGAAGGACATCAGCGAGCGCCAGCGGAACCTGGCGACCGTCGCCTTCATCGGCATATCGCTCGTCGCCTACGTGCTGATCACCACGCCGCCGGCTGCCATGCTGGTCTTCGTCGGCGGCCTCAACGGTCTGATCCTGCCGATCGGCTTCTCGATCTTCGTCTATGCGGCCTGGGCGCGTCCGGACCTGATGGCGGGCTATGTCTATCCGCGCTGGCTACTGGTGCTCGGCGCGATCACCTGCGCGCTGACCTGGTACATGGGTTACAAGTCGATCGGTCCGATCTTCGCGTTCCTCAGCCTGTAAGGGAGGGTTTCATGGCTGTCATCGATCTCAACAGCGATCTCGGCGAAAGCTACGGCGCCTGGCGGATGGGCGACGACGCGGCGATGCTTTCCATCGTCTCGAGCGCCAACGTCGCCTGCGGTTTCCATGCCGGCGACCCGGCCGGAATCCTGGCGACCGTCAGGGCGGCCGCCGAGCGGGACGTTGCGATCGGCGCCCATGTCTCCTACCCGGATCGCGTCGGCTTCGGCCGGCGCGACATGGACGTTACGAGCGGTGAACTCGTGGCCGACGTCATCTACCAGATCGGCGCGTTGAAGGGCATCGCGGCGGCGGCGGGGACGACCGTGCGTTACGTCAAGCCGCACGGCGCGCTCTACAACCGCATCGCCCACGATCCGCGTCAGGGCCGGGACGTGATCGAGGGCATCCGGTCCATCGATCCGTCGCTCGTCCTGATGGGCCTCGCCGGTTCCCCCATCCTCAATCTTGCCCGCGAGGCCGGGCTTGCGGTGGTGTCGGAAGCTTTCGCGGATCGGGCCTATACGCCGGAGGGCGCCCTGGTCTCGCGGCGTGAGGTGGGCGCGGTGCTGCATGATGCCGAGCTGATCGCCCGGCGCATGCTGCGGCTCGCCGGCGAGGGCACGCTCGAGGCGATCGACGGAAGCACCGTACGCATCGATGCACAATCCATCTGCGTGCATGGCGACAGTCCGGGCGCGGTGGCGATCGCCCGGGAAATCCGCCGGCTGTTCGAGGCTGAGGGGATCGAGATCCGCGCCTTTCCGCAGTCCGACCCTCAAGCCGGGGAGAACCGCGCATGAATGCCGTCGCGCATCAGAACCGCGAAGCGGCAGTGGCGGCGCGGCGCCGTTACCGTGCCGGTGCCGTCGAGCCGACCTCGGGCGTCGCACCCGGCTTCACCCAGGCGAACATGATCGTGCTCCCGAGGGACTGGGCCTTCGATTTCCTGCTTTACGCGCAACGCAACCCGAAGGCCTGTCCGGTTCTCGACGTCGGCGATCCGGGCGCCCACGGCACGACGCTCGCGTCCGACGCGGACCTGCGGACCGACCTGCCGCTCTACCGCATCTGGCGGGACGGCAAGCTCGACGAGGAGACGGCGGACGCGACCGCCGCCTGGGCGGAGCACCCGGACCTTGTCAGCTTCCTGATCGGTTGCAGCTTCACCTTCGAGACGCCGATGGCGGAAGCGGGCATCGAGATCCGCCACATGACCGACGGCACCAATGTGCCGATGTATCTCACCAGCCGCCCCTGCCGCCCGGCCGGCCGGCTGCATGGCAACATGGTCGTCTCGATGCGCCCGATCCCGGCCGATCGCGTTGCGGACGCGTCGACCATCTCCGGGCGCTTCCCGGCCGTGCACGGTTCCCCGGTCCATGTGGGCGAGCCGTCGCTGATCGGAATTTCCGACCTGGGGAGACCTGATTTCGGAGATCCCGTCCGCATCGAGCCCGGCGAGATTCCGGTCTTCTGGGCCTGCGGGGTAACGCCACAGGCGGCCGTCATGGCCTCCGGCGTGCCCTTCGCCATCACCCATGCGCCGGGACACATGTTCATCACGGACGTGCCCGATTCCGCCTATCACGCCTGAGGTCCCGATGCGCTTCCTTCCCGTCAGCCTGACGACATTCCTCGTCGAACTCGCCGATCTCGACGAAACGCTCGCCCTCTTCGCGTCGCTGGAGGCGGAGCCGGTCGACGGCATCGAGGAGATCGTGCCGGCGGCGCGCACGCTGATGATCCGCTTCCGGCCGGAACGGGCAACGGCAGGCGCACTTGCGGAGATGCTGAGGGGCCGCGACCTCTCGGGCAAAATAGCGGCGTCTGACAAGCTGATCGAGATTCCCGTCGACTATAGCGGCGAGGATCTAGATGACGTGGCGCGGCTGACGGGCCTGTCGGTGGAAGAGGTGATCCGCCGCCATACGGAGAGCGAGTTCACCGTTGCCTTTTCCGGCTTCGCGCCGGGTTTCGGCTATCTGGTCGGCGGCGACCCGGCGTTGCACGTGCCGCGCCGCCAGTCGCCGCGCACAAAGATTCCGGCAGGCGCGGTGGCACTCGCCGGCGCCTTCAGCGGCGTCTATCCGCAGGCGAGTCCGGGCGGCTGGCAGATCATCGGCGTCACGCCCGTCAAGATGTGGGATCTGGCGCGCGACCCGCCGGCGCTTTTCCAGCCCGGCTACCGGGTTCGTTTCTACGATCTGGCAAAGCGGACCATGCCGGCGGGCAAACCCGCCGAAAAGCCGTCATCGCCTGGCCGGAGGCTCGAAGCGTCCGAGATCGATGGGGTGACATTGACGGTGCGCGCGACGCCCATGCCGGTTCTCTTCCAGGACCTGGGCCGTTTCGGGCAGGCGGGGCAGGGGGTTTCTGCGTCGGGCGTGCTCGATCAGGACGCGCTCAAGGCCGCCAACCGCATCGTCGGCAATCCGGCGGGCTTCGCCGGCCTTGAGATCACGCTCGGCGGCCTGTCCTTCGAGGTGTCCGGCCGGGCCGTCATCGCACTGACGGGTGCTCCATGTCCGATCACCGTCACCAGCGCCAGAGGCCGGCGACTGACCGCGTCCGTTTACCAGCCCATATCGCTTGAAACCGGCGACGTGGTTTCGCTCGGCCAGCCGCTTGCCGGGCTGCGGTCCTATCTCGCCGCACGCGGTGGTTTTGCAGTCGAACCCGTCCTCGGAAGCGCCTCGACCGATACGCTGGCGCATGTCGGGCCGGAGACGGTCGTCGCCGGCACCTCGCTCCTCATCCGCGCGGGAACTGCCGGGCTCGCCAGCGTGTCGCTGAACGAGGCACCCGTCCGCGACCTTCCGGCACCCGGCGACGTGGTGACGCTCGACATCGTGCTCGGCCCGCGCACCGACTGGTTTACGGAGACGGGTCTCGCCCGGCTGACGAACCAGGCGTGGCACGTCACGCCGCAATCGAACCGCGTCGGCATCCGCCTTGCCGGAGAGCAGCCGCTGGAGCGGAAGGACAATGCGGAGCTACCGAGCGAGGGCACGGCGACGGGGGCGGTTCAGGTGCCGCACAGCGGCCAGCCGGTGCTCTTTCTCGCGGATCATCCGCTGACGGGCGGCTACCCGGTGATCGGCGCGGTTGCCGAGTATCACCTCGACCTTGCCGGCCAGATCCCGATCGGCGCACGGATCCGTTTCAGGCCGATAACCCGCTTTTTCGATTTCTAGGCTGTCGCCGGCCGCAACGCTCGGCCACGACGACAAGGGAGGTTCCCAATGAAGAAAGTTCTGATCGCCAACCGGGGCGAGATCGCCGTCCGGGTCATCCGGGCCTGCCGCGACCACGGCCTTGCCTCGGTCGCGGTCTACGCCGATCCGGACATCGATGCGGTCTTCGTGCGGCTTGCCGACGAGGCTTATGGTCTTTCGGGCGCACGGCCCTCGGAAACCTATCTCGATATTGCCAAGCTGATCGACATCGCGCACCGCTCGGGCGCGGATGCCGTTCATCCGGGCTATGGCTTCCTTTCCGAACGCGCCGAGTTTGCCCGGGCGGTTCTTGATGCCGGTCTCGTCTGGATAGGGCCGGACCCACAGGTGATCGAGGCGCTGGGGGATAAGGTCGAAGCACGGCGGATTGCCGAAAGCGTCGGTGCGCCGCTGGTCGCCGGCAGCAACGGCCCCGTCGAAAGCGCTGCCGAGGTCATGGCCTTTGCGGAGCAGCATGGCCTGCCGATCGCGATCAAGGCGGCCCATGGCGGCGGCGGCCGCGGCCTGAAGGTCGCGTGGACGATGGAAGAGGTGGCGGAGCTCTACGCTTCCGCCGTCCGCGAGGCGACCGCCGCCTTCGGCCGCGGCGAGTGCTTCGTCGAACGCTTCCTCGACCGGCCGCGGCACATCGAGGCGCAGGTGATCGCCGACCGGCACGGCAACGTGCTCGTTGTCGGCACGCGCGACTGTACGCTGCAGCGCCGCAACCAGAAGCTCGTCGAGGAGGCGCCGGCGCCGTTTCTCTCCGACGCGCAGCGTCAGTCCATCCACAGGGCGGCGAAGGAGATCTGTGCGGCCGCCAGCTATACGGGTGCCGGCACCGTCGAGTTCCTGCTCGGCTCCGACGGCGCGATTTCCTTCCTCGAAGTCAACACGCGCCTGCAGGTGGAACACCCGGTGACCGAGGAGACGACGGGCATCGATCTCGTCGTCGAGCAGTTCCGCATCGCCGAAGGCCTGCCGCTGCGGCTCACCGAGGCACCCGAACCACGCGGCCACGCTATCGAGTTCCGCATCAATGCCGAGGATCCGGGTCGCGGTTTCCTGCCGACGCCGGGCACGGTCACGCGCTTCGATGCACCGTCCGGGCCGGGCGTGCGCCTCGACAGCGGGGTCGAAACGGGCTCGACCATCCCTGGCACGTTCGATTCGCTGATGGCGAAGCTGATCGTGACGGGCGCCACGCGCGACGAGGCCCTTCGGCGGGCGCGGCGGGCGCTCGACGAGTTCCGCATCGACGGCGTGGCAACGGTGCTGCCGTTCCACCGCGCGGCCGTCAGGTCGCAGGATTTCACCGCCGAAAACGGTTTCAAGGTCCATACGCGCTGGATCGAGGCGGACTTCGCCGCCATGCCGCCGGCCGATGCCCGGCCGGAACCGCCAGCCGAGACATCGGTGCTGCGCACCCATATCGAGATCGACGGCAAACGGCACGAGGTGGCCCTGCCCAGAGTTCTCTTTGCCGGCACTGGCGCACCTGCGCCCGTCGCGGAAGGAAAGCCGGATGCCGGCGCGGTCGATGCGTCCGCGGTGGCGGCCCCGGTGGCGGGAACCGTGCAGTCCTGGAAGGTGGAGGACGGCGCCGCGGTCAAGGAAGGCGAGCTCATCGCGGTGATGGAGGCGATGAAGATGGAGACGCAGGTGACAGCGCCGCGTGCCGGGACGCTGCGCTTCGCCGCGGCGCAAGGCGCCTATGTCGATGCCGGCGCCGTTCTCGCCCGCTACGTCTGAGGGATACTCAATGCCAGTAGCCAGTGCCGCGAGAGGCGGGTGTCGAATGAACGCCCGTCCTTAGCGGACGAGGTAGCGCTCTTCGTAAAAATGCTCCTCGAGGTTCACGCCCTCGCCGCCGCGGTCGACGACGGCGAAATCCGAGACGCCGTCGAGCGGTGTCAGGATTCCGTGCCAGACGTTGCGGCCGATATTGACTCCCTGGCCCGGCGCCGTCCGGAAGGCGATCGGTTCGCCGGGGCCATTCTTCGTCTCCTCGGCCACGACGACGAGAAACGGGTGCGCAGTCAAGGGAATGAAGGCTTGACTGCCGAGCGGGTGCCGCTCGACCATGGTGAGTTCGAGCGGCAGGGGATAGGGCTCGCCGCGCAGCAGGCTGATCATCGGCCGCGCATGTTCTCCCATCGTTTCGATCTTCGCCAGATCATGGTAGCGCGTGCACTTGCCCGCATTGATCGGGAAATTGTGCGCGCCCTCCCGCTCGATCACCTGCCCGAAAGGTGCAAACGCCTCCCGGGTGAGCGGCTGGATCCGGATCGTCTTCACTGCGCGCCTGCGATCTGGCCGAAGACACGCAGCCGGCTGACGCCGCCGTCCGGGAAGATGTTGAGGCGGACATGGGTGACCGGACCGGCATTCTTGACGATATTGCCGTTGAACTCGTGGATGCTGTCGGCGGCAAGTTTCTGCTCGGGCAGGATTTCCTCCCAGAACATCGAGGAGGCCGTCACCAACGCCTCGAGGTCGCCGTTGGCGCCGGCAAGGTCGGCGACCTGCAGCGAGCAACCATCCGGATAGTTGCCCTTGAAATGGGCCGTGTCGACGACGATCCGGTCGACCGTGGCGCGCGCCGCCAGCTTGACGATGATCCAGTCGTTGCCGGGCTCGCGGCGGCGGCGCGTCTCCCAGCCGTCGCCCATGTTGACGCCGCGGCCGGGCGCCAGCAGCCGGTGATGGCCGTAATGGCCGTTCGAGAAGGTGACGATCTGGCCGCCCATCAGCGAGGAAGCAAGGTCGACGGACTCGCTGCCGATCTTCGAGAGATCAAGTTCCGGGATGCCGTAGACGCGGAAGCGCGCCACGCCGCCATCGGGATAGATGCGCAGGCGCACATGGCTGAAAAGCGCGTCGCTGTCGCAGGCGAAATAGTGATGCGCGCTGGCCGAAAGCGGGCTCATGCCGAGAAGCTGCGTCCATTCGGTGTCGTCGGCCGGCCCTTCCGGCGTGTAGCAGGCCTCGATAGCGCATGCAGACGGAAAGTTGCCGGTAAAATGCGCCGTGTCGACGTCGAAGCCGGAGATACGGCCGGAGGCGGCGAGCGCAATGATCGCGTTGTCGTGGCCTTGGCCGCGCCGCCGCCGCGTCTCCCAGCCATCCATCCACTTGCCGTGATCGTCGAAGCGCTCCGGGTAGAAGACGGCGGGCTCGTCGGCGAGCATGCGCGCGAGCGGGGCGAAGAACTCATCCGTCGCGAAGACGCCCCTGGCGCCGAGCCCGGCGGAGGCGAGGTTGATCGTGTTGCGCGCGAAAGCGGGCAGGGTATCGGTATCGGTCGTCATCGTGGTCTCCTCAGTTGGGCAGCATGTCGGCGAGGCGGAGGAGGGCGATCCTCTCCACCTGGCGGCAGGCGGTCTCGAATTCGGTAGTGCGGTCGTTGGCGATGCGGTTTTCGAAAGCGGCAAGGATCTCTTCCTTGCTGCGGCCCTTCACCGCCATGATGAAGGGAAAGCCGAAGGTCTCGACATAGCGGCCGTTGAGCTCGGTGAAGCGCTCGCGCTCGCCATCCGTCAGCGCGTCGAGGCCGGCGCCGGCCTGTTCGGCCGTCGAGCTTTCCGTCAGCCGCTTCGCCTCTGCGAGCTTGCCGGCGAGGTCCGGGTGGGCGACGAGGACGCCGAGCCGTTCCTCCTCGCTCGCCGCGCGGAACTGGAAAGCGAGTGCCGCGTGCAGGCCGAGCGACGTATCGTTGGCGGCCGACAACTCGCCCGCAAAGGCGCGGCGCGCGATCCAGTCCGAATGCTCGAAGACGCCGCCATAGCGCGCCACGAACTCGTTCTCCGAGAGCCGCGACGGCCGGTCGATGCTTCTTGGCGGATGTGCCTTCGCCCAGTGCTCGGCGATGTCGATGCGCCGGGCGATCCAGACCTTCTCGTGACTGCTGACGTAGTCGAGGAAGCGGGCGAGCGCCATGGCGCGGCCCGGCCGGCCGGCAAGGCGGCAGTGCAGGCCGATGTTCATCATCTTCGGGCTGCCGGCGGCGCCCTCCGAATAGAGTAGGTCGAACGAATCCTTCAGATAGTCGAAGAACTGCTGCCCGCTGTTGAAACCCTGCGCGGTCGCAAAGCGCATGTCGTTGGCGTCGAGCGTGTAGGGAATGACGAGCTGCTGGCGGCCGGCGTGATCGTGCCAGTAGGGCAGGTCGTCGGCATAGCTGTCGGAGACATAGGCGAAACCGCCTTCCTCGGCGACGAGATCGACGGTATTTGCCGAACAGCGGCCGGTGTACCAGCCGCGCGGGCGATCGCCGGTGACGAGCGTGTGGATGCGGACTGCCTCGGCGATTGCGGCGCGCTCCTCCTCGCGATCCATGTCCTTGTGCTCGACCCATTTCAGCCCGTGCGAGGCGATCTCCCAGCCGGCCGCCTGCATCGCTGCGACCTGCGCCGGCGAGCGCTGGAGCGCGGCCGCTACACCGTAGACGGTGACCGGCATGTCGCGCTCCGTGAACAGCCGGTGCAGCCGCCAGAAGCCGGCGCGCGCGCCATAGTCGTAGATCGATTCCATGTTCCAGTGGCGCTGGCCCGGCCAGCCGGAGGCGCCGACGATCTCCGAGAGAAAGGCCTCGGACGCCGCGTCGCCATGCAGCACACAATTCTCGCCGCCTTCCTCGTAGTTGACGACGAACTGCACGGCGATGCGCGCGCCATCCGGCCAGACCGCATCGGGCGGGGTCGCGCCGTAACCCTGAAGATCGCGCGGATAGCGCATGAAACGGTCCTCCAAACGTTCGTGATGGCCTATCCGTAGCCGCAAATCGCGCGCGCCGTTTCCCCCGAAAAATTTGAAAGTCTCGAAGAATCCCGCCGCTTCTCAAGGGGAATGGGCTGGCCGATAGTGGCGGAACGAGTGCTCGAACGGGAGGTGAAGCGATGCAGTCTGAGGCGCAATCCGGCGGTCGGCTGACGACCCATGTGCTGGACACGGCAACGGGCAAGCCCGCCCGCGACCTTCGCATCGAGCTTTTCCGGATCGACGGCGAGGATTGTCGGCATCTCAAGACGACCGCGACGAATGACGACGGCCGCTGCGACGCGCCGCTTCTCGCGGGCGCCGAAATGGCGAAGGGTGTCTACGAATTGCGCTTCCATGCCGGCGACTATCTCGGCCGCGACGAGAGCGATGCTCCGCCCTTCCTCGACATCATCCCGCTGCGCTTCGGCATCGCGGACGACGCCGCGCATTACCATGTGCCGCTGCTGCTTTCGCCTTTTTCCTATTCGACCTACCGGGGGAGCTGAGCCATGGGCATCGACATCCGCAAGACGATCCGCTTCCTCCTGAACTATCAGACGGTGGAACTCGATGCCGTCCGGCCGAGCGATACGCTGCTCGATTTCCTGCGCCTCGACCGGCGTCTCAGCGGCACCAAGGAAGGCTGTGCCGAGGGCGACTGCGGCGCCTGCACGGTGCTGGTCGGGCGCCTGTTCGACGGCCGCCTGACCTATGAATCCGTCAATGCCTGCATCCGTTTCGTCGCCTCGCTCGACGGCTGTCACGTGGTAACGGTGGAATCGCTCGCCACACCGGGCGGGCCGCTGCACCCCGTTCAGCAGGCGATGGTCGAGACCCACGCCTCGCAATGCGGTTTCTGCACGCCGGGCTTCGTCATGTCGCTCTACGGCCTCTGGATGGAGAACCCGAAACCGTCTGTCGCCGAGATCGAGAAGGCTCTGCAGGGCAATCTCTGCCGCTGCACCGGCTATGCCGCGATCATCCGCGCCGCCGAGGCGATCTCCTCGATCGGCGATCGTGACCTGGACCCGCTGGTCGCCGAGCGCGCGTCCATCGCCAAAAGACTCGCCGCGCTGAAGGACGGCCGCCGCGTGGTCATCGAAGCCGGGGGCGGGCGCGTGATCCTGCCGGCCTCGCTCGACGACTTCGCCGACGTCTACGCAGCCGAGCCGAAGGCCACGATCGTCGCCGGCTCGACGGATGTTGGCCTCTGGGTGACCAAGTTCATGCGCGACATTTCGCCGGTGATCCACATCGGCCATCTGGACGAGCTGCGCCGGATCAAATCGGACGCAAACGGCATCACGCTCGGCGCCGGCGTCAGCTACACCAGCGCCTATCCGGTGATTGCCCGCCATGTCCCGCAGCTGACCGAACTCTGGAACCGCATCGGCGGCGCGCAGGTGCGCAACATGGGCACGGTCGGCGGCAACATCGCCAACGGCTCACCCATCGGTGATACGCCGCCGGCGCTGATCGCGCTCGGCGCGACGGTCACGCTGCGCAAGGGCGATAGCCGCCGGGCGTTGCCGCTCGAAGCCTTCTTCATCGACTACAGCAAGCAGGACCGGGCGCCGGGCGAATTCGTCGAATCGGTGCATCTTCCGGCGCGCGACGGCGCCGACCGTTTTGCCGTCTACAAGATCACCAAGCGGCTCGACGAGGACATTTCCGCCGCCTGCGGCGCCTTCCGCGTCCGGGTCCGGGACGGGCGCATCACTGACGCCGCCATCGCCTTCGGCGGCATGGCCGGCACGCCGAAGCGCGCGGCCTATGCGGAAGCGGCCCTTGTCGGCGAGGTCTGGGGTGCCGATGCGTTCGAGGCCGCCGCCATCGCACTCGCCAGGGACTACACGCCGCTCACCGACTGGCGCGCCTCCGCCGGCTACCGGATGCTGGTCGCGCAGAACCTCGTGCGCCGCTTCTATCTGGAGCAGGACTCGGCGGAACCCGTGCGGCTCGGCCGGACCCTCAAGGTCGCGGTGTAAGGGAGGACATCATGAACGTCATGCAGCCCATCGATTGCATCACTAACGACAAAACCTCCAGAGATCGCATCCGCGGTGCCGTGCACGAGAAGGAAAAACACGAATCCAGCCACAAGCACGTCACCGGCACGGCCGAATATATCGACGACATTCCCGAACCCGCCGGGCTGCTGCACGCCTATCTCGGCCTGTCTGAGCGTGCCCATGCGGACATCCTGTCGATCGATTTTTCCGCGGTCGAGGCGAGCCCCGGCGTGATTGGCATCCTGACGGCGGCCGACATTCCCGGCGAGAACGACATCAGCCCGGCCCACAAGCACGACGACCCGGTTCTGGCCGCCGGACGCGTCGAGTTCCACGGCCAGCCGATCTTCGCGGTCATTGCCGAAACACGCGATGCCGCCCGGCGCGCGGCAGCAAAGGTGAAGATCGACTATGCCGACCTGCCGCATGTGCTCGACGTCGTGGAAGCCGAGAAGACCGGCTATCCTGTCGTCTTCGAGCCGCTGAAGCTGGAACGCGGCGACATCGCCGCCGGCTTCGCCCGGGCGACAAACGTCGTCGAAGGCGAGATGCGGATCGGCGGACAGGATCATTTCTATCTCGAGGGCCAGATCTCGCTCGCCATTCCCGGCGAGGACGACGAGGTGACGCTTTTCTCCTCGACGCAGCATCCGAGCGAGACGCAGCACATGATCGGCCAGGTGCTGGGCATCGCCTCGCATGACGTGACGGTCAATGTGCGGCGCATGGGCGGCGCCTTCGGCGGCAAGGAGACCCAGGCGAACCTGTTTGCTGCCGTCGCCGCGCTCGCCGCGAAGAAATATGGCCGCGCGGTGAAAATCCGCCCGGACCGCGACGACGACATGACGGCGACCGGCAAGCGTCACGACTTCCACGTCGCCTACCGGATCGGCTTCGACGACGACGGCCGGATCGAGGCGGTGGACGCGACCTATGCCGCGCGTTGCGGCTTCTCGGCGGACCTTTCCGGCCCCGTCACCGACCGGGCGCTGTTTCATGCCGACAACTGCTATTTCTATCCTGATGTCCGGCTGCGCTCGCGCCCGCTCAAGACCAACACCGTCTCGAACACCGCCTTCCGCGGCTTCGGCGGGCCGCAGGGCATGGTCGGCGGCGAGCGGCTGATCGAGGAAGTCGCCTATGCGCTCGGCAAGGACCCGCTGGATATCCGCAAGCTGAACCTCTACGGCGGCGAGGGGCGGAACCTCACCCCCTATCACCAGACCGTCGAGGACAACATCGCCGGCCGCATCATCGAGGAACTGGAAACCTCGGCGGATTATCAGGCACGTCGCACCAAGATCATCGCCTTCAACGCGACAAGCCGGGTGATCCGGCGCGGTATCGCGCTGACGCCGGTAAAATTCGGCATCTCCTTCACCAAGACGGAATATAATCAGGCCGGTGCGCTGGTGCATGTCTATGCCGACGGCTCGATCCAGTTGAACCACGGCGGCACCGAGATGGGGCAGGGGCTCTATACCAAGGTGGCACAGGTGGTGGCCGACGAATTCCAGGTCGACCTCGCCCGCATCCGCGTCACCGCCACCTCCACGGGCAAGGTGCCGAACACCTCGGCAACCGCCGCTTCGTCGGGCTCGGACCTCAATGGCATGGCCGCGCAGGATGCCTGCCGGCAGATCAAGGCGCGGCTCGTTGCCTTCGCTGCCGAACGCTACGGCGTCCCTGAAAGCGAGATCGTCTTCGAGGCGAACCGGGTGCGCATCGGCACCGAACGCATCGCCTTCGACGACTTCATCCGGTCGGCCTATGGCGCCCGCATCCAGCTCTCGGCCGCCGGCTTCTACAAGACGCCGAAAATCCACTGGAACCGGGCCGAGGGGCGGGGACGACCGTTCTTCTATTATGCTTATGGCGCATCCTGCTCGGAGGTCAGCGTCGACACGCTGACCGGCGAATACCAGGTCGACCGCACGGACATCCTGCACGATGTCGGCCGCTCGCTGAACCCGGCCCTCGACATCGGCCAGGTGGAAGGTGCCTTCGTGCAGGGCATGGGGTGGCTGACGACCGAGGAACTCTGGTGGGACGCAAAGGGCCGGCTGAGGACGCACGCGCCCTCCACCTACAAGATCCCGCTCGCCTCGGACCGGCCGCGCGTCTTCAATGTCGCGCTCGCAGAATGGTCGGTGAACCGCGAGGAGACGATCCGCCGCTCCAAGGCCGTCGGCGAGCCGCCCTTCATGCTGGGGATTTCCGTGCTGGAAGCCATCTCCATGGCGGCGGCCAGCGTTGCGGACTACACTCTGCCGCCGCGCCTCGACGCACCGGCGACGCCGGAGCGCGTGCTGATGGCGATCGAACGGCTGAGGGCGCAGAGGAAAGGTTGAAGCGATGCCCGCCGTGCGCGAAAACATCCGCGATTTCCTGCGCCGGGAACCGGCCACGATCCTCGTCGAGGTGACCGGTGCCGCGGGCTCCACGCCACGCGACACGGATGCCTGGATGCTCGTCTCGGTGACGGCGATCTTCGCGACGATCGGCGGCGGGCAGCTCGAATATATGGCGATCGATGAGGCGCGCCGCGCGTTGCGCTCCGGCCGTGACCCCGAACCGATGTCGGTGCCGCTCGGTCCCGAGATCGGCCAGTGCTGCGGCGGCCGCGTCGGCCTCGCCTTCACGCCGGTGACGCCGGCCCTTGCCGACGACCTCATCGCGCGCAGCGACCGGGACACGGCGGCGCGGCCGCATGTCTACATCTTCGGGGCCGGCCATGTCGGCGATGCGCTCGCTATGGCGCTGTCGCTCGCGCCTCTGCGCGTCATCCTCGTCGACACGCGCGAGGCGGAACTCGTCGCCTCCGCCGTGCCGGATGTCGAGACCTGCCTGACGGCCATGCCGGAAGCCGTGGTGCGCGACGCGCCCGCCGGCAGCAGCTTCGTCATCCTCACCCACGACCACGCGCTGGATTTCCTGATCGCCGCCGAGGCGCTACGTCGCACGGATGCCGCCTATGTCGGCATGATCGGCTCGAAGACGAAGCGCGCCACCTTCCGCAACTGGCTCGTGCGAGAAGTCAACCGCCCGGACCTCTTCGACCGCCTCGTCTGCCCGATTGGCGGCACGGCCCTGAAGGACAAGCGCCCGCCGGTGATCGCCACACTTGCGGCCGCCGAAATCATGACGGCGGCGCTGAGCTGGACGAGGACGGCGACAGCGCTTGCACCACTGGCGCGCTAGAATTCGATCTTTCGGCCAGAGAAATCGGCGCGCTCGGGCGTAAAATCATCATCGAACCGGCTGTCCGGATCACTGAGCGCTTTCATCAGGCTCTTTGACTTCGGCTCGCCGGCCTTCCCCTCCAGCATCCTGCCGATCAGCCGCTGGCAGCGTTCGGCCATGAAGTCGATCATCAGGCGGACTTTGGGGTCCTGGAAGCGCTTGTGCGGATAGATCGCGGCGAGCTGCACCGGGGCGGGCGGCGTGTCCATGAGGATTTCCACCAGCGATCCGTCGCTCAGATGCGCCTTCACCTCGAAGAGCGGCTTGTTGATGATGCCCCGGCCCTCGAGCGCCCATTGGGTCAGCACGTCGCCGTCGTCGCTGTCATAGGGGCCGGCGATCTCGAACTTGCGCACGCCTTCAGCGGTTTGCAGCGTCCAGTAATATTCCTTGGACCCCGGATAGCGCAGCAGCAGACAGTCGTGCTTGTCCTCGATCAGCGCATCGGCCGTCGCCGGAATGCCGCGCCCGTCGAGATAGGCCGGCGCCGCGCAGAGGACGCGCTCGCAATTGAGGATGCCGCGCATGCGCAGGTTCGAATCCTCCAGCACGCCGAGCTTGAAGGCGACATCGACGCCCTCGCTGAGGATATCGACATTGTGGTCGGAGAGCCGGAGCCGCACCTCGATGTCGGGATATTTGTCGTGGAATTCCGGAATGCCCGAAGCGATCAGCCGCCGGCCGATGCCGAGCGGCGCGGTGATGCGGAGCGAGCCCTTCGGGTTGCGCGAGAGGTCCGCGATGGCCCCCTCCGCCTCGTTCACCGCCTCAATGATCTTGACCGCACCATCGTAGAACACCCGCCCGTGTTCGGTCGGCGAGAGCTTGCGGGTCGTGCGGTTGAAGAGCCTGACGCCCAGATGCCGCTCCAGTTCCTTGATGCGGTTGCTGGCGACAGCAGGCGTCACGCGCTGGTCGCGCCCGGCGGCAGAAAGGGTGCCGAGTTCGACCACACGAACGAAGACGCGGACATTATCGAGATAGGACATGGTTCTTTCTACCACAGGCGCCGGCTGACCACAGCGGGGCTGATCTTATAGTTTTTTTTGAAAGTGTTGAGGATTATCGGGGATTTTCGCGAAAATCGCGCGATGGCACAACGCTCCCGAATAGCGGGAGGCTTCTATGTACGACTATGCCATCGCCTGGGACTGGCTGACCTTTGCCGTGCGCTGGCTGCACGTGATCACCGGCATCGCCTGGATCGGCTCGTCCTTCTACTTCGTCGCACTCGACCTCGGCCTGAAGAAACATCCCGACCTGCCGCCGGGCGCGCATGGCGAGGAGTGGCAGGTGCATGGCGGCGGCTTCTACCACATCCAGAAATACCTGGTGGCGCCGGCCAACATGCCGGAACACCTCGTCTGGTTCAAATGGGAGAGCTACGTCACCTGGCTTTCCGGCTTCGGCATGCTCTGTCTCGTTTACTATGCCGGCGCCGACCTTTATCTCATCGATCCGAACGTGCTGGATGTTTCGAAGCCGGTGGCGATCGGCATTTCGCTGGCGTCCATCGCACTCGGCTGGATCTTCTACGACCTGCTCTGCAAGTCGCCGGTCGGCAATGACAACACGCGGCTGATGGCCATCCTCTATTTCATCCTCGTTGCCGTGGCCTGGGGTTATACGCAGCTCTTCACCGGCCGCGCGGCGCTGCTCCATCTCGGTGCCTTCACCGCGACGATCATGTCGGCCAACGTCTTCTTCATCATCATTCCGAACCAGAAGATCGTCGTCGCCGACCTCATCGCCGGCCGCACGCCGGATACCAAATACGGCAAGATCGCCAAGCAGCGCTCGACGCACAACAACTACCTGACGCTGCCGGTTCTCTTCCTGATGCTGTCGAACCACTATCCATTGGCCTTCGCCACGGAGTTCAACTGGATCATCGCCTCGCTCGTCTTCCTGATGGGCGTCACGATCCGGCACTATTTCAACACCCGCCACGCCAATGCCGGCAACCCGACCTGGACCTGGCTCGTCACCGCCATCCTCTTCGTCATCATCATGTGGCTTTCGACCGTGCCCAAGGTGCTGACCGGCGAGACGGAAGAGGCGAGGGTGCCGGAGGCCCACCAATCCTTCGTCACGGCGGACGCCTTCCCGCAGGTGCGCGACACCGTGCTCGGCCGCTGCACCATGTGCCACGCGAAGGAACCCGGCTGGGAGGGCATCGCCGTGCCGCCGAAAGGGGTGGTGCTGGAAACGGACGGCGAGATCGCCGCCCATGCGCGCGAGATCTATCTCCAGGCCGGACGCAGCCACGCCATGCCGCCGGCCAATGTCACCCGGATTTCCGAGGACGAGCGGCGCCTGCTCGTCGCCTGGTATGAAACCGCCGTCAAGGGAGGAGAAACCCGATGAGCGACCTTCTGATCCGCGGCCGCGTGCTGACTTTCGTCGCCGAGCCGCAGGGCATCGACGACAGCGTGGCCTATCGTTATGTCGAGGACGGCGCCGTGCTGGTGCGCGACGGCAAGGTGGTGGAAACCGGCGCCTATGCGGACGTGCGCAAGCTCGCGGGCGCCGGCCTGTGCGTCGCCGATCACCGGCCGAACCTTGTGCTGCCCGGCTTCATCGACACGCACCTGCATTTCCCGCAGACGCAGGCGATCGCCTCTTACGGCGCCCAGCTTCTCGAATGGCTGAACACCTACATCTTCGTCGAGGAGCAGAAGTTCGCCCGCCCTGAGCACGCCGCCTTCATCGCCGGCCGCTTCATGGACGAGCTTCTGTCGAACGGCACGACGACGGCCGCCGCCTATTGCTCGGTGCATCCGGAAAGCGTCGACGCCTATTTCACGGCGGCCGAGCAACGCGGCATGCGCATGATCGGCGGCAAGGTGATGATGGACCGCAATGCCCCGGACGCGCTGCGCGACACGCCGCAACAGGGCTATGACGAGACGAAGCGGCTGATCGAAAAATGGCACGGCCGTGGCCGGGCGCACTACGCGATCAGCCCGCGCTTCGCCATCACCTCGACGCCGGAGCAGATGGCGATGAGCCAGGCGCTCGTCGCCGAACATCCCGACTGCTACGTCCAGACGCATCTCTCCGAAAACCGCGATGAGATCGCCTATGCGACCTCGCTTTATCCGGAGGCGAAGGACTATACGGACATCTATGCCCGCTACGGCCTGCTGACGGAGAAGACGCTGCTCGGCCACTGCATCTATCTCGACGATCGGGAAGTGTCCGTGCTGGCCGAGACCGGCGCCGTCGGCGTCTTCTGCCCGACCTCCAACCTCTTCCTCGGCTCCGGCCTCTTTGACCGCGACCGCCTCGACCGGCTCGGCGCACGCTGGTCTGTGGCGACCGATGTCGGCGCCGGCACCAGCTTCTCGATGCTCGAAACCATGGACGAGGCCTACAAGGTGCTGCACCTGCAGGGCCAGCGCCTGACGCCGTTCAACTCCTTCTATCGCATGACGCTCGGCAATGCCCGCGCGCTCGGTCTGGAAAAGCAGATCGGCTCGCTCCATGCGGGCGCCGACGCGGATATCGTCATTCTCGATTCCTCAGGCAAGTCGGCGATGGAACTGCGCATGCGCACGGCGAATTCGCTGGCGGAGGAGCTCTTCATCCTCCAGACGATGGGCGACGACCGCTGCGTCGCGGAAGTCTATGTCGCCGGTCGGGCTATGAAAAGCGGAGCGTCAGATTCGCCGGCGAGCGCGGCGAAGCACGACCTCGAGCCGGCGTAAGCGCTTCCTTTGGAGCCGGACTGAGGCAAACCGGCGCCAGGCAACCGGCTCTCTGCTCACCCGAGCTCAAGCGCCGGGTCGAAGGTGAAGAGCTCCTGCGCCCTCGCAAAGCCGCGAAGCGCATAGCGGCCGAGCGACACGAGATGCGCCTGCTCCTCGACGGAGCACGCTTCGAGGAAATCACGCGACATCAGCGTGTTCCTTTCCACCGAGTTGCAGAGCGAGGCGATCCGGCTCACCATGTTCACCGCCGGGCCGACGACCGTGAAATCCAGCCGGTTGCGGCTGCCGATGTTGCCATAGAAGACCTCGCCGATGTGAAGGCCGAGATAGACCTCCGTCGTCGGTTCGCCGCGCTCCAGCCTGCGGGCGTTGAGTCCGACAAGGTCGGTCCGCATCTGGCGACTGGCATCGAGTGCTGCCTGTGCGGCGGCGCCCGGTCCTGCCTCGTCCGCGTTGAAAATGGCGAGCACGCCGTCGCCCATCAGCTTCAGCACACTGCCGCCGTTGGCGTGGATCGCCTCGATGATGAGACCGGCATAATCGTTGAGGAAGGGGATGATCTGGTCCGGATCGGACCGGTCGGAGATGCCGGTGAAGTTGCGCAGATCGGAAAACCACAGCACGGCGTCGATCCGCTCGGCGGTGCCGCGCGTGATGCGGCCGCTCACCACCCTCTGTCCGGCATCCCGCCCGAGATAGACGTCTGCAAGGGTGCTGATGATGTGCTTGCAGGATGCCGTCTTGACCGCGAGGGCGACCGTGGGGAGCAGCACCCGGAGTGCGACGAGATCCTCCGTGCCGAATCCCTCGGGCTTGCGGGTCATCCATTCGCCGTAGACGGCGTCCATCGCGCCGACGCGGCCGCGTTCGCCGAAATGCTGTATCGTTGCCAGGTAATCCGTGTGGGCCAAGGGACTTCAACCTTTCCAGCCGGCTAATATCCAGCGCCGCCTCTTTCGCGAGGGGTCGGCGGACCTCTTCAGCGTCGTCGGTCAGCATCCGAAAGAAGATGGAGTTTTCCCAGTCGGTGCGCGCCTCTCCCTCGTCGGTGGATTCGTAGACGAAGTTGGTCTTCAGCGTTTCCACGCTGTCCCATTGCAGGGCGCGGCCTTCGAAATCCGGATGCAGCGTGTCGATCAGCACGAGGACACGCGAGAGCGCCAGCCCGGCGGCATTGCAACGTTCGCAGAATCCGTTGAGCAGGACACCTTCTTCGGTTCCCTCGATGCCCTGGCGCGAGAGCCAGTGCAGGATGTCATTCAAGTCCTCGGGAGCCATGCGCGCGACCTTCTTGCCAGCCCCGACATTAGGACGAAAACCGGTATTCGCCCATCCCCGAACAATCTGTGTGCGGCATCGCTTGTCCACCGCGCGAAAATGAACCGGAAAGAAAGGCGGTGTCTGGCGAGTGAGAAAATAAGCAATTGGAATATATGAGTTTTATTGAAGGGGAACGCGATTCCGGGACGCGCATGTATCGCCGGCCGGCTCCCTCTGGAAAGGCGGCGTTAACCTTTATTTTCTATTCACGGGGGCAGGGGCGTTCGCCCCCGTCAGTACTCCAAGCGTGCAGGTTCCCATGCGTCTTTCCCGAACCAATGTGAGCAATTCCAGCGGCCGCGATGTCGAGCGACGCGACGCGGGGGATGAGGACAGGCAGGGCGCCTATGCGGCCGGGGCGACCGACGGCGATCTCGTGCAGCTTCCCGAGTGGCAACGTGCCTTCGTGCTCGGTCCGAACGTGCGCTTCACCCGGACGCCGGAAAGCGCCTATGCCAAACGGCAAACGGCGCAGGGTGCAGTCGAGGCCCATACTCCCGTTTCTGCGGATGATATGCGGCCGCAGGTCGAGGAGGCAGCCATCGAGTCCGAGCCTGTTGCCATCCCAATTCCGCAGCACCAGGACGTGTCGCAGGCATCCGTCGACGTGACGTCAGGGGAAACGGCGGACAACACACCGCTGTCGCTCTACCTGCGTCTGAAAAGGGAAATGAACGCCGCGAGCAGAGCCGCCTTGCAGCAGGCAGCGCCACCGCCTGCGCCGCGCCGGGAGACGAATTCGGCTGCTGTTTCCCGGCTGGCTGCGGGCAACCCGGCAACGACGCCACGGTCGCTGCAACCGACCGTTCCGGTTGCGCATGCCAGCCAGGCCGCATGGCCGGAGGCGAGGGCCCTCGACCTGCCGGTTTCGGATTTCATTTTCTGGGAAACGATGCCCTTCGCGGCCGCTCCCGCGCCACTGCCGCCGGCGCGCCGAAAGCCGGTTCCTGCATTCGAGGCTGAACCGGGATCCGTGACGGCGTTCTATCGGGAGGTGGACTGCGGTCAACCCGCGCCGCATCCCCTGCCGTATCCGAACAAGGACCGGACGCCTCCCGGTGCGGTGGCCCATGATCGTGCGATTGCCCTTGCACAGACGGCGGCTGAGACGTTTCTGCGGGAACCGGCCGCGCGACCGCTGCCGATGGCGGCCGCAAAGCCTCCAGCGCCGATCGCGCGCGCGACAGCGGTAACCGAAGCGCGACCTGCGGCCGCAGAAGTCGTGCAAGCCGCACCCGTACTTGCGGCTACGCCGGTACGCGAGCGCGCGCCCGTCGTGACGGCGGAGGTCGAATATGAATTCCCGCCGGTCGCGCTGCTGCAGATGCCGGCAGGGCAGACGACGCACACGATGACGGCAGAGGCGCTCGAACAGAGCGCGGGCCTGCTGGAAAGCATCCTGGAAGATTTCGGCGTGAAGGGCGAGATCATCGATGTCAGACCCGGCCCTGTCGTGACGCTTTACGAATTCGAGCCGGCGCCGGGTGTCAAATCCTCGCGCGTCATCGGTCTTTCCGACGATATCGCCAGGTCCATGTCGGCGCTCTCGGCCCGCGTTGCCGTCGTGCCCGGCCGCAATGTCATCGGCATCGAATTGCCGAACGCAGTTCGCGAGACGGTCTTCTTCCGCGAACTCATCGAATGCGAAAGCTACTGGGAAACGAAGTTCAAGCTCGCGGTCTGCCTCGGCAAGACGATCGGCGGCGAGCCGGTGATCGCCGAACTCGCCAAGATGCCGCACCTGCTGGTTGCCGGCACCACCGGCTCGGGCAAGTCGGTCGCGATCAACACCTTCATCCTCTCGCTGCTCTACCGCCTGCGGCCGGAAGAGTGCCGGCTGATCATGGTTGATCCGAAGATGCTGGAACTCTCCGTCTACGACGGCATCCCGCATCTTTTGACCCCCGTCGTCACCGATCCCAAAAAGGCGGTCATGGCGCTGAAATGGGCGGTGCGCGAGATGGAGGACCGCTATCGCAAGATGTCGCGCCTCGGCGTGCGCAACATCGACGGCTTCAACGCCCGCGCCGCCTCGGCCCGCGCCAAGGGCGAGACGGTGATGTGCGACATCCAGAAGGGTTTCGACCGCTCCACCGGCGAACCCTTCTACGAACAGGAGGAGATGGACCTCACGCCGATGCCCTATATCGTCGTCATCGTCGACGAGATGGCCGACCTGATGATGGTGGCGGGCAAGGAGATCGAAGGCGCCATCCAGAGGCTCGCCCAGATGGCGCGGGCCGCCGGCATCCACCTCATCATGGCGACCCAGCGTCCGTCGGTCGATGTCATCACCGGCACGATCAAGGCGAACTTCCCGACCCGCATCTCCTTCCAGGTGACCTCGAAGATCGACAGCCGCACGATCCTCGGCGAACAGGGTGCGGAACACCTGCTCGGCCAGGGCGATATGCTGCACATGGTCGGCGGCGGGCGCATCTCGCGCGTCCATGGCCCCTTCGTCTCCGACGAGGAGGTCGAGGCGGTCGTCGCGCATCTGAAGGCGCAGGGCCGTCCGGAGTATCTCGGAACGGTGACCGAGGATGCCGACGAGGAGGATGCGGAGGAGGCCGAGGACACGGCGGTCTTCGACAAGTCGTCGATGGGCGAGGAGGAGGGCGACGACCTCTACGACAAAGCCGTGAAGGTTGTCATGCGCGACAAGAAGTGCTCGACATCCTATATCCAGCGGCGCCTGTCGGTCGGCTACAACCGTGCGGCGTCCCTCGTCGAACGCATGGAGAAGGAAGGTCTCGTCGGGCCGGCGAACCATGTCGGCAAGCGGGAAATCCTCTCCGGCAATCGCGATCGTGACCCGGTCGAGGCAGCCTTCGGCGACGAAGACTGAGCCGGAGAGGGGCGGTCGATTTCGATCAGAGATCCCAGAGACGGCGCGCAGTGGCGCGATAGAGCTTTTCGCGTTCGTCCGCCGAGCAGGTGCCGAAGATCGCCTGGGTCGCGCCGACCCAGGTGGAGAGCCCGCCGCCGAGCGTGCAGACCGGCCAGTCGCTGCCCCAGACGACCCGGTCCCAGCCGAAGGCAGCGACGATGTGTTCCGCGTAGGGCCGGATCGTCGTGACGGTCCAGTTTTCGGGATCGGCATAGGCGATGATGCCGGAGATCTTCGCCGTGACGTTCGGCCGTTTCGCGATCTCGGAAACCCCACGCCTCCAGGTCTCGAAATCGCCCGAGACGATGTCCGGCACGCCGCAATGGTCAAGGACGAAGCGCGTGTCCGGCGCGGCGTCGATCAGGGCAACCGCGAGCGGCTGCTGGCGGGCGAGCATGCAGAGGTCGAAGGTAAGCCTTGTCTTGCCGATGCGTCGCACGTTCTCGCGAAAGGCGGGTCGCTCGGACACGTCGTCCGGCACCACGTGGAGCACTCGACGGAATCCCTTGACGACGGGGTCGGCGGCACAGGACTCCAGATAGGCGGGAAAGCCCGCGTCCTCCGGCCGGCAAGCTGCGATCACCCCGGCGATGAGGCTGTCGTCCTCGCTGGAAAGTGCGCGGACGACGTTCGTCTCGTTGCCTATATCCTCCTCCGTGACATCCACCTCCATGTGCAGCGCGGCCTCTATGCCGAGGCGCCTTGCCTCGCGGCTGTACTCGGCATAGGAAAAATCCCGGTTGAGCGCGCCGGCACCGGCAAGCCAGGGATAGGCAAGGCGCGACCGGTCGATCAGATGCAGGTGGGTGTCCAGAAACACGATGTCCTCCCTGGTGCCCTGGCTCGAATGGCAGTCGGCGCAGGGAATGATGCCGGCAGCCGTGTTGACAGCGGCTTTTTGTGTCCTTTATATATAAAGAACATTTTTAAAAACACAAGCGTGGATGCGTGGCAAGAGAGCTTGTCGCCCGGTCCGCCGCATCCGGGAGGACGACATGACCCGCATTACAGGCCTGCGCGTATACGACCTCAGGTTCCCCACGTCGCAGAGCCTCGACGGCTCCGACGCCATGAATCCGGATCCCGACTACTCTGCGGCCTATGTGGTGCTTGAAACAGACCGCCCGGGGCTGGAAGGCCACGGTCTGACCTTTACGATCGGTCGCGGCAACGACATCTGCTGCATGGCGATCCGCGCGATGGAACACCTGGTCGTCGGAACCGAGCTCGACACGGTGCGCAGCGCACCCGGCAAATACTGGCGGCATCTGACCGGAGACAGCCAGTTGCGCTGGATCGGGCCCGACAAGGGCGCGATGCACCTGGCGACCGGCGCCGTCGTCAATGCCGTGTGGGACCTGCTCGCCAAGGAGGCCGGCAAACCGGTCTGGCTGCTGGTGGCGGAGATGTCGCCGGAGGAGATCGCCGACATCGTCGACTTCCGCTACCTGACCGACGTGCTGACGCACGACGAGGCGGTCGCGATCCTGAAAGCGACCGAGGCCGGCAAGGCGGAGCGGATCGCGACGCTCCGGCACGAGGGTTACGCCTGTTATACGACATCGGCCGGCTGGCTCGGTTATCCGG
>NZ_JAKGBU010000041.1:0-27009 GCF_021555155.1 Rhizobium alarense
GGCTCGGCGCCAACGACTGGTCCTTCGGCGGCAACTTCAACCGGCTGAAGAACCTCGCGGTGCGCAATGGCGGCGTCTATTATGCGCCCTCCGTGCGCGACTCCGGCGCGCCGGGCATTGCCGCCGTTGCCGGCCTGATCGCCGAGGCGAAAGCAAAGTCGCCCGGTGGCAGGGTGGTGCTCGCCTGCGCCTCGATGGGCAGCTTCGTCTGTGCCGGCATCGCCCGCGACGCCGGGGCGGTGGCGAACCTTTCGGGCATGGTGCTGATGGGCGGGGCGCCGGACGGCGAATTCCCCGCGACGGCGGCGGGCCGGGCACGGCTGCCGGTCTATTTCACGCATGGCGACCTTGATCCGGTCTACCAGGCCAACGAGCAGATCAGGGTGTTCCGTGCGCTGCGCAAGGCCGGCGTGCCGGCCCGCTTCGTGCTCTTCCAGACCGGCACCCACGGCACGCCGGTGCGCATGACCGACTGGCGCGCGGCACTCAACTGGATCTTCGCACAGTAGCACGACGGGCGTCAGGCGGACCGCAGCAGCACCTTGTTCGAGCCGACGGCGGCGGCGATCTGCTGGTAATGGCTGTAGCGCTTCTCGGAATTCTCCGCCGAGCGCAGGAGCCGCGTCTCGGCTTCCGCGACGACGCGCTCGGCCTGCTGCATCGCCTGGCGCAGGTTCTGCCGCTTGACGGCCGTATAGGTCTTCTTCTGCTTGAAGCGGCGGTTCGGGACGGAGCGCTGGCGCGGCACGCTGCGGTCCGCATTGCGGGCGACGACGCTGTCGAGCTGGGCGGCTGCACGGAAGATGATCTGGCGGGCTTCGCGGTAGTCGCCCTGCGGCATGCGGCGCGCGACCTCCTCGAACCCCTGCTGCACGCAGTCGAGCCGGTAGATCGGATCGTAGCGCGAGCACTCCTCGCGCACGGCGCGCAGGTTCAGCACGATCGCATTGGTGAGATAGTCGCTGAAATCGCTCGGCGCCGTGGTTCCGCCCGCACCGGTCGGGCGCTGACCCGGGTCTTCGCTGCTGCCGTTGTCGGTGGATTGGCCGAAGCCGGGCGCCGCCGGCACCAGGCAGAGCGGCATGGACACAAGCGCTGCGGCGACGCGCGGCCACAGCGCGCCGCGCCGAAAGGTCATGAACATGGTGGTCCCCCTTGTCGTCTAGTCCGTCTGGCCAAAGGCGATGCGCATGCTGCGCTGCGTGCCGGCGCCGATCTGGCCGTCGATCGCGCCGGCATAGAATGCGTTGCGCTGCAATTCGGCCTGGAGTGCCCGCCGCGTCGCCGCCGAGAACATGTCCGGCCGTGTCGTCAACTGCTCAAGCACGTCCTCCACGCCCGAGCGCAGCGCCGCGTAGAGGTAACCGGCGGCATCGTCCGGCGTCTTTCCGGCAATGACGCCGTCGTCGATCAGTGCCGCGACGTTGAACATCGCCTGCGGATGGCGCAGGTCCGCTGCCCGCACGAAGAGTTCCACCGCCTTCTTCGGATCGCGCGCCAGGCCGTCGGCGCCCTGGTAGTAGAGGAAGCCGAGATCGTTGATCGCATCGGCGAAGCCGAGATCGGCGGAGCGTCGGTAGAGTGTCAGCGCGGCGGCGATGTCCTGCGTTGTGCCGATCCCCTTCTCATAGAGCTTGCCGAGTTCGAACATCGCCTCCGCATCGCCGGCATCGGCGGCCGCCTTGAACAGCGCGAAGGCCTTCTCGGGCTTGAACCTGCCGGTGTCGGGCGTCAGCGACATGTAGCCGAGGCCGAGCATGGCGCGGGTGTTGCCTTCGCCGGCGAGCGCCGCCAGCTGCACCTCCTGCTCGGGCTTCAGCGCCTGCCACCGGCCGGCCTTGTCGTCGACGGCGGCAAGCGCCGCATCCTCGCCGGCGAGGAAAAAGGGCGCGCCGGACAGCGAGCCGTAGAAATGCGGCTGCTGCTTGTTGGCCGTCAGCGCCATGACCCGGTCGCGCACCCTGCGGAAGACGAGACCGATCTCGACATTCGGGGCGGGCAGCGTCTCGATCAGGGCCGTCGCGAAGGGGCTGTGACTGCCGTCGCCGTCGAGCGCCACCTTGCCGCCCTCGGCCGCATAGACGACGAGCATGCCCTGGGACGGGTCGGGCGCGGAAAGCCCGTCGCCGCCGACGGACGTGTTGCTGTTGTCTGCGGCGACGCCCGACCAGGCCTTGAAGGGATTGTTGCGGCAGGAATCGAGGATGACGATCCGCAGCCGACGCGCCCGCTCGACGCTGTCGAGGAGGGCGGCGAGGCTGACGGCGCGCTCGGGGATCTTCGCCGGGTCGTCGACCCTGATGTCGACGGGGATCAGGTAGTTCTCGCCGGCCGCCTCGACGCCGTGGCCGGCATAGTAGACGAGCGCGATTTCCGCCGTCTCGGCCTTGCGGGAAAAGTCGGCCATCGTCTGCGTCATGGCCGCAAGCGGCGCGTCGATCGAGAGGTCTACGGTGAAATCGAGCTTCTCCAGCATCGCGGCGATGGCGCGCGCGTCGGCCGCGGTGTTGCGCAACGGCGCGATCGACCGGTAGCCGGACATGCCGATCACGAGCGCGACGCGCCTTTCGGCGAGAGCTGGAAAGGCGACGAGCAGTGCTGCCAGCAGGGCGAACAAGGCCGATGCCGGGCGAAGCCAGTCCGTCCGATCATGGAAAGCTGCGCTTTTGCCGCCCTGCCTCATTGCGTCGCCTCCGGCGCCAGCGTCGACACCTCGACGCGGCGGTTGCGCGCGTCGTCCGGCCGGTCGGGCAGGAGCAGCGCCGTCTCGCCGAAGGCGCGCAGCACGAGCCGTTCGCTTCCGACGCCGTAGCGCTCCGCGAGAAACCGGGCCGTCGTCTCGGCGCGCTGGCGGCTGAGGTCGAGATTGAACGTGTCGGAGCCGACCGCGTCCGTGTGGCCGCCGAGCACGAAGCGGTATTGCGCAAGCTCGGGCCGGCCGAGGGCTTCGCCGAGCGCGTCGAGCAGCGTCGCGGCCTTCTCCGTCAATGCTGCGGAGTTGAATTCGAATTCGACGGCGAGGTTGACCGTTGCAGCGAGCGCGTCGCCATAGCTGTTCGTCGCGATCGGCGTCGTCTCGACGAGAAGGCCGCGGGTCTTCGAAAAGGCGGGGATGAGCCCGCGGGCGATCTCGTCGGCGCTCGCCGCCGTCCAGGGGTCGCGCACGGCGTCGTCTGCCGCAGCACCCCAGCCGGGCGCCAGCAGGACGGCAAGCAAGGCAATGCGTGCGCAGCGCGTGGTCAGCATCGGGCCCCATCCTCGGTGTGAGCATAGCACAACCTAACGTTAGACGGACAGCACGCCCGAATCATTCGGCTGTCGCCCGGAAAGGGCGGCTTTCCTTGCTCCTCGCGATTTGCTAGGTCGCAAGCCGACCGAAATGGAAGGCAAGGGAGGCCCCATGACCCCGAATGTCACCCCGCTGGTTGCGGGCAACTGGAAGATGCACGGCACGCGCGCCTCGCTCGACCAGATCAAGGCGATTGCCGAAGGGGTGAAAGGTCCCCTCGCGGCGAAGGTGCAGAGCCTGCTCTGCCCGCCGGCGACGCTGCTCTATGTGGCGACCGCGCTTTGCGACGACAGCCCGCTTGCGATCGGTGCGCAGGACTGCCACGAAACGGCCTCCGGCGCCCATACGGGGGACATTTCCGCCGAGATGATCGCCGACTGTTTCGCAACCCACGTCATCGTCGGCCATTCGGAGCGGCGCACGGACCACGAGGAGAGCGACGCGCTGGTGCGCGCCAAGGCGGAGATCGCCCACCGGAACGACCTCGTCGCCATCGTCTGCATCGGCGAGACGGAAGCCGAGCGCAAGGGCGGCAGGACGCTCGACGTCCTGAAGACGCAGCTTGCCGGGTCCGTTCCGGACGGCGCGACGGCGGCGAACACGGTCGTCGCCTACGAGCCGGTCTGGGCGATCGGCACGGGACTGACCCCGACGGTCGCCGACGTCGCGGAGGCGCATGCCTTCCTGCGCGCCGAGCTCGCCCGGCGTTTTGCCGGCGAGGGGGTGGCGATGCGCATCCTCTACGGCGGTTCGGTGAAGCCCGGCAATGCGAAGGACCTGATGGGCATCGACAATGTCGACGGCGCGCTCGTCGGCGGCGCGAGCTTGAAATCGGAAGACTTCCTCGCCATCTACCGGGCATACGAGGACTTGACCGCCTGACGGCTTTTCCCGCGAAGGAACTGTCGAGGGCTTGGAATGGGCGGCGCCATGGTATATGGAGCCGCCAACTTCATTTTTGGGCCGCTCGGCCGGGATTCTTGGAAACATGCAGACCATCTTGCTCGTCATCTATCTCATGGTCGTGGTCGCGCTGATCGGCGTCGTGCTGATCCAGCGTTCCGAAGGCGGCGGCCTCGGCATCGGCGGCGGTTCCGGCTTCATGTCGGCGCGGGGCACGGCCAATGCGCTGACGCGCACGACGGCGATCCTGGCGGTGCTGTTCTTCGTTCTCGCGCTCGGCATGGGCATCCTTGCCCGCTTCGAGAGCCGGCCGACCGACATCCTCGACCGCATCCCCGGCACGTCCGGCACGGGCGGCGTCCTCGACGCGCTCGGCGGCGGCGAGACGAACACCGACGGCAACAGCCAGACGCCCCCGACCGGCACTGACACCGTTCCGTCGGACGACGGCGCGGCGAGCGGTACGAACGGCGCGACGACGAACCAGAACTCCACGACCGGCTCCGGCCAGAACAACTCGGACGTGCCGAGCGGCCAGTGAGCCGCAAGGCGTGAAACGAAACGGCCGGTTGGCGAGACCCAACCGGCCTTCTTCTTGTGTAAAACGCTGATTGCTCTTCCCGAACTTCGCCCGGCGGCGATTTTTCGGTGGCGGAATCATTTTTGAAAAGGTATCCGGTGACTCCCATGGCGCGATATGTATTCATCACTGGCGGCGTGGTTTCTTCCCTCGGAAAAGGCATCGCGGCCGCCGCTCTCGGAGCCCTCCTGCAGGCGCGCGGCTACCGTGTGCGGCTGCGGAAGCTGGATCCCTATCTCAATGTCGATCCGGGCACGATGAGCCCGACGCAGCACGGCGAGGTCTTCGTGACCGACGACGGGGCGGAAACCGACCTCGACCTCGGCCATTACGAGCGCTTCACCGGGCGTTCGGCCACCAAGACTGACAACATCACCACCGGCCGCATCTACAAGAACATCATCGACAAGGAACGGCGCGGCGACTATCTCGGCGCCACCGTCCAGGTCATCCCGCACGTCACCAACGAGATCAAGGCCTTCGTCACCGAGGGCAACGAGGACTACGACTTCGTGCTCTGCGAGATCGGCGGCACGGTGGGCGACATCGAGGCGATGCCCTTCATGGAGGCGATCCGCCAGCTCGGCAACGACCTGCCGCGCAACACCGCCGTCTATGTCCACCTGACCCTCATGCCCTATATCCCGGCGGCCGGCGAGTTGAAGACCAAGCCGACGCAGCATTCGGTGAAGGAGTTGCAGGCGCTCGGCATCGCGCCGGATATCCTGTTGGTCCGCGCCGACCGGGAGATTCCCGAGGCCGAGCGCAGGAAGCTCTCGCTCTTCTGCAACGTGCGGCCCTCCGCCGTCATCCAGGCGCTCGACGTTGCTTCGATCTACGACGTGCCGCTCGCCTATCACAAGGAAGGGCTCGACGACGAGGTGCTCGCCGCCTTCGGCATCGAGCCGGCGCCGAAGCCGCGCCTCGATGCGTGGCAGACCGTCGCCGACCGCATCCGCACGCCGGAAGGCGAGGTGACCATCGCGATCGTCGGCAAGTACACGGGCCTCAAGGACGCCTACAAGTCGCTGATCGAGGCGCTCTACCACGGCGGCATCGCCAACCACGTCAAGGTCAAGCTCGACTGGATCGAATCGGAAGTCTTCGAGAAGGAGGATCCGGCACCCTATCTCGAGAAGGTGCACGGCATCCTGGTGCCCGGCGGCTTCGGCGAGCGCGGTTCCGAGGGCAAGATCAACGCGGCGCGCTTCGCCCGCGAGCGCAAGGTGCCCTATTTCGGCATCTGTTTCGGCATGCAGATGGCGGTGGTGGAAGCCGCCCGAAACCTCGCCGGAATCGAGAAGGCGTCGTCCACGGAGTTCGGCAAGACCGCCGAGCCGGTGGTCGGCCTGATGACGGAATGGGTGAAGGGCAATGCGCTGGAAAAGCGCAACGCGTCCGGCGATCTCGGCGGCACGATGCGCCTCGGCGCCTATCGCGCCTCGCTGAAAGCCGGCACGAAGATCGCCGACATCTACCATTCGACCGACATTTCCGAGCGCCACCGCCACCGCTACGAGGTCAATGTCGACTACAAGGAGCGGCTGGAAAACTGCGGCCTCGTCTTCTCGGGCATGTCGCCCGACGGCGTGCTGCCGGAAACGGTGGAATATCCGGACCATCCCTGGTTCATCGGCGTGCAGTACCATCCGGAACTGAAGTCGCGGCCGCTCGATCCGCATCCGCTGTTTGCGAGCTTCATCGAGGCGGCGCTGGAACAGTCGCGGCTGGTATAACGGCATCGGCAGCATAGCGGCGATTTTCAGGTCTTCCCATGGCTTCCGCGCTGCCGCGTCTGCTCCACGAAATCGCCTGACCGCATCGCGATTTGCGTATAGAATGGCGTCATGGGAGAGGCTCAATCATTGTTCGCGGTCCTGCGCCAGTCGGCAACGCCGGCGGTCGTCGACGCGTTCGAGCGGCTCGTCCGCGATGCGCCGGACCATCGGCTCTGCCGCATCAACGCGCTCGCCTTCGCAAAGGCGGAGGGGCTCGACGAGGAGGCGGTGCTCGCGGGTTTCCTGCACGCCTCGCGCCTCGGCATCTTCGATCTCTCCTGGAACGTGCTCTGCCCGGGCTGCGGCGGCGTGCTGGATGCCAATACGTCGCTGCGGACCGTCAAGAGCGAGGAATATACCTGCGCGCTCTGCGCCGCCGGCTACGAGCCGACGCTCGACGAGATGGTCGAGGTGACCTTCACCGTCAGCCCGCGAGTGCGCCACATCGCGGCGCACAGTCCGCACGACCTGCCGGCCCTTGAATATTTCCGCCAGATCTACTGGGGATCGGGGCTCGACCTGCCGGACGAGGACTATGCGGAAAAGGTCGACGGCTTCGTCATCGAATCGCTCGAACTGCCGCCCGGCGAGAGGGCGGTGCTCGCGCTGCAGCTCCCGGAGGAATTCGTCATCGTCTTCGAACCGGTGACCCATGCGGCGCAGTTCATCGATGTCCGCGGCGAGCCGACCAAGGAGCGCCGCAGCCTGTCGCTGGTCTTCGACCGGACGCACCGCCACAGCGAGACCCTGATCCTGCAGCCCGGGCCGGTGCGCATCCAGGTCGAGAACCATACGGAGGTGCGCACGCTGCCCTCGGTCTGCATCGCCGGCGAGGCGTTGCATGCCATTCTCGGCCGCCGCCGCCCCTTCCTGACGGCCAAGCGGCTTCTGTCCAACCAAGCGTTCCGCGACATCTACCGCACCGACACGCTCGATCTCGACCAGCGGCTGAAGATCACCAGCCTGACCTTCCTCTTCACGGACCTGCGCGGCTCGACCGAGCTCTACGAGCGCGTCGGCGACCTCGCCGCCTTCGATCTCGTCCGCGCGCATTTCCAGGTGCTGAACGAGATCGTCACGGCGGAGGCCGGCGCCGTCGTCAAGACGATCGGCGACGCCGTCATGGCGACCTTCCCGACGCCGGACCGGGCGGTCGCGGCGGCCATGCGCATGCGCGACGCCATGGGCCGGCTGAACACCGAGCGCGGCAGCGAGGACCTGCTCCTGAAGATCGGCATCCACGAGGGGCCCTGCATCGCCGTCAATTTGAACGAGCGGCAGGACTATTTCGGCCAGACGGTCAACATCGCCTCGCGCGTCCAGCATCTGGCGGCCGCGCAGGAGATCTTCGCCACCGGCGCGGTGCTGGACAACCGGGACGCGTCGGCGCTGCTCGCCGACCGCGGGCTCAGCCCCGTCGCGCACACGGTCACGCTGCGCGGCATTGCCAACCAGATCAGCATCTTCGCAATTCCGTGAGGGGAGCCTTCAGGCTGTCGCCCTTGCGCCCGTCGCGGGTAAACTGCGGCACGTTCCCGTAGCGCAACCGTCGCCTGTCCCGACGTGCCCGGCAGATCGCTCGGGACATCCGAAGCCCATGCTGCAAACCGCTTGCGAAACCCGCCCGCGTCGTGATCTAAGGGCGGGAACGCCGATGGAAAAACGGTGCGGGGGGTGCATGAAACGGGGCTTCAATCGATTCAGGTCGACCATTCTGTCGGCCCTGCTGCTTTTCGCATTCTGCGGTGCGGCGGCGGAGCCACGGCCATCCGGCGACGTGGTCATCCGTGGCTGGTACAGGCTTGTCCTCGAACTGGTGCGCCACACGCCGACCTATTCGCCACCCGTCGCGAGCCGCGCCTTCGCCTATCTCGGCGTGACGGCCTACGAGGCGGTCGCCGGCGGCGCGCCGGACCTCGTTTCGCTCGCCGGCCAGCTCAACGGCCTCGACACGCTGCCCGCGCGGCAGGCGGACGCCGTCTATGACGAGGCGGTCGTTGTCAATGCGGCGCTGACCGCCGGCGCCAAGGCGTTCTTCTTCAACACCGGACCGACCGGCCAGAGGGCGCTCGGCGCGATGGAGGCCCGCATGGCCGAGCGCGTCGCTTCGGGCGTTCCGGCCGACGTCGTCGCCCGGAGCGTGACGGCCGGGCAGGCGGTTGCGGCGCATATTCTCGCCTGGTCCGGCACGGACGGCGGCGCGGTCGTCGAGAACATGGGCTTTCCGCTCGAATATAGGCTGACGGAAGGACCGGCGCACTGGGTGCCGACGAGCCTGATCGCGCAGCAGCAGATGCCGCTTCTGCCGCAATGGGGCGAGAACCGCGCCTTCGCCATGCCGACGGGAAAGAGCTGCGCCCTGCCGCCGCCGCCCGCCTACAGCGAGGCGGAGGGCTCGGCGTTCCGCACCGAGGCGGAGGAGGTCTATCGCACGGTCCGGGAGATCACGCCGGAGCAGCGCGGGGTCGCCCGCTTCTGGTCGGACGACCCGATGCTCTCGCCGACGCCGCCCGGCCACTGGATCTCGATCGCGCTGCAGCTCCTGGAGCGCGACGGCGAGGGTGCCGAACGCGCCGCCGACGTTCTGGCGCGGCTCGGCGTCACGCTTGCCGACGCCTTCATCGGCTGCTGGGCGAGCAAGTACGAGTTCGACCTGGTGCGTCCCGTCACCTATATCCGCCGCGTCATCGACAAGGGCTGGGAACCGCTGCTGATCACGCCGCCCTTTCCGGAGTATCCGAGCGGCCACAGCACCCAGTCGGGCGCGGCGGCGACCGTGCTTGCCGGCTTCTTCGGCGAAAGCTTCGCCTTCGAGGACGCGACCCATGCGGCCGACGGGCTGCCGCCGCGGCGCTTCGGCAGCTTCTGGCAGGCGGCCGAAGAGGCCGGCATTTCGCGGCTTTACGGCGGCATCCATTTCCGCGCGGCGATCGAGCGCGGCCTCGACCAGGGCCGCTGCATCGGCGCCCATGCGGTCGCGCTGAGGACGAGACGTTGAGCGCGCGGCGGGCCCTGCTTTCCGTCGCGCTGCTGCTCGCTCCGGCGGTTTCCGGCCATGCCGAAGACGGACCGCTGGTGCCGCGTTTCGTCGAGGAGGCGGCGGCGGCCGGCGTCGAGAGCGTCTACGACGGCGATTTCCAGTACATGGTCGGCGGCGGCGCGGCGACCTTCGATTGCGACGCGGACGGTTTTCCCGACCTGCTGCTCGCCGGCGGGGCGAAAGAGGCCGCCTTCTTCCGCAACGCGTCCGCGCCCGGCGGCGCGCTGCAGTTCGAGCGGCGGGACAGCGGCCTGGAGCTCGACGCCGTCACCGGCGCCTATCCGCTGGATGTCGACAGCGACGGCGTGACCGACGTGATGCTGCTGCGGGTCGGCGAGAACGTGCTGATGCGCGGCCGCGGCGGCTGCCGCTTCGAGCGGGCCAACGAGGCCTGGGGCTTCGACGGCGGCGATGCCTGGTCAACGGCCTTTTCCGCGACCTTCGGGCGCGGCAACCGGTGGCCGACGCTCGCCGTCGGCAACTATATCGACCGGCATGAGGAGATGTTTCCCTGGGGCTCGTGCACCGACAACTGGCTGCACCGGCCGGCCGGCACGGCGGAGCGCCGGTTCGCGCCGCCTGCCGCGCTGAAACCCAGCTTCTGCCCGCTGTCGATGCTGTTCACCGACTGGAACCGTTCCGGCACGCCGTCGTTGCGCGTTTCCAACGACCGCGAATACTACAAGGGCGGCCAGGAGCAGATGTGGAAGGTGGAGAGCGGGCGGGAGCCGGTGCTCTACACGGCGGAAGAGGGCTGGAAGTACCTGCGCATCTGGGGCATGGGCATTGCCGGCTACGACCTCGATCTCGACGGCTACCCGGAATATTACCTCTCCAGCATGGCCGACAACAAGCTTCAGGCGCTTGCCGCGATCCCGCCGGACGGCAGGCCGCAACCCGGCTATGCGGACATCGCCTTCAAGCGCGGCGTCACCGCGCACCGGCCCTATGCGGGCGGCGACGTGCGGCCGTCGACCGGCTGGCATACCCAGTTCGAGGACGTGAACAACGACGGCTTCGTCGATCTCTTCGTCGCCAAGGGCAATGTGGCGACGATGCCGGATTTCGCCGAGAAGGATCCGGACAACCTGCTCGTCCAGCGACGGGACGGCACCTTCGCGGAGATGGGCGACAAGGCGGGAATCGCCAATTTCGCGGTCGCCCGCGGCGCCTCGCTCGCCGACTTCAACCTCGACGGCCGCATCGACATGGTCGTGGTCAACCGCTGGCGGAACGCCGAGCTCTGGCGCAATGCGACCGAGGGCGCCGGTCACTGGCTCGGCCTGTCGCTGCGGCAGGCGGGCGTCAATCCGGGCGCGGTCGGTGCCTGGATCGAGGTGAAGCTCGGAGCGCGCACGCTGCGCCGCGAACTGACGGTCGGCGGCGGGCACGCCAGCGGCCATTGGGGCTGGCTGCATTTCGGGCTCGGTGACGCCGCGCGGGCGCAGGTCCGGGTGCTCTGGCCGGATGGCACGCAGGGATCGTGGCAGGAGGTCGAGGCCGGCCGGTTCTATGTCGTGGAGCGCGACAAGACGCCCGTGTCCTGGACGCCGAGGGGCTGATCAGGCGGGGCGCGGCCGGTTGCGCACGACCGTGACCGTGCAGGGCGCATGCGCCGCGACTTCGCCCGAGACGCTGCCGAGCATGGAGCGCATGGCGGATTCGGCGCGTGCGCCCATGACGATGTGGTCGACATAGTTCTCGCGGGCATAGTCGAGGATCGCATCGGCGGGCGAGACGGCCTCCAGGACATGGAAGGTGATGCCGCCGGTCGGCATGGCGAGCTCCTGCGCCCAGCTCCGCAGCTCCACCAGCCGCAGCACATGCTTGTTGCGGCCGGCCTCGTCGAGCGAGGTGTCGATGGTGATCCGGTTGATGCGCAGCACGTTGATGCAGGCAATGCGGGCATCCGGCGCGTTCTCGATGATGCGTGTGACCGTGCCGCGCAGCGCTTCGAGAAGCTCGGGCGCGCTGGAGCCGACGTCGATCGCGACCGCGACGATCGGGGCGTTGGTCAGTTGTGCTTCCGCCGCCTGCGGTTTCACGGTCTCGATCGGCACGGGGTTGAAGCGCCGCCGCATCACCGTGCCGAAGGGATCGCGCGTCATCTTTTCCGCCCGCGCCGTCAGCTTCACGGCGGAGAGGTCCTGCAGGTCGAGGGCGAGCTGGGCGGCGGTCGGGTAACGCCAGGCCGGGTTCACCTCAAGGCAGCGCAGGATCACCTCCTGCAGGGCCGGCGGGATCGCGGCGTTGCGGGCGCGCGGCGGCAAAGGGTCACGCCAGAGCCGGCGCTTCAGGCCTTTCATGCGCTGCGGATCGCCGAAGGGACGTTCGCCGGTCGAGAAAAAGTAGAGCATGACGCCGAGCGCGAAGAGGTCGCTGCGGAAATCGCTGCGCGTGCCGAGCACCTGTTCCGGCGCCATATAGGGCGCCGTGCCGTAGGGCAGGCGGAACTCCTCGTCCATCAGGTCCGGCAGGTGCAGGTGGCGGGCGAGGCCGTAGTCGATCAGCACCGCCTCGCCGCCTGCCCGGAACATGACGTTCGAGGGCTTCAGGTCGAGATGCACGACATGCTGCCGGTGCAGCGAATCGAGCGCCGTCGCCACCCTGGCACCCGCCGCCGCCACCTCTTCCGGCGTCAGGGGCAGGCGGTCGATCTCCGGATAGAGCGAAGTGCCGGGCAGGCACTCCATGACGATATAGGGAAGGGTGGCGAAATCGCCGTTGGCGACGAAACGCGGCACGTGCGGGCCTTCGAGGCGCGGCAGGATCATCTGCTCCATCTCGAAACCGACGATCGCCGCCGGGTCGTCGCCCTCGCCGATCACCGGCACCTTCATCAGGATGGGAAAATCGATGTCGGGCCGGCTGACCTTCCAGATGCGTGCCATGCCGCCATTGTGCGCGAGATCCTCGATGCGGAAACCGTCGATCACGTCACCGGGCTCGAGGCGCGCATTGGCCATGGTCAGTGTCCTTCGAAGAGCCGGTCGGCGAGCGCGGCGGGCAGGCCGGCGGCGCGAATCTTGGCTGCGGCCGTCTCCACGTCGTAGGCGGTGCGGCGGAATGCGAGCGTGTTGGCCCGCTCGTCGTGCAGGCAGTAGGCGGCGGCCGGGTTGCCGTCCCGCGGCTGCCCGACCGAGCCCGCCACGGCGAGCCAGCGCCGCTGGGCAAGGAGCGGCACCGGCATCGCTCCGGAGGGCGTGAAGCGCTTGACCCTGTCGTCCGCCCCCATGCAGTAGAGGGCCGGCTTGTGAACGTGGCCGCAGACGCTGACGCGCGCATCGCAGGCCGCAAGATGCCGCCTCGCATCATGGCCGTCGAGCACGTAGTTCCACGCTTCGGGGGCGCGCGCCTCCGCATGGACGTAGAGAATCTCGCCGTTCCGCGCGTCCAGCGGAAGCGCGGCGAGATACGCCCGGGACCGGGGGCAGAGCTGCCTGCGGGTCCATTCGAGCGCGAGCGCTGCTGCGGCATTCATCGACACGGATGGATTGCCGACGGCGGCGTCATGGTTGCCGCGCAGCACCGTCGCGCCGTCATCCTGCAGCGCCTGCGCCCGTTGCACGCACCATTCGGGGTCGGCGCCATAGCCGACGATGTCGCCGAGCAGCACATAACGCTCCGCGCCCGCCGCCTCGGCGGCCGCCAGCACGGCCTCGAAGGCCTCGCGGTTGGCGTGGATGTCGGAGAGGATGGCGGTCAGCATGCTGCGAAGGTTTCCGGCTGCGTCATGACGGACCATAGCCGCTCGGCGGGACCGGGACCATTCGACGGAAGGGGGATATCGCCGGCCGTTCGTGCTGCCGGATGGCGAACCTATCCCGGATGATCGTCGCGGCGAAATGTTCCACGCGCCGCGCCGAGGGGGCTTCCGCTTGCAATGGGAACGGAAAGCATGCAAAGCACGGGCGCCAGAACAGGGAACTGGATGCCGCCGATGACCGTGAGTTCGAGAACGCCCCGCCCGATCGACCATCTGGTGCTGCCGGTGTCCGACCTTGCCCTTGCCCGCGAACGCCTGACGCAGCTCGGCTTTACCGTCGCCGCCGATGCGCGCCATCCGTTCGGGACGGAAAACTGCTGCGTCTTCCTGTCGGACGGCAGCTATCTGGAACCGCTCGGCATCGCCAACCGCGAGGACTGCGAGGCGGCGGCGCGCGAGGGCAATCCCTTCGTCGCCCGCGACCAGGCCTTCCGCTTCCGGCGCGGACCGGAGGGGTTTTCCGCCGTCGCCATGGCGACGGACGATGCCTGGGGCGACGACGAGCGTTATACGACGGCCGGCCTTTCGGGCGGCGAGGTCCTGGAGTTTTCACGCGACATGCGCCTGCCGGACGGCAGCAGTGCGACCGGCAGCTTTCGCCTCGTCTTTGCCGCGGATCTGCGGGCGCCCGATTTCTTCTTCTTCGCCTCCGAGCGCGTCGTGGCGCTCCCTTCGGACCGCAGGGCGCTGGAGAGCCACGGGAACGGCGTGACAGGCCTTGCCGAGGTGGTGCTCTTCGAACAGAATCCCACCGATTTCCAGTATCTGGTGCAGGAAGCGGCCTTCGAGCGCGCGGTCGAGGCGCATTCCTTCGGCATGTCTGTCGAGACGCCGCGCGGGCGCATCTCGGTGCTGAACGCGGCGGGCCTTGCCGGCTTCCACGGCATTGCGCCGCCGGAGGGCGATCGCGGCCTGAAGGGGGTCGCCGTCGTGCTCCGCACCGTCGATTCGGGCCGCTGTCGCCGGCTTCTCGCCGCAAACGGCGTCATCTATCGCGAACGGGACGACCGCCTCGTGGTGCCGCCGGCGCCGGGGCAGGGCGTCCATTTCATCTTTGGAGAATGAGCATGCAGAGCAATTCCGCGGTGACGGTCGGCGACGGCGCCGGCAAGGTGACCTTCGCGCAGGACCGGCGCTTCTCGCTGATCGCCGGCCCCTGCCAGATGGAGAGCCGCGACCATGCCTATATGATCGCCGGCACGCTGAAGGAACTGTGCGCCGGGCTCGGGCTCGGCCTTGTCTACAAGTCCTCCTTCGACAAGGCGAACCGCACCTCGATCGCCGGCAAGCGCGGCATCGGGCTCGACAAGGCGATGGAGATCTTCGCCGACCTGAAGAAGGACTTCGGCTTTCCGGTGCTGACCGACATCCACACGGAGGAGCAGTGCGCGGTCGTCGCCGGGACGGTCGACATCCTGCAGATCCCGGCCTTCCTGTCGCGCCAGACCGACCTGCTCGTCGCCGCCGCGAAGACCGGCCGGGCGATCAACGTCAAGAAGGGCCAGTTCCTTGCGCCCTGGGACATGAAGAACGTGCTGGCGAAATTCACCGAGAGCGGCAATCCGAACGTGCTGCTCTGCGAGCGCGGCGCCTCCTTCGGCTACAACACGCTCGTCTCCGACATGCGCTCGCTGCCGATCATGGCCGCGCTCGGCGCGCCCGTCGTCTTCGACGCAACCCATTCGGTGCAGCAGCCGGGCGGCCAGGGCGGCTCGTCGGGCGGCCAGCGGGAATTCGTCGAGACGTTGGCGCGCGCCGCAATCGCCGTCGGCGTCGCCGGTCTGTTCGTCGAGACGCACGAGGATCCGGACAATGCCCCGTCGGACGGCCCGAACATGGTGCATCTGAAAGACATGCCGCGGCTGCTCGAAAAGCTGCTCGCGTTCGACGCGGTCGCCAAGGCATGACGGACGGCGTCAAATGCCTGTCATGCCGCCGCGCTACGGCGGGAGGCACCGGTGCCGTCCTTGCAATTTCCATCGCTTCGATTATGACGATTTAATCGATTAGATCATCGCCGGCCCCAGCCACAAAGGCCCATCCTTGGAGGGAAGACAACCATGACCGCTATCATCGACATCATCGGCCGGGAAATCCTCGACAGCCGCGGCAACCCCACGGTCGAAGTGGACGTGCATCTGGAGGACGGCTCCTTCGGCCGCGCCGCCGTGCCGTCCGGCGCCTCCACCGGCGCGCATGAGGCGGTCGAGCTGCGCGACGGCGGCAAGCGCTATCTCGGCAAGGGCGTCGAGCGCGCCGTCGAGGCGGTGAACGGCGAGATCTTCGAGGCGGTCGGCGGCCTGGAGGCGGAAAACCAGATCCAGATCGACCAGGCGATGATCGAGCTCGACGGCACGGCGAACAAGTCCCGCCTCGGCGCCAACGCCATCCTCGGCGTGTCGCTTGCCGTCGCCAAGGCGGCCGCCGAGGCCGCCGGCCTGCCGCTCTACCGCTATGTCGGCGGCCCGAACGCCCGCGTGCTGCCGGTTCCGATGATGAACATCATCAACGGCGGCGCGCATGCCGACAACCCGATCGACTTCCAGGAATTCATGATCGTGCCGGTCGGCGCCGACACGATCCGCGACGCCGTGCGCATGGGCTCCGAAGTGTTCCACACGCTGAAGAAGCAGCTCGCCGCCGATGGCCACAACACCAATGTCGGCGACGAAGGCGGCTTCGCGCCGGGCCTCGCCTCGGCGCCCGCCGCGCTCGACTTCATCATGACCTCGATCGAAAAAGCCGGCTACAAGCCGGGCGACGACATGATGATCGCCCTCGACTGCGCCTCGACGGAATTCTTCAAGGACGGCAAATACGTGCTGGAAGGCGAGGGCCGTACGCTCGAGCCCGGCGCCATGGCCGAATACCTTGCCGAACTTGCGGCGAAATACCCGATCTTCTCGATCGAGGACGGCATGGCCGAGGACGACTGGGACGGCTGGAAGGCGGTGACCGACCTCATCGGCAGCAAGTGCCAGCTCGTCGGCGACGATCTGTTCGTCACCAATTCGGCACGGCTGCGCGACGGCATCAAGATGGGCGTCGCCAATTCGATCCTCGTCAAGGTGAACCAGATCGGCTCGCTGTCGGAAACGCTCGACGCCGTCGAGACGGCGCACAAGGCGAGCTACTCCGCCGTCATGTCGCACCGCTCCGGCGAGACCGAGGATTCGACGATTGCCGACCTCGCTGTCGCCACCAACTGCGGCCAGATCAAGACCGGCTCGCTCGCCCGCTCCGACCGCACCGCCAAGTACAACCAGCTGATCCGCATCGAGGAACAGCTCGGACCGCAGGCGAAATATGCCGGCCGGTCGATCCTGCGCGGCTGACGCGACAAGACGGCCTGATCGGGACGGCCCGGTCAGGCTTCTTGCGACAGCCGCATAAGCAGCGGCGCAATCGAATCGAGAAGGCCGGCCGGAGAGGCCGGCCTTCCGCTTTCCGGCCAGGCCTCCTGAAATTCCGCGATTTCCAGCCCGACGCAGTCGTGTTCCGCGAGAACCGCGCAGGCGCGGCCGAGATCGGCGTGCGACAGCCCGCCCTCGACCTGAAAGTCGGTCGGCACAAGGCCGGGGCTCAGCACGTCGCAATCCAGATGCACATAGACCGGACGTCCGGCGATGGCCTGCCGCAGCGTATCCGCCATCGCATCTCCAGGAGAAACCACCGGGATGGCCCGGGCCGCGATCAGCGCCTGCTCGGCGGGATCGGCGTCACGCAGGCCGACGAAGACCAGGTTTTCGAGCCGCAACCCGTTCCCCAGGCCGGACTGCCAGAGGCCAGCCGCCGCGGAGAGGACCATGCCGCCGAGATAACCGCTCGATGACGTTTCCGGCGTGTTGATGTCCGCATGGGCGTCGAACCACACGACACAGGCTTCGGGCCGGTGTTTCGCGACGACCGGCAGGGTGGCAAGCGCCGCCGCGCAGCGGGGAAGCGCCGTCACCGGCGTCCTGCCGGACGCGAGAATGGAATTGTAACGGGCGGCGAGTTCGTGAAGGGCCGGCAGGGCCGCCGCGAGCTCCGCCTCCCAGGCCCCATTCAGCGCCGGCGCCGGCCTGCCGATCGTCGTTGCCGGCACCTGCAGACGGCCGGCAAGGGCGTCCCCGACGGCCGCCGCGCCGGGGATGCCCAGATCGTTCCGATCGCCGGCCCGTCCCAGAAATGTCGTCAGCGCCGGATTGCGCAAGGGCAGGTCCTCCCGTTCACGGTATCGAAGGCTCCGGACGGCTGGCGGCCAGCGCCTCGTCGCTGAGCGGCAGCAGCTCCGGCGGATGGCCGGTCTCGAACCACACGATCGCATGCTGGCGATAGGTGCGCCCGAGGTCTTCCGCCGCCTGCCGGCCGATGCCGATTGCGAGGAAGCTTGCCTCGGGCGGCCAGGTCCCGTCGGTGCCTTCGCCGCGGCCCGGAAGCACGGCGGCGCAATGTGCGCGAAGGTCGCCCGCGAGCCGGAGATTGGCGTCCCGATTCGCCCCGCCGGGCGTCGGCCGGCTGAGCGGGTTCCAGGCGGTGATCATGGCGGCCGTCGTCGTGCGCTCTTGCGCCATCAGCGTTTCGAGACCGGGACTGTGCTCGCCGATCCGCGCGACGATCTCGCCGTCCGGCGTCTCGACGACGTAGCGCGTCCGGCGATAGGCGTCCAGCAGGCTTTCCATGGTCGATTCGCTCCGTATCCCGGAATGCAAACGGGCGGCCGATGGCCGCCCGCGTTCTTGGACGATGTCGGCCGATCAGGCCGAGTAGTACATGTCGAACTCGACCGGGTGCGGCGTCATTTCGAAGCGCATGACTTCCACCATCTTCAGTTCGATATAGGCATCGATCTGGTCGTCGTCGAAGACGCCGCCGGCGGTCAGGAACTTGCGGTCCTTGTCGAGGTTCTCGAGCGCCTCGCGCAGCGACCCGCAGACGGTCGGGATCTTCTTCAGTTCCTTCGGCGGCAGGTCGTAGAGGTCCTTGTCCATGGCCTTGCCGGGATGGATCTTGTTCTTGATGCCGTCGAGCCCGGCCATCAGCATGGCGGCGAAGCCGAGATAGGGGTTGGCCAGCGGATCGGGGAAACGGACCTCGACGCGCTTCGACTTCGGGCCGGAGCCGAACGGGATGCGGCAGGAGGCGGAGCGGTTGCGCGCCGAATAGGCGAGCAGGACCGGCGCCTCGTAACCCGGGACCAGGCGCTTGTAGGAGTTGGTCGTCGGGTTGGTGAAGGCGTTGATCGCCTTGGCATGTTTGATGATGCCGCCGATGTAGAAGAGGCACGACTCGGAGAGGCCGGCATATTCGTCGCCGGCGAAGGTCGGCTTGCCGTCCTTCCAGATCGACTGGTGCACGTGCATGCCCGAGCCGTTGTCGCCGAAGATCGGCTTCGGCATGAAGGTCGCGGTCTTGCCGTAGGCGTTTGCGACCTGATGCACGACATACTTGTAGATCTGGATCTTGTCGGCGTTGCGCACCAGCGTGTCGAACTTGACGCCGAGCTCGTGCTGGGCGGCGGCGACCTCATGGTGGTGCTTCTCGACGACGACGCCCATCTCGGCGAGCACCGTCAGCATCTCGGAGCGCATGTCCTGGCACGAATCGACCGGCGGAACCGGGAAATAGCCGCCCTTGACGCGCGGACGGTGGCCGAGGTTGCCGGTCTCGTAGTCCGTGTCGTCGTTGGACGGCAGCTCGGACGAATCGAGCTTGAAGCCGGTGTTGTAGGGATCGGCCTTGTACTTGACGTCGTCGAAGACGAAGAATTCGGGCTCGGGGCCGACGAACACCGTGTCGCCGATGCCGGAGGACTTCAGATAGGCCTCCGCCTTCTTGGCCGTGCCGCGCGGGTCGCGGTTATAGGCTTCGCCGGAGATCGGGTCGAGGATGTCGCACATGATGACCATGGTCGACTGGGCGAAGAACGGATCCATGTGCACGGTGGCCGTGTCGGGCATCAGCACCATGTCGGATTCGTTGATGGCCTTCCAGCCGGCGATCGACGAGCCGTCGAACATGACGCCGTCGGCGAACATGTCCTCGTCGACGCAGGAGACGTCCATCGTCACATGCTGCAGCTTGCCCTTCGGATCCGTGAAGCGCAGATCGACGAACTTGACGTCGTTTTCCTTGATCTGCTTGAGGATATCGTTTGCACTCGTCATGGTGTTCAATCCCTAGTTTTTGTGACGATTGGAGCCTTGTCCCGACGGCAAGGCATTTGGATGGCAGTCAGATGGCGTCGATCCCGGTTTCGCCGGTGCGGATGCGGATGACTTCCTCGACATTCGAGACGAATATCTTGCCGTCGCCGATGCGGCCGGTCTGGGCGGCGTTGCGGATGGCCTCGATCACCGCTTCCGCATTCTCGTCGGCCAGCACCACCTCGACCTTCACCTTGGGCAGGAAATCCACGACATATTCGGCGCCGCGATAGAGTTCCGTGTGGCCCTTCTGGCGCCCAAAGCCCTTGGCTTCCGTGACCGTAATACCCTGCAGGCCGACTTCCTGAAGAGCTTCCTTCACTTCGTCCAGCTTGAAAGGCTTTATGATCGCTTCGATCTTTTTCATGAGAAAATGTCTCTCCGCTTCTCCCGTTGAGCAGGCAGATTGCCGCTGCGCCAAATCATGCATTTTGCATGCCAGACTGCAACGAATTAGTGCGCAAATCGGCGCTCCGCCGGCTGATTGACGGCAATCTTGCGCCTTTGCGGGCAGAAAACCAGTGGAATTTGCCTAAAAATTATAACTTTGAGGCGGCTTTCTCATGGGAATCGGCGCGAGCCCAAGCGTGCCTTTCGCGTCGACTTAAAACTGTGCACTAACTATGTGCAAATGCATATTATTTCACCCATTTCGCGGGGTTTCGGCGCTTGCGGTTCCGGGCCTTTCGCGCGATGGTGCCGGTCATGCGCAGCATGCTTGAAAATCTCGTGCTGACACCGGACGAGATGGCCGCGGTCGACCGGGCGGCATCGGCCTCCGGCCTGTCATCCCAGGGCCTGATGGAGCGGGCGGGCCGCGCCGTCGCCGCGGCGGCGCTGCGGCGCTTTCCCGGGGGCCTGCGCTTTGCCGTGCTCTGCGGTCCCGGAAACAATGGCGGGGACGGTTACGTCGCCGCGCGCGCGCTGGTCGAAGCCGGAGCGCCGGTTGCGCTCTTCGCCTTCGGCGATCCCGACGCGCTGACGGGAGACGCGGCGGCGGCTCGGCATCTGTGGGCGGGAGACACGATATCATTAGCCGGCTACCAAGCATCGCCCGGGGACGTGGTAATCGACGCGCTGTTCGGGGCGGGGCTTGCACGGGACCTGCCGGACACGGTCTGCCGGGTGATCGACGCGGTCAACGGTCTGGCGCTCCCCGTGGTGGCCGCCGACCTGCCGAGCGGCGTCGACGGCCGCACGGGCGCGGTGCGCGGCGCCGCCTTCGACGCGGCCGTCACCGTCACTTTCATGTGCCGCAAGCCGGGCCATCTGCTGATGCCGGGACGGGCGCTTTGCGGTGAGACCGACGTTTTCGACATCGGCATTCCGCCGCGCATCGTCCTGCACGAGGGGCATCATCTGCGCGTCAACGGCCCCGACATCTGGCGCATGGCGCTGCCGAAGGCGGATGGGGCGGGCCACAAATACGGCCGCGGGCATCTCGCGGTCTTTTCCGGCGGGGCGGGTGCCACCGGCGCGGCGCGGCTGGCGGCCGGGGCGGGATTGCGCGCCGGCGCCGGCCTCGTCACGGTGCTCGGGCCAGGCGACGCCCTGGCCGCACTGGAGGCGCATCTGACGGCCGTCATGCTGCGGCGGGTCGATGACGAACGGGCCCTTGCCGCGCTGCTTGCGGACGACCGCTTCCGCACCTTCGTGCTCGGCCCGGCCTTCGGCGATCTGGCGAAGGCGCGTGCCTTCGTCGCGGCGACCGGCAGGCGCGCGCTGGTGCTCGACGCGGACGGCATCACCGCCTTCCGGGACGATCCGGATGCCCTCTTTGCGCTTTTCCGGGATGGTCCGCCGCGGCTCGTCATGACGCCGCATGACGGCGAGTTCGCACGGCTCTTCGCGGATCTCGCGGCCGACGGGACGCTTTCCAAGGTTGACCGCGCACGGGCGGCGGCGGCGCGCAGCAATGCGGTGATCGTGCTGAAGGGAGCCGACACGGTGATCGCGGCGCCGGACGGGCGGGCGCTGATCAACGACAATGCGCCGCCCTGCCTTGCGACCGCAGGCTCCGGCGACGTGCTCGCCGGCATCGTCGGCGCGCATCTTGCGCAGCGCATGCCACCCTTCGAGGCGGCGGCCGCAGCCGTCTGGCGTCACGGCGAGGCGGGCCGGAAAGCCGGCGACGGACTGACCGCCGAAACGCTCGTCGAGGCGATCGGGCCGCTCGTCCAGCCCTGATTCCACGCCCGCGACAGGCGCAACGGCCGTCAGCCGGCCCGCTTCTGGAGCTCTCGCGCACCGTTCGGCGCGTTGACCTTGCCTTCGGTGATGAAGAAGGCGAAGACGTCGCGCGGCACTTTCTCCGGCTTGTGGTCCGGATCGATCAGCGGCAGGTCGGCCGGCCCGCCGCCGGAGGCCCATTCCTTCAGCCGGCCGGCCCACAGATCGAGTCTTTCGGGGGTGTAGCAGGTCGCAATCTCGTCCGAGCCCTTCTGGAGGCGGGCATAGACGAAGTCGGTCGTGACGTCGGCAATCTCCGGATACGCGGCGTGCTCGGCATAGGCGACGGCGGCTGCGTACCTGCGGGCGAGTGCGGCGAATTCCGGCACCCTGAAGGAATCATGGCGCACCTCCAGCACATGACGCAGCGGGATCCCGTCCTGCTTGTCCGGCAGAAGCTTGAGGAAGCCCTCGAAATCCTCCGGTTCGAATTTCTTCGTCGGCGCGAACTGCCAGAGGATCGGGCCGAGATGGTCGCCGAGTTCGGTGATGCCCTGCGTCAGGAACCTTTCGACGGATTCGCCGCCGTCCGACAGCACCTTGCGGTTCGTCGAGAAGCGGCTGGCCTTCAGCGAGAAGACAAAGCCGTCCGGCACCTCGGACGCCCATTTGGCAAAGGTTTCCGGCTTCTGCGAGCCGTAATAGGTGCCGTTGACCTCGATCGCCGTCAGCTCGCGGCTGGCGAATTCGAGCTGTCGCTTCTTCGGCAGTTTTTCCGGATAGAAGGTGCCTTCCCACGGATCGAAGGTCCAGCCGCCGATGCCGGTGCGAATGATGCCGGATTGGGTCATGAATTGCCTCCCGTTGAAGTTAGCTAGGAAATTAGCTATGTAATAATTGCTCAAGGATGATGTGCATGACCGTTGTCAATATCCATCAGGCGAAAACCGAACTGTCGAAACTGATTGCGCGTGCCGAGGCGGGTGAAGAAATCGTATTGGCACGCGGCAACAAGCCAGTTGCGAAACTCGTCGCGCTTGAAGCGCCGAAGCCGACCGTTCGCGGCTACGGCAGCCACGCCCACCTGCGCGGTAAAATTCCCGACTCATTCTTCTTCGATCCGCTTCCGGAAGACGAGCTGAAGCTTTGGGAGGGAGACGTCTGACCGTTCTCCTGGACACGCAAGCGCTTCTCTGGTGGCTCATGGCCGACCCGCGACTAAGCGCTCGCGCCAGGGAAACGATCGACAATCCGGGCATCACACGCTTCGTGAGTTCAGTGACGGCGTTCGAGATCGCGACGAAGGTTCGCATCGGCAAACTCGACGAAGCCCGCGAAATCTCTGACCGGTTCGAATCCATACTGATCCAGGGCGCTTTCACGAAACTCGATCTCACGGCCGATCACGCGCTGCTGGCGGGCCGCATGGCTGGCGAACACCGCGATCCGTTCGACCGCCTGATCGCCGCCCAGGCGAAGCTTGAAGACATGCCGGTGATCAGTTCGGACAAGGCCTTCCTGTCCTTCGGTGTTCATCTCCTCTGGTAGCAAACCCTATTCCGCCGCGACCTTCCGCATCGGCCGCCGTTCCAGCAGGTCCTTGAGAAACTGCCCGGTATAGGAGCGCTCGACCTTTACCACATCCTCCGGCGTGCCTTCCGCGATCACCTCGCCGCCGCCGTCGCCGCCCTCGGGGCCGAAGTCGATGACCCAGTCGGCGGTCTTGATGACTTCGAGATTGTGCTCGATGACGACCACCGAATTGCCCTGGTTGACGAGCTCGTGCAGCACTTCCAAGAGCTTCGCCACGTCGTGGAAATGCAGGCCGGTCGTCGGTTCGTCGAGGATGTAGAGCGTGCGGCCCGTCGAGCGCTTCGACAGTTCCTTGGCGAGCTTGACGCGCTGCGCCTCGCCGCCCGACAGCGTGTTCGCCTGCTGGCCGACCTTGATATAGCCGAGGCCGACCTGGTTCAGGGTGACGAGCTTGTCGCGCACGGCGGGCACGGCGGCGAAGAAGTCGACGCCTTCCTCCACCGTCATGTCCAGGACGTCAGCGATCGACTTGCCCTTGAAGGTGACGTCGAGCGTCTCGCGATTGTAGCGCTTGCCGTGGCAGACGTCGCAGGTGACATAGACGTCCGGCAGGAAATGCATCTCGATCTTGATGACGCCGTCGCCCTGGCAGGCCTCGCAGCGCCCGCCCTTGACGTTGAAGGAGAAGCGGCCCGGCTGGTAGCCGCGCGCCTTGGCTTCGGGCAGGCCGGCGAACCAGTCGCGGATCGGCGTGAAGGCGCCGGTATAGGTGGCCGGGTTCGAGCGCGGCGTGCGGCCGATCGGCGACTGGTCGATGTCGATCACCTTGTCGATGAACTCGAAACCGTCGATGCGGTCGTGCTCGGCCGGGTTTTCGCGCGCGCCCATGATGCGGCGCGCCGCCGACTTGTAGAGCGTCTCGATGAGGAAGGTGGACTTGCCGCCGCCGGAAACGCCGGTGACCGCCGTGAAGACACCGAGCGGAATCGCCGCAGTGACATTCTTCAAATTGTTCGCCCGCGCGCCGACGACCCTGATTTCCTTCTTCTTCTTCGGCTTGCGCCGTTCCGAAGGCACGCCGACCGCCATCTCGCCGGAGAGGTATTTTCCGGTCAGCGACTTCGGATGGGCCATGATGTCGGACGGTGCGCCCTGGGCGATCACCTCGCCGCCGTGGATGCCGGCGGCCGGGCCGATGTCGACGACGTAATCGGCCGTCAGGATGGCGTCCTCGTCATGCTCGACGACGATCACCGTGTTGCCGATGTCGCGCAGGTGGCGCAGCGTCTCCAGCAGGCGGGCATTGTCGCGCTGGTGCAGGCCGATCGACGGCTCGTCGAGCACGTAGAGCACGCCGGTCAGCCCCGAGCCGATCTGCGAGGCAAGCCGGATGCGCTGGCTTTCGCCGCCCGACAGCGTGCCGGAATTGCGCGACAGCGAGAGATATTCCAGCCCGACGTCGTTGAGGAAACGCAGCCGCTCGCGGATCTCCTTCAGGATGCGCACCGCGATCTCGTTCTGCTTGGCGTTCATGTGCTCGGGCAGCGCCTCGAACCAGTCGCGCGCCACGCGGATCGACATCTGCGTGACCTCGCCGATATGCAGCCTGTCGATCTTGACGGCCAGCGCCTCCGGCTTCAGCCGGAAACCGTTGCAGGCGGGGCAGGGGGCGGCCGACATGTAGCGCTCGATCTCCTCGCGCGCCCAGGCGGAATCCGTTTCCTTCCAGCGCCGCTCGAGGTTCGGCACGATGCCCTCGAAGGTCTTCACCGTCTTGTAGGAGCGTGCGCCGTCCTTGTAGTTGAACTCGATCTTCTCCCGGGTGCCGTGCAGGATGGCATTCTGCGCCTCCTGCGAGAGTTCCGACCAGCGATGGGAAAGCTTGAAGCCGTAGGCTTCGCCGAGCGCCTCCAGCGTCTGGTTGTAGTAGGGCGAGGACGACTTGGCCCAGGGCGCGATGGCGCCGTCGCGGAGCGTCCGCTGCGGCTCGGGCACGATCAGGTCCGGATCGATCTTCTGCTGGCTGCCGAGCCCGTCGCAGGTCGGGCAGGCGCCGAAGGGATTGTTGAAGGAGAAGAGCCGCGGCTCGATCTCGGAAATGGTGAAGCCGGAGACGGGGCAGGCGAATTTTTCGGAAAACAGCACCCGCTCGTGCGTCTCGTTCAGCGACTTGTTGGCCGAGCCGCCGGCGGACGTCTCCTCGGGCGGCAGCGGCTTGTCGGCGAACTCGGCGACCGCCAGCCCGTCGGCGAGCCGGAGGCTGGTCTCCAGACTGTCCGCGAGGCGTGCGGCGAGGTCGGGACGCACGACGACGCGGTCGACGACCACGTCGATGTCGTGCTTGTATTTCTTGTCCAGCGCCGGCACGTCGGCGATCTCGTAGAACTGGCCGTCCACCTTGACGCGCTGGAAGCCCTTCTTCATCAACTCGGCGAGTTCCTTCCTGTACTCGCCCTTGCGGCCGCGGATCATCGGCGCGAGGATGTAGAGGCGGGTGCCTTCCTCCATGGCGAGCACGCGGTCGACCATCTGGCTGACCGTCTGGCTCTCGATCGGCAGGCCCGTCGCCGGCGAGTAGGGGACACCGACGCGCGCGAAGAGCAGGCGCATGTAGTCGTAGATCTCGGTGACCGTGCCGACGGTCGAGCGCGGGTTCTTCGAGGTCGTCTTCTGCTCGATCGAGATCGCCGGCGACAGGCCGTCGATCTGGTCGACATCCGGCTTCTGCATCATCTCGAGGAACTGGCGGGCATAGGCCGACAGGCTCTCGACATAACGGCGCTGGCCTTCCGCATAGATCGTGTCGAAGGCGAGCGACGACTTGCCGGAGCCTGACAGGCCCGTCATGACGATCAGGCTGTTGCGCGGCAGGTCGAGGTCGATGCCCTTCAGATTGTGTTCGCGCGCGCCGCGAATGGAAATGGTCTTGAGTTCGCTCATGGTGTCCAGCGTCAGGTGAGGGATGCGCTACCTATGTAGGGACGGCGGGGAGCCTGTCCATGCGCTCTTCGGGTAAATCACTGCGTCATTCCGATTCGGTTGACAAGAGTATAGAGGCCCATTAGAACAAAAAAAGAACAAATTGAAGCGCAATGATCTGTGGATTACCGGCGGCGCGGGCGGCGCGGGCCGGCCGCGGTCGATATGATGGGCGGATTGCACGAAACGAGACCGGGCGGCGATGCGCCCGGCACGACACAGGGACAGAGTTCATGGCTGGCAGCGTCAACAAGGTGATCCTCATCGGCAATGTCGGGGCCGATCCCGAAATCCGGCGCACGCAGGACGGCCGGCCGATCGCCAATCTGCGGATCGCGACGTCGGAAAGCTGGCGCGACCGCACGTCCGGCGAGCGCCGCGAAAAGACCGAGTGGCACAATGTCGTGGTCTTCAACGAGGGCCTCTGCAAGGTCATCGAACAATATGTGAAGAAGGGCGCCAAGCTCTATATCGAGGGTGCGCTGCAGACCCGCAAGTGGCAGGACCAGACCGGCAACGACCGCTACACGACGGAGGTGGTGCTGCAGGGCTTCAACTCGACGCTGACCATGCTGGACGGGCGCGGCGAGGGCGGCGGCGAGCGGCGCGGCGGCGGCGATTTCGGCGGATCGAATTTCGGCGGCGACCAGAACTACGACGACTATGGTGCCAAGCCCGCATCGGCCGGCCGCGCCGCCGGCGGCGGCTCGCCGAGCTTCTCGCGCGACATGGACGACGACATTCCGTTCTGAGGCCCGGGCCGCGGCGCGGCCGGGTTCGACCA
>NZ_JAKGBU010000041.1:27109-30375 GCF_021555155.1 Rhizobium alarense
TCGCCCAGCGTGCTCCTATCCTGGATCGTCGCCGGCATAGACTTTTGCCAGAGTGCCGACGATCTCCGCCATTTTGGCGCGAAGCGCCGGCGGCGCGATCACCTCGACCTCCGCGCCGAAGCGCAGAAGCTCCGTCGCGGCGTGCGCGATAGAACCGACCGATATGGTTACCGACCGCCAGCCCCGTGCGTCGGCGTCCCCGGAAAGCACCGCCGCGGTGCGGATATAGGGCGGTAGAAGCTCCTCCATCCTCTCCATGCCCCAGGGCGAGAGACGAATTTCAGCGCGATTCGGATGAAGATCCGCCTCGTAGCGCCGGATGCTCTCGGTCCAATACGCTTCGAGGTCGAAAACCTTCGGGTAATCGAACCGTTCATCCAGAACCTCCATTTCCCCGATTCTGGAAATGCGGAAGGTGCGGGCTTCTTTGCCGGCTTGGGCGACCAGATACCAGGCTCCACCCTTCAGGACGATGCCAAGAGGCTCGACGCGCCGCTCCCTGTCTGCCGTCCGGCTTTGATAGCGCATGCGGATGGGGTGCTGGTTCCACACGGCATCGGCGACAGCCGGCAGGTGGTCCAGGGTCTCCGCCTCCGCGAACCAGGCCGGCGCGTCAAAGTGGAAACGCGGTTTCATCGCGCCGGACCGCATGTCTTCCGGCAAGGCGGCCAGGAGCTTCGTGCGGGCGCTCGCCGCAACTGCACCCATTCCGAGATCCGCCGCCTGGCGTGTCAGTCCGGCCAGGAACAGCGCCTTGGACTCGGTTGACGATAGGCCGTTGAGGCGGACCCGGTAGCCGTCGAGCAGCCGGTAGCCTCCGCCGCTGCCCTGCACGCTGTAGATCGGGATGCCTGCTGCGCTCAGCGCATCCACATCGCGATAGATTGTCCGAAGCGAAACCTCGAACTCAGCGGCAAGCATCTGGGCGGTGACGTGTCCCTTCGCTTGCAGGGTGGTCAGGATGGACAGGAGGCGGCTTGCACGCATGGGAAGTTCATATTCGAACCTGACATGAATTGACAGGTATGGCCGCCTAAAAGTGCTGCCGTCGGGTACGAGCAGACAACACATCGTTGCTCTATCGGCCTTACTTCAGACCGCAGGGACCAAGAAAATCATGTCACACGCAATCAAGCATCTGCTCATCGGAGGAGCGATCATCATGGGAATTTCCACCGGGGCGACCGCGAATGAACTGACCATCGTCAACCCGCCGAAGCTCGGGGATCCCACGGCGAACGGCTATAGCACGGCGGCAATCGTGCCCGCCGGAGCCAGGGTTGCCTATATCTCAGGACAGGGCGGCTTCGACAGCACGGGCGCCTTGTCGCCCGACTTTGCCACGCAGGTTGAGCAGGCCTATGCAAACCTGCGTGCCGCGCTTGAGGGAATCGGTGCCGGACCGGATCAGGTCGCCAAGCTCACGGTTTTCGTCGTCGATCACGATATGTCCAAGCTTGGAGTCCTGACCCGGAACGTCAAGGACATGTTCGGTGACACGCTGCCGGCGCAAACCCTGGTACCCGTTCCCAGGCTCGCCATCGACCCCATGCTCTTCGAGGTGGAAGCCGTCGTCGTTCTGGAATAGAAGTTCCGCCGCCGGGCCGCGCAGGCGGCCCGGGCAACGACGACGGTTTTCGCGGCAATCATGAATTTCGAACGCTGCAGAAGCCGGCGGTGACAGGTCAACAAGACCCGGAATTTTTGCGAAACCCCGGATAAGTGCCGCTCAAAGCGCGGGTGCCGGAAAATCCGCGATTGCCTCTTTTAGCCATCCGACAAAATGCTCCGTCTTGCGCCGCCCGGGCCGCTCGACTTTCACGACATACCGATAGTCGCTGTGCAGGAAGCCGTAGGGCGCGATCAACCGACCGCATGCGACGTCTCCCGCGACCAGATGCCACGGCGCGATTGCCGCGCCGAGCCCGTTCAGCGCAGCCTCGATGGTGAGGTGATAGTGGTCGAAAATCCGTGTTGCAGAGGACGTGTCCTGTCCATCCTGGCTCGTGAGGCGTGACCACTCGTGCCAGACATGGGGGCGTGTTCGCGTTTCCAGCCGGGGCAACTTCGCCGTTTCGGCCCGAACGCAAGTCAACGTTCCTTTTGCAGCCGACGGCGCCACGATCAACCCCAGCTGCTCCCGAAACAGCAGCGAGCAGTTATCCGGAATCGAGGCGCCCGGCGGTAAAACCACAATCTGTACATCGACCTGGGTACGCGGCAGCCGATCGTCGGTCGCGAGGCGTACATCATAGCGCGGATACGTCGCTGTGAAATCGTGAAGACGCGGAATAAGCCAACGCATGGCGAACGTGCTGAGGCACGCGACGTCGAGAATGCTGTCATCACCCTTCGCGACGATGCGAAGCGCATCCTCGATCTGATCGAACGCGGCGGTCAGCGCGAAGCCGAACACACGGCCTTCCGGCGTGAGCCTGGGGCGATTTCGAGGGCCTTCGAAAAGCGGCGTCCCGATGAAAGCCTCAAGATGGCTGACATGGCGACTGATCGCCCCATGCGTCACGGCGAGTTCCTCGGCGGCAGCCGTGAGCCGGCCATGGCGCGCGGCGGCTTCAAACGCCCGCAGCGCTGCGACCGGCAAGTTCCTGCGATCTTTCATGTGAGCCTGCATCACATTAAACCGGCGAAGATGTCAATATATTCGGCAGGCCCATTGTGATTAATGGCGCAATCGTCAAATCATTGAGGTTGAATCATGCCATTTGTCAGAACAGCTCTTCCTTCCGGAACTGAACCGCACCGCAAATGCAGTATCGTACAGGGCATTCACGACGCCTTGGTCGAAGGCATCGGAATGCCGCAGGATGAACTGTTCAACCTCGTGACCGAATATCGCGATGGAGAGTTCTTCTTCGACCGGACCTTCAACGGCATTGCCCGCTCTGAAAGTCTTATCGTCGTCGAGATTACGATGCGCCGAGGTCGAAGCGATGCGATGAAGCGTGCGCTCTATGCCGCCATTGCCCGCAACCTGCAGACGAACGCGGCAGTATCCCCCAAAGACCTGTTCATTTTCATGCACGAGAACGACTATTCGGACTGGAGCGTCGGAAATGGCGTGTTCGCCATGGCCATCGCCCAGCAGCGCGGCACGGACGGGTAGGCCCGATAAAACCGCCGGCTCTGAAAGACAGGTGATTCCTGCGGCAAGACTCAATCGCGAACTTCGACGTCATGCGATCGATTGTTGTTGTGCGCGCCTCCCACATTTCCGTTCCGGGCTGCCCCTCGGGGGCGCGCCGGGC
>NZ_JAKGBU010000041.1:30475-44521 GCF_021555155.1 Rhizobium alarense
GCGCCGGGCCGTCAGAGGAGGAAGTCGCCGGAGACGAAGTCCGACTTGTCGATGTTCTTCACGAGGATGACGTTGCCGCCGCCGAGATCGATCTCGATGTCGCTGCCGACATCCGTCATCTTGTTCTTCACCTGGCTGAAGGTCAGGTTGAAGGCCTTGAGGTCGATGTCGTCGGAGCCGTCCTGGAAGTCGAGAATGACGTCGTTGCCGAAGCCCTTCTTGAAGACGAAGTCGTCCTTGCCGCCGTTGCCCTTCAGTTCGTCGCGCTGGCCGTCCTTGCCGCCGTCGAGCAGGTCGTTGCCCTTGCCGCCTTCCAGGTGATCCTGGCCGTTGCCGCCGTAGAGCTTGTCGTTGCCGGTATTGCCGTAGAGGTCATCGGCGCCCTTGCCGCCGTTGAACTGGTTCTTGCCCTGGTTGCCGTACATGAAGTCGTCGCCGCTGCCACCCTTGGCGTTCTCGATGAGCGAGGCGAGGTTGCCCTTGTAGAGCAGCGCGTTGAAGATGTGACCGCGGGCATAACCGCCGTTCGGGCCGCCGCCGAGATAGGCGAGCTGGGCGTCGCTGAATTCGGAATAGGCGCCGGGCCTCAGGTCGATCGACAGGTCGGAATTGTAGGCGCTGAGGTCATAGGTATCCTTGCCGCCGCCGTCCCAGATGGTGGCGAAGATGCGGTTGGCGCCGGGATCGATCGCCACCTTGCCGTTGACCAGCGTCTCGCCGCTGCCGGGCTTCCACTTGTAGACCGTGTTGCCGCTGTTGGTGGAATAGTCCGCGCCGTACATGTGCTGCAGGGCCGCGATATCCGCCATCATGAAGGTCTGCGGCCCGCCGAATTCCTCATACTGGTAGCCGCTGCCGGTGGAACCGCCCTGGTAGGGGCGGTAGGTCATGATCGAGTACTCGATCGTGTCCCACTGGCTCGGCATGGCGCCGAACGTATCCGTCTCGTGGGCATGTTTGAGGCCGAGCGCGTGGCCGAGCTCGTGCAGCAGCGTGTGCCAGGCGTAGTTGCCGGCCGTCGGCGTGCGATAGTCGAGCGAGGTGCCGGCATAGTTGGTGCTGAACCAGATGTCGCCGCCCTGCTTGCTCGTGCTCGGGTAATAGGCGTAGGCCGTCGGGCTCGCCTCGTCCGACTGGGCAAAACGCAGCGTCGCGCTGTCGTTGCTGCCCGCATTGAAATTGAGTTTGGTAAATCCCTCGACCGAGAAGCCGTTGTTCGCCGTGTTGCCGAAGGACTGCTCCATGGCGAAGAGAGCGGCATTCTTCTGTTGCTGCGATACGGCGGCGAAATTGTTGTTCTTCTCGGGCGTGTAGTCGTAGCTGCCCTTGGAGGTCGGGAAGGCATAGGTCACGGTGCCGCCGGACCACGCGAATCCGCTCAGGACCGAATCGACGAATTGCGAATTCGTCTCGTTGATCGATTTTGTCGTCTTGTTGGTACCGGTCATGGTTTTGCCTCTCCCGTGCGGCCAATGTGATCGGGGCTCGTGGCTCCGGCCTGGGTGGCCGGCGCGAGTCGGATCATGCTATACCATGTCCGATCAGACGTTTTCGTGTTTGGTGTTATTCATGCGGCTGGAAAAGATGAGTCCGATCCTTCTTGCCATGGCGATCGCCGCCGGATGCTCCGGCGCCGGCGAGGCCTCGGCTCCGACCGGCACGGGAGGCATCATGCAGAAAGGCCCGGACATCGAGGAAGCGGTCCGCAAGGAATATGAAGGCCTGAAGGCACGCAACACGCGCGAAGGGCTCGAGCTCTTCATCGCGCGCCACCCCGACCATCCGCTCGCCGACGAGGCGCGCCGCGAGATCGAGCGGCGCTACGGCAACCGCGAGTGACCGCGCCGCGCGCCCATCAACGCACCGGAAAGTCGAAATAGCGGTCGGGAAAGGGCTCGCCCGCCAGCGTGAAATGCCACCATTCCGCCGCATAGGGCCGGAAGCCGGCGCGCCGCATGCCGTCGGCGAGACGCTTCCGGCCGGCGCCCGCCCGACGGCCGGACGGGTTGCCGGCCGTGCCGCTCTTCGGATCGAAACAATCGAAGCCGCTGCCGAAATCGAGCAGGCCGGCTGCAAGGGCCGCGGCGTCCGGCGGGGCGCAGGGCGTGTCCGCGCCGGCTGAAAACCAGGCCGGGTCCGTGCCCAGCCGCACGAGCATCACATCGACCGTCGAGCCGCGCGAATGGCCTGACCGGGCAGCGATGTAGCCGCCGGCATGCAACTGCCGGCGCGTGAGGGCCGGATGATATGGTCCGCGTTCGTCGGGCGCCGCCTTCGCCCAGGCGAGGAAAGCGGCGCTGGCGCGCTGCGGACGGTAACAATCGAGAACGACGAGCGTCAGCCCCTCCGCCGTGAAACGCCGCTGCGCGCGGCCGAGCGCCGCGGCCGCCTGCCGCGTCAGGATGCAGGTTGCGGCGGCGTAGCCGTCGACGGGCCGGCCGGTGAAGTTTCGCGCGCCGGCATACCGCATGTCCTGCGGGATATCCGCCGCGACCTCCGTAAGGCGGACGAAGCCTGCGGGGAGGTCATGCTCCGCCGGCCGCGCCGTGACGGGCAGGGCGCAGGCCAGCGCGAGCAGCGCGCCACGGAGACCGGCAGTTTTCATGCGCTTCCCATCCCTCGACATTGCCGCATGTCAGCTTGCGCGCGGCCGAGACGATTGAAAAGGGCGGGCTGCAGGACCGCCCCCGGCGCCGCGCGCCTCTCCGATCCTCCCGAATAAAGCCGCCCTGCCGCTCGTCGTATGAGCGTTGGCTGTTGACGAAGCAAAGGGGCCTTGCGAGCATGACCGGAAAGACTGGAACGACGGCATTCTTCAGGCGTGGGGGAGCAATTTGACTGCGGGGTCCATCCTGGCGACAGGGCTCATCGTCTTTGCGGGGCTGCTGGCCGTACCCGCGGTGAGCCACACCAATGCCGGCACCACCTTTTCGCTGATGGCGTCGTCCATGGCCTTCGTGGCGATGGCGATCGCCCAGTTCATGGCGACGCGCCCGCCGGTCGTCGAGCGGCTGTTCGGCGGGCTCGACCGCATCTACCATTTCCATCGCAAGGTCGGCATCGCCGTGCTGCTGCTCATCCTCGTGCACTATTTCCTGACGCCGGACTTTCAGGGCCTGGCGCTCACATCCGACCTCAACAAGGGTGCGGCCGCCGCCGGCGAGTGGGCCTTCTACGGCTTCGTCTTCCTGCTGGTCCTCAGCATCGTCAAGGTGATCCCGAAGACCCGCATCGAGATACCCTACCACTACTGGCGGGTGACGCACCGGTTCATCGGCCTGCTCTTCATGCTCGTCGCCTTCCACCAGATGTTCATCAAGCGGCCCTATGACGGCACGGCGCTGCTCGCAACCTATCTCAACGTCTTCGCAGCCGTCGGCATCGTCAGCTACCTCTATACGCAATTGCTGCCCTGGATCCGCACCCGCCGGTACGACGTGACGCATGTGGAGAAGCATGGCGGCGCGACCATCATCACGGCGAAGCCGGCGGGCCGCAGGCTTTCGGCCATTCCCGGCCAGTTCGGCTTCTTCCGGGTCGGCAAGCCCGGCCTCCGGGAGCCGCATCCCTTCACCATCGCCGGCATCGACGAGGACGGCACCGTGCGCTTCGCGATCAAGCCGCTCGGGGACTTCACCAGGGCGTTGCGCGACGGCGTCGCCGTCGGCGATGCGCTGACGCTGGAGGGCGGCTACGGCCGGTTCAACCACAGGCGCGGTGGCAAGAAGCAGATCTGGCTCGCCGGCGGCATCGGCGTGACGCCTTTCCTCGCCATGGCGAGCCGCCTCAAGGGTGACGAGGGGCAGGACATCCATATGGTCTACTGCGTGCGCGACAAGACCGAGGCGATCGGCGTCGACACCTTCCGCACCCAGGCGGAGAAGCTTTCGAACTTCTCCTTCACCCTGCACGATTCGACGACGGACGGACGGCTCGACGCCCAGAAGCTCGTCAGCGCCGCGCCGATCAATCCGGCGGAAGCCGACCTCTGGTTCTGCGGGCCGCCGCCGCTCCGGCTGGCGATCGAGAAGGGGCTCAGGGAGCTGGGCAAGGCGCCGCGCCGCGTCGAATTCGAACGTTTCGAGTTTCGTTGATCAATTCCGCCGGCGTGCCGGCCAGACAGGAAGCGAAAGGAACAAGCCATGCGCATGTTCGACACAGTCCGAGAGGAGCAGCCGCGCCGGATGGGCGCGGGCATGCGCGCCCTGATCGTCACGGCGGCCCTTGCCGTCCTCTGTCCGGCGGCAGCCACTGCGCGCGATCTCTTCGCCGAAGACGCCTTCGCCACCCACAAGGCGAATGCCGAGAACGGCAAGTACATGTTCAACGCCGCCGGCTGCGGCGCCTGCCACGGCTCGGGCGACAACACGGAACTGCTCTCGGGCGGCATGGAGATGCAGACGGCGATCGGCCGCTTCTTCGCGCCGAACATCTCGGCCCATTCCAACGGCATCGGCGGCATGTCGAACGCGGCCTTCCTCAACGCCGTGATGAACGGCGTCGACCGGGAGGGCAACCATCTCTATCCGGTGATGCCCTACACGTCCTACGGCGGCATGAAGCCGGAGGACGTGCTCGACATCAAGGCCTATATCGAGACGCTGCCGCAGTCCGACGCGGCGTCGAAGGAACACGAGATCGCCTTTCCGTTCAGCCGCCAGACGACGCTGACGCTCTGGAAGCGCAGCCACTTCAACGTGCCGGCCTTCCAGCCGCGCGAGGAGAGCCAGCAGGAGCGCGGCCGTTATCTGGTGGAGAATGTCGGCGCCTGCGGCGACTGCCACACGCCGCGCACGACGACCTACGGCCTCGACCTGGCGCGGGCTTACGAGGGTGAGAAGGGCCTGACCGGCGCGGTCGCCCCCGATATCACCAAGGCACGCATGGCGGGGCTCGCCTCGCACGAGGTCTTCACCGACGGGCTCATCGAGCAGGGCAACAAGCTGTCCGGCTCGCCGCTCGCCGACCCGGTCATGCGGCGCATCGCGACGGGCCTGAAGACCCTCAGCGAACAGGACCGCATGGCGATGTACGCCTTCCTCGCCGACCGCGAGGTGAAGGCGCAGAACGTCGCGCAGTCGACCGAGGCGGTCTGCAAGGAGAAGACCGCCGCCTCGGCCCTCGGCGGCGGCGACAATGCGGCGCTTGCGAGCGCGGCCGACGCCTTCATCGGCAAATACTGCCGCAACTGCCACGGGCCGGGCGAGGGGTCGCAGGGCTCGTTCCCCGCCGGCGACCTGCAGTCGATCGCCGCCAACGCGGCCTTCGTGACGCCCGGCGACGCCGGCAAGTCGCGCCTGTTCACCAGCGTCACCAGCGGGCGCATGCCGCTCGGCAAGCGGCCGGAGGCCTCCGAGGTCAAGGCGCTGGAGGACTGGATCAACGCGCTGACCGAGCAGTCGATCCCGACAGCCGCCGAGGCGAAACCCGAGCGGACGCGGCCGATGCTCTCCTACAAGGAGAATGTCGAACTGGCGCTGAAGGACATCAACACGGTCGACGCGTTCGATCGGCCCTTCATGCGCTATTTCAGCTACCGCAACCAGTACAACGGCATGATGGGCTGCGAGGACCACAAGACCTTCATGAAGCGCATGGTGGTACTCGCCGGCGGGTTCAAGAAGCTGCTGAACTCGCTGTCCTACGGTCCCGAAGTGGTCGTTCCCACCGAAGTCGAGGGATCGGACGGCCTGCTCGTGCGCGTCGACATCCGCGATCTTTCCTGGACGAAGGAAGACTACGACTTCCTCGTCAAGGAGTATTTCTACGGCATCGATCCGGCGAGCGACACGTCGCTGAGCGCCCTGTCCACGGCGACCGCGACGACGCTGCCGATCATGCGCATCGACTGGTTCATGAGCAACGGCGCCCGGCCGAAGGTCTACAACCAGCTCATGAAGCTGCCGACGCAGATCAGCGAGCTGGAGAAGCGCTTCGGCATCGACGTCAGCGCGAACATCCGCCAGCGCAAGGTGATCCGCGCCGGCTTCGCCGACGGCTCGTCCGGCGTCTCGGATCACAACCGCATGCTGGAGCGCCACGACATGCCCTTCGGCGGCTACTACTGGAAGTCCTACGACTTCGGCGGCGACATCGGCAAGCAGGTGCTGAAGCGCTTCCCGCACGGGCCGAAGGAACTGCAGCCGCTGGAGACAGGGCTCGAATCCTTCGAGCACGACGGCGGCGAAATGATCTTCTCGCTGCCGAACGGCCTGCAGGGCTACTATCTGTCGACCGCCGACGGCAAGCAGATCGACGTCGGCCCGACCTCGATCGTCTCGTTCCGCGAGCGGCCGGTCGGCAAGGGCATCGAAATCACCAATGCACGCTCGTGCTTCGACTGCCACGCCAACGGCATCCTGTCGAAGCGCGACCAGCTGCGCGAGCATATCCAGACCTCGACGCTGTTCTCCAAGGATCAGCAGGACCTGCTGCTTGCCCTGTATGTGCCGCAGGACAAGCTGGACGAGGCCTACAACAAGGACCGCGCGCGCTTCGTCGAGGCGCTGAAGAAGCTCGGTGTCACCGAGCCGACGCCGGACGGCAGCGCGCAGAGCATGCTGGCGCCCGGCAACACGGAGCTCTTCACCTACTTCGCCGACAAATACGAGGAGGAGCTGAACTTCGAGGCGGTGGCGGCCGAGTTCGACATGACGCCGGACGAGTTTTCCGATGCGGTCAGGCGGCTGACCGACGTCAGCGTGCTGCGGCTCGGCATCGACTGGGTGGCGACGCTGGAATCCGGCGGCACCATCCCGCGCGTCGAGGTCGAGGAGCAGTTCGCCTTCCTGCTGGAACCGCTGATGCAGCTGAAGCCGCTGAAGCGCGACGGCGTCGACGCGACCGCGACGACCGCCTCGACGACGACGGCGGGCGGCGAAACCCAGACGGTCGCCGAGACCCCGGCATACCGCCAGGACGACAAGACCAACGAGAGCAAGCTGAAGCTCGCGCTTCATGTGCCCTCGACGGTGGCGAAGGTCGGCGACCAGCTCTCCTTCGAGCTCAGCGTCAACCAGGCCTGCGAGCTGCAGATCCTCTATGTCGAGGATACCGGCACGGTGGAGGTCATCCCGGACGTGATGATCGGCAACACGACGCTGCAGCCGAACGAGAAGCGGCTGATCCCGCAGGCGGGCACCGGCAACCTGACCTTCGACACGCCGTCGGCGGCCGAGACGATGATCGCCTTCTGCCGCGCCGGCGGGCTCGGCGACCAGAAGCTGACGCCGGAGAAGGCAAAGGACCTCGTCGCGAAATCGAAACAGCCGCTGACGCGCGGGCTCGCCATCAACCTCGCCAAGCAGGCGCAGGACGACAACGGCGCGAGCAGCCTGCAGATGGTGACCTTCGAGATCAAGGCGAACTGATCGAACACGGCCCGACGGCCCGGCGGTGCCGGGCCGCTCGCCTGCAACGGAGACAGACCCGTGACGCTGATGAAATCCCTTGCCCTTTCCGCACTGCTTGCTCTCGGCGGCGCGTTTCCGGCGACTGCCGCCTGCCCGGCCGTAACGGGCATCGTCGACGCCTTCAACAAGGGCGACGAGCAGGGCGCCCGCACGATCGCCCGCAGCCCGGAAACGGCGAGCTGCACGGCGGACGAGAAGACGCTGATCGGCCGTGTCGCCGCGCTGACGGCCTTCAACCGCATCGCGACCGCCGTCGGCAACGGCGGCAATCTTGCCGACCACCAGGCGACGCTCGAGGAGCTGCAGAAGGAGTTCGGCGGTCCGTGGCAGATCTTCGACGCGCTCGGCGATCTCGCCCGCGAGCGCCGCGACTTCGAACCCGCCGCACGCTTCTACCAGCTGGCGCTCGAGGACAGCTCCAACGAGACGCTGACGCCGCAGTGGATGGCGCCGGACGAGGATTATATCCGCAGGCTCGACCGGCTGGCGAACGAGATGCGGCTCGCCGCCCCGAAGCCGGTGCAGCTCGCGATGCGCGGCGGCTGCAAGATCTCGTTCCGCGGCGTGAAGATCAAGAAGAAGTCGACGCCGGTGCGCTATGTCTTCGGCACGGCCGACTTCACCCCGGAGGGCGTCGAGGCGGCCAAGGATCTCACCGAATGCCTGAAGACCGTGAAGCCGACCGGCATCACACTGATCGGCCATACCGATCCGGTCGGCTCCAGTGAGGCCAACCTGCGCCTGTCGCTTGCGCGTGCCGAGACGCTTGCCGCCTATCTTTCCGAGAACGGCTTCGTCGGCCATATCGAGACGGTCGGGCGCGGCGAGGACGAGCCGTTCCAGCCGGACGATGCCAGCGCCTATGACGAGGAGACGCTGTTCCAGCTGCACCGCCGGGTCGAAGTGGATGTCCAGGAATGACGATGCGCCGCGTTACGCTCCTCACCGCCGTGGCCCTTCTCTGGGCAGCCCCCGCCTTCGCGGCGGAGACCTATGCGCTCGTCGTCGGCGTCGACCAGTATCCGCACGACGTCAGCCTCGAAGGCGCCGCCGCCGATGCCGAGGATGTCTTCGCGGCGATGCGGTCGGCCGGTTTCACCCATGTCGTGAAGTTTACCGATGCCGAAGCGCGCAAGGATGCGATCCGCCGGGCCTGGCTCGATTATGTCGGCAAGGCGCAGACCGGCGATACGATCATCTTCACCTATGCCGGCCACGGCGCCCAGATGCCCGAACTGGTTGCCGGCGACGAGGAGGACGGTCTCGACGAGTTCCTGCAGCTCCCGGGCTTCGACCGCAACCGCATTTCCGAAACCTCCAGCGAGATCATCGTCGACAACGAGCTGAACAGCTGGTTCGCGGAAGCCGAGAACAAGGGCGTGCACGTGCTCTTCGTCTCCGACAGCTGCTTTTCCGGCGGCATGAGCCGCGCCGTGCGCGGCAGGATGCGCCTGGCGCCGGCCGTCACCGTCAAGCTCGAGGCGCCGTCGAAGGAGGCCGTGGAAGGCGCGAAACTCTCCGAGATCGGCTTCAAGCAGGTCACCGTGCTCGCCGCCTCGCTCGAGAGCCAGCCGACGCCGGAGGTGATCATCGACGGCCGCCCGCGCGGCGCGCTGAGCTGGAGTTTCGCGCGCGCCGTCGAGGGCAGCGGCGACCGCGACGCCAACGGGCTCATCACCCGCATCGAGCTCGAGGATTACGTCTTCAGCAACGTGAAGAACCGCGCCGAGGCGCTGCAGGTGCCGAATTTCACGCCGCAGGTGGCGCGCTCCGAGAGCGAGGTGGTGGTGAACCTGACGCGCGGCATCCCGACCGCCGACGCCGGCACGGCGACGCAGACCTCCGCGTCGACGCCGAAGACGATCCGCACCGCCAGCGAACTCGGCTGGAGCGGGGCGATCGCCTTTTCGGCCGAGGGCGCGTCCCCCTCGCTGCAGAACACCGGCGGCACGGGCACGCCCTATCGCTGGGAGGCGGCCTCCGGCGCCTTCTTCACGCCGAACGGCGACGTGGCGGGCGAGAATATCGGCGTCGACCGGCTGCAGGACGTCGTCGACAAATTCGTGCTGCTGGACTTCCTGAAGGCGCTCGCCAGCCAGAATCCGGGGCAGGTGTCGCTGACGCCGCAGAAGGACATCTACGCCGCCGGCAACCGGTTGCGGTTCGATGCGCCGTCGACCGCCTACGGCAACATGCTGGTCTTCAACCTTGCCAATACCGGCGAGGTGCAGATGCTCGACGTACAGGTCGCCGGTTCTGCCAGCCAGGCGTTCAAGCTGACGGACCTGGAAATCGTCAAGCCTTTCGGCGCCGACCACCTGATCGTGATCGCGACGAACGAACCGGTGGACGCGATCGGCGCGGTGCTGGCGCGCCGGGACGTGACACCGGCGACGCTGCTCCAGGCGCTGCTGACGCGCCTCGACGGCCGGGACGCGAGCGTCGCCATCCAGCCGCTCTATACGCGGGAGACGCTCTGATGACCCTTTTGCCGCGCTTCCCGACACTCCTTGCCGCCGCCGCCCTTGCCGCCCTTGCCGCCGCCGGGCTCGGCGCCGCAGCCGCGCAGGCGGAAGACCGTGCGCTGGTCATCGGCGTCGGCACTTACCAGAACCTGTCGCCAAAACAGTTCCTGCACGGGCCGAAGAACGACGTGGCGCTGATCGAGGGTCTCCTGAAGGGCAGGCTCGGCTTCAGGCCGGAGCAGATCCGGCTATTGAAAGACGAGGCGGCGACGAAGGCGGCGATCCTCGCCGGTGTCGAGGAGTGGCTCGTCGCCGGCACCTCTCCCGGCGACCGCGCCTATCTCTATTTCTCCGGCCACGGCCTGCAGGTGCGCGACGTAAACGGCGAGGAGCAGGACGGCATGGACGAGGCGATCGCCCCCTTCGACATCGCGCCCGGCGAGGGCGACTGGACGAATGTGATCACCGACGACGAGATCGACGCCATCACCGGGAAGCTCAAGGACCGGGCGGTGACGCTCGTCGTCGACGCCTGCCATTCCGGCACCATCTCGCGCGCCGCCACCGGGCAGGCCGAGATCGTCGAGGGCGCGCGCTTCCTGCCGCGCTTCGTCGAAAAGCCGGTCGAGGCGGCGAAGACGCGCGGGCTCAGGATCGACCTTGCCGTCGTCGACAAGCCGGAAAAGGTCAAGCAGAGCGGGCTTGAGGCCTGGAGTGCGGCCTCCTCCTACCAGATCGCCTGGGACGACGACCGCATCCCGCCGGAAGACCGCAACGGCGTCTTCACGGCGGCCTATGTCGCCGGCCACGACACGGTGTCGGGCGACAACAACGCGAACGGCCTCGTCTCGCTGTCGGAACTCTTCGAATTCGTGAAGAAGCAGAGCCAGGCCTATTGCGTCGTGAAGGACAAGTGCCAGGGGCTCGACCCGCAGCTCGAGGTCAACAATGCCGCGCTCGGCGGCAGCGTCACCAGGCCGCCGGACGGCGAGGCGACGGCCACGCAGGCGGGCGACACGGCGGTGGAGCAGGTCAAGGTGGAGAACACGCCGCAGGTCGTTGTCGTCGCCGTCGATCCCGTCCAGGCGATCGGTGACATTCTCGGCAGGGAGGAGACCGGCGACGTGACCGTGACGCTCGACCGCGGCGTGCAGCTGAAGAACGGCGACGTCTTCAGGATCACTGTGACGAGCGGCACGGGCGGCCACCTGCTGCTCTTCGATGTCAACAGGGACGGCAAGGCGACGCAGATCTTCCCGAACGAGGCGGCCGAGAAGATCACGGCGCTCAGCCCCGGCGCGCCGATCACCATCCCGGACGACTATTACGGCTTCGACTTCGAGGCGGACGGCGAGGGGGAGAGCGTGCTGGTGGCGATCGTCGTCGCCGACCCGCTCGACCTCTCGAAACTCGCGCCGGCCTCCCAGGGCCTGACGGTGGAGCTCGACGCGCGGCCGACGATCGCCGACGTGGTCGGCGCGCTCAAGAAGACCTGGACGGACGACGCCGAAAACCGCGGCATCCGCTGGTCGCTCGGCACGCTGAAATACACGATCTATTGAGCCCATGGGCGGAGCGCCCGATGCATTTTCGAGGCGAAGCCGGCGCTGCGGAGCATTGATTCTTCGGGTCTGCCGCCCCAAATGGACAGACATGCACGCCGCAGGGAAGGGCCGTCCGATGAAATTCGCCGCCGTTGCAACTGTCGCTCTCGCCTTCGCCCTCACCGGCGCCGCCGAGGCCCGGTCCTACCCCGAGCCGGTGCCGGGCAGCATCACCTATGGCGGGCAGCCGCGCACCAAGCTCAGGAAGGCTCCGGTCGGCAGCAGCTTCACCCACGACTTTCGCGACAAGTTCGGCCGCCGGGCGATCGAGACCTACGTCGTCCAGCCCGACCGCTCGCTACTGCTCGTCAGACGGATCTACCTGGATATAAACTACTGAGATGACGCCGGCCGGCCCGACGTTGTCCCCATGTGTCTGGGACAATCTGTCACCTATGTCTCCGGGGCGGACATGCTGAATTATGGTGAGAGCGCAGGGATTCGAACCCTGGACCTACTGATTAAAAGTCAGTTGCTCTACCGGCTGAGCTACGCTCTCCCAAGGCGGGGAGATCGGCCCCGCCGGAAGTGCGCGGAACATATGCAGGCGGCCTTTTCCGGTCAACCCGGAAAATGCACCTTTTCCGGTGCCGGATGACGCAATTCGTCGCGTTCGCCAAAAGGTGATTGGCAGCGGGGCGGCGCGGGGGCTAAGAGCGGCGGAGGGCACCGGCGGCCGGGCTGCGGCGGCGGGCGCCCCTGACCGTTCTGGCTGCGGAGTGCCGTTCTTGTCGATTGCCGAAATCTCGCTTCTGAGCGCTCTTCTCGCCGGTGCCCTGTCGTTCCTGTCGCCCTGCGTGCTGCCGCTCGTGCCGCCCTATCTCTGCTACATGGCCGGAATCTCCGTCGACCAGTTCCGCGGCGAGGGCCAGGCGGCGGTCGCCGAGGACCGCGGCGCACGGCGGGCGGTGCTGCTTGCCGCCTTCTTCTTCACGCTCGGCTTCGCGACCGTCTTCGTGGCGCTCGGCGCCGGCGCCTCGACGATCGGCATGGTGCTGCGCCGCCATCTCGATATTCTCGCGCAGGTCGGCGGCGTCATCATCATCCTGATGGGGCTGCATTTCCTCGGCGTCTTCCGGGTCGGGCTGTTTGCCCGCGAGGCGCGCTTCCAGGGCGGCGGCAAGCCGGCGACGGTCTCCGGCGCCTATCTCATGGGCCTTGCCTTCGCCTTCGGCTGGACGCCCTGCATCGGCCCGGTGCTCGGCGCGATCCTGGGCGTTGCCGCCGCGCGCGACACGGTCGGTGACGGCGCGGTGCTGCTCGCCGTCTATTCGCTGGGGCTCGCCGTGCCCTTCTGGATCGCGGCCGGCTTTTCCGGCGCCTTCATGCGCTTCCTCGTGCGTTTCCGCCGCCATCTCGGCGCGGTGGAAAAGGCCATGGGCGTGCTGCTCGTGCTGACGGGCCTTGCCTTCATCTTCGGCTATGTCAGCGCCGTCGCCATCTGGTTCCAGCAGACCTTTCCCGTCCTGTCGCAGATCGGCTGAGCCCGGGCACAGGGTGCAAATACCGTCCGACCCGCGAATGTCCGTTTCGCCGGCCGCGATAATCCGATAGGGCGGGGAGGACCGGAACGCAGGGAGCAGCACACGGCATGGCGGACATCATCGGCCTCGTTCTGCCGTTCTTCGGCCTGATCCTGCTCGGCTATGTCGCGGCGAAAATCACGCGCCAGCCGGAAGAAGCGCTCGGCTGGCTCAACACCTTCATCATCTACGTCTCGCTGCCGGCGCTGTTCTTCAAGCTCGTCGCCAAGACGCCGATCGCGCAGCTGACGCGCGTCGACTTCATCCTCGCCAATGTCAGCGCCACCTATCTCGTCTTCGGCCTGATCTTCGCCGCCGGCCTCGTTCTCCGCCGCGCGTCGGTCGGGGAAGCGACGGTCCAGGGGCTTGCCGCGGCCTACGGCAATATCGGCTATATGGGCCCGGGCCTGGCGCTGCTCGCCTTCGGCGAACCGGCGGCGGTGCCGGTGGCGCTCGTCTTCTGCTTCGAGAACATGCTGCATTTCATGGTGGCGCCGGCGCTGATGAGCGTTTCCGGCGGCGAGAAGCGGCCGGCCGCGACGATCGTCCCGGACGTCGCCCGGCGCATCGCCACGCATCCCTTCATCCTGGCGACGGCGGCGGGGTTCGCGGCGGCGTTTCTCTCCTTCGAGGTGCCGGCACCGCTGCAGCGGCTGATCGACTACCTGGCGCAGGCCGCAGCCCCCTGCGCGCTCTTTGCCATGGGCGTCACGCTGGCGCTGAGACCGCTGAAACGCGTGCCGGCGGAGATCGTCTATATCGTGCCCGCAAAACTGCTGCTGCTGCCGGTGACGATGTACCTGATGCTCGGGCTTGCCGGCAATTTCGACCCCGTCTGGGTCCATACCGCCGTGCTTCTCGCGGCGCTGCCGACGGCGACGAACGTCTTCGTCATCGGCCAGCAATACGGCGTCTGGCAGGAGCGCGCCTCGGCGACGATCCTGATCACGACGGTGCTGTCCGTCGCGACCGTCACCCTGCTGCTCTACCTGGTGAAATCAGGCCTGCTAGCGGGCGACCCGTTCCCGTAGGCCCGTGCGAA
>NZ_JAKGBU010000042.1 GCF_021555155.1 Rhizobium alarense
CGGTCTCCGGCAAACCCGGCGCGGTTCAGCCTCGACCTTCAACAGCGGCTGCATCGAAACCTCCCACGCCCGGGTCTCCCGTCCGGTGTTGACAAATATCATTACCATTTCGACATTTGTCAACATTACATTTTTACAAATGACGATACTTCGATATCATTTGTCAAAGTGGTCTCGAAATGGAGGATAAACACCTTACGTATCAAATACTTGATAGGATTTCCCCCGGAGGCTGACCGAACGCGAAACGCCGGCGGTTGGGGCGCCGGTGTGTCGCAACGAGCGGGGAAAAGGGGAGAGGCGGCTGGTTCCGCCGGTCAGTAGACGGCCTCGTAGGCGGCGCAGATTTCCGCCTGCGTCCTGCCGGCGAGGTAGCCGATCTCGCCCTGCTTGTGCTTGACGTAGACGTCGGCGAAGCCGTCCGGAAACCAGCCGGCCGCGATCGGGTTCGCCGCAAAACGCTGCAGCGCCGCATCCAGCGTCTGCGGCAGGCGGACATAACCACGCGCCGCGAGCGCATTGGCGGCAAGCCGCGACAGGTCCTCCTGCGTGGCCTCGGGCACCGCAAGCCCCTCCTCGATGCCCTGCACGCCGGCGTGAACGATCGCCGCGAGTGCCAGGTGCGGGTTGGCCGCCGCGTCGGCGGCGCGGAACTCGAAATTGAACTGGGCGGCCTTCGCCACGTCGCTCATGTCGGAAACCGGGCAGATGCGCACGGCGGCCTCGCGGTCCCGGAAGCCGAGATTGTTGAAGGCCGCGCTCCAGCGGTGCGGCGTCAGCCGGAGATAGGAGACGACGCTCGGCGCCGTGATCGCAATGATCGCGTCCAGGTATTTGAGGATGCCCGCGACGAACTGGCCGGCGACGCCGGAGAGTTCGTGCCGGCCGGCCGGGTCATGGGTCGCGGGCCTGCCTGCCGCGTCCAGCATGCTCAGATGCACGTGCACGCCGTTGCCGACGCCGGCGGGGTCGCGGATCGGCGTGAAGGTGTGCTCATAGCCGACGGTGCGCGCGACGATCCCGACGATCTCGCGGGTCACCAGCGCGTGGTCGGCGATCGTGACGCCCTCCTGCGGGCCCATCGTCACCTCGAACTGGCCGCCGCCGAATTCCTTGAGGATCGTGTCCGGTGTGACGCCTGCCTCCCGCATGGCGGCGACCACCATCTCGCAGAAGTAGCGCTCCTCCTGGAACCCGCCGAGCGTGAAGGCCTTGCCGATATCGTCCGTCAGGTGCTTGAGCTGGAACTCGTGCTCGAAGGCGCCGAGCAATCTCACGCCCGCGACTCGCTTCAGCCTCTCCAGCGCCGTCTCGAGGATCGAGCGGGTGCAGAATTCCCACGGCCGGCCGTCGGTATAGCGGATGTTGCCGAGCACGAAGTTCTCGAGCGGTGCGCCCTCCTCGCTGCCGACGCTGACGCGCGTCGCGGCGTCCGGAATGAGGACGAGGTCGCCGAGCGAGCCGAAGGGGCTTTCGGCGATCGTGTCGAAACAGGTGATCTGCACGTTGGTCGGCGTCCAGCCGACGCCGCGCTTCAGGCGTTTCTCCATGTCGGCAAGCGGAAAGGCCTTGCCGCGCACCTTGCCCGAAAGATCGCCGCAGCAGGCGACCATCATTTCCTCACGTTTCATCGGTGTCCCCGTTGATCCTGCCCTGATCGTAGCCCGGCATCGCGAAACGGATGCCGTCCCAGTCGTTGATGCGCTTCTGCGTCGCCTCCCAGTCGGCCTCCGAGACGCGCACGATCAGCGCCTCGACGAGCGCCATCGCGGCGGCGACCGTGTCCCAGGCCGTGCCGGCGTCGATCGGCAGCGCCACGATATGATCGGCGCTGCGTGCGGCCGGCGAGATCCACTTGTCGGTGACGACGACGACGGTGGCGCCCCGCGTCCGGGAAATTGTCTCGGCGAGACGCGCCAGGCTCGGCTGGTAGCGGCGAAAGTCGAAGAGGACGACGACGTCCCTCCTGCGCATGCGCAGCACGTGTTCCGGCCAGAATTCCGGATTGTCCGTCATGTGGTGGATGCCGCTGCGAATCTGCCGGAGATGCGTCGACAGGAACGAGGCGATGCTGTCGCTGACGCGGCCGCCGATGAGGAAGACGTTGCGCGCCGGATCGGCAAGCAGATCCGCAAGCATGTCGAACTGCGCCTGCGACACGGTCTCCGTCATCTCGCGCATCACTGTCGAGAGGCGGTCGACATATTCGGCCAGGAAGTCGGAATGGCCGACCGGCGTCTGGCTGGATTTGAGATCGAGCGGCGAACGCTGGCCTTCCTTGAGCTCGGCGATCAGCTGGCGCTGCAGGTCCTGAAAGCCGCCGCAGCCGATCTTGCTGACGAAGCGGGTGATGGAAGGCGCGCTGACGCCGGTCTTCGCCGCCAGCTCCTGGATGCTTTCCAGGCCGGTGAAGGGGTAGTCGGCGAGGATGGCATTGGCGATCTTGCGTTCACTTGCCGTCAGTTGCACGGCCGCCTCGCGAATTCTCGTGCGGATGGACGACGATTTTCCCTGGCTCATCGGCTGCGCTTCCCTTCTTCCAAGCGGATATTGCTTCCTGAAAATAAATAGTCAAACAGAAAAATATGATTGACTATGATTGAAAAATTTCTTTGACTGATGCCCATGCTGCCCCGCACCATCGACGGTAGAAATGGGGGCATGTCGGGCCTTGAGTTCCATGCTGAGGATGGCAGATCGCGACACGACCAGGCTGCTGAGGGCGGGCGATCCCGACCCGGTCGAATGGGTCAACGCGCGCGCGCCGTCGGCGTTTTTCCTGACCTGCGAACATGCCGGCCGCGCGGTGCCGGCGGCGCTCGGCGACCTTGGCGTCCCGGCAGCCGAAATGGACCGCCACATCGCCTATGACGTCGGCGCCGAAGGCCTGTCGCGCGGGCTTGCCGAAAGGCTTGCGGCGCCGCTCGTGCTGCAGCGCTACAGCCGCCTCGTCATCGACTGCAACCGCCCCTTCGAAGCCGCCGACTGCGTCGTCGCGCGCAGCGACGGAACCGACGTGCCGGCCAATGCCGGCATCGCGGACTGGGACCGCCGCCGCCGCTATGTCGAGATCCACCAGCCGCTGCACGAGGCGATCGCCGTTGCGCTCGACCAGCGGCGCGCCGCCGGCCGGCCGACGTTTCTCGTCTCCGTCCACAGCTTCACCCCCGTCATGCGGGCGAGCGGTGCCGTGCGGCATTTCGAGCTCGGGCTGCTCTGCAACCGCGATCCGCGCCTTGCCGAAACGCTCGCCGGCGCCTTCCGGGCGGCCCATCCGGATATCGGCGTCAGGCTCAACGAACCCTATGTCGTCGACGATGTCTCCGATTACACGATCCCCGTCCACGGCGAGCGGCGCGGCATCCCGCACGTGCTTCTCGAGGTGCGCAACGACCTCGTCGCCGATGCGCGCGGGCAGGAGGAATGGGTCGACCGCCTGGCCGGCCCGCTGCGTCGCGCCGCCGACATGCTGAAGGAAATCCCCGATGGCCGCTGACCACCCGACGACCCGCGAAATCCCCCTCGATCCGGCCGCGTCCGCGATCCTCTTCATCGACGTGCAGAATTTTTCCGTGCGGCGCGACGGCGGCGAGTTCAAGGACGTCCCTGACGCCGACATCACGGGAAAATACGGCTACTATTTCAGGCGCATCCACGACGTCGCGATCCCGAACATGCAGAAGCTGCTCGCCGGCTTCCGTGCGGCGCATATCGAGGTGCTGCACACGACCATCGAGAGCCTGACGAAGGACGGCCGCGATCGCAGCCTCGACTACAAGATCACCGGCTTCAACGTGCCGAAGGGCTCCCGGGACGGCAAGGTGATCGACGAGCTTGCGCCGCTGGAGGACGAGATCGTCTTGCCGAAGGGCTCGTCGAGCGTCTTCGTCTCCACCCACATCGACTACATCCTGCGCAATCTCGGCGTGAAGCAACTGGTGCTGTGCGGGCTGCTGACCGACCAGTGCGTCGAATCGGCCGTGCGCGACGCCTGCGACCTCGGCTATCTCGTGACGCTCGTGCCGGACGCCTGCGGCACCTATTCCGAGGAGCGGCACGAGACGTCGCTCAGGGCCATCAAGGGCTATTGCCGGCAGGTCACGACGGACGCGCTGCTCAGGGAAATCGGCCGATAGGCCCGAAAGACGACAAGGGGCGGAAACGGGAGACCACAACAAGCGGGCCGCGACACGACAACGACAAGGCCGGGCCGTCGATCAGTTCACGCCGAAGGGCATCACGAAAGGGGAACGACCATGATGAAGACGTCCAGAATGCTCCTGACCGCGGGCCTCGTGCTTGCGGCCTCCGCCGCATCGGCTGCCGACGACAGGATCGTCATCGGCGGCGCGCTGTCGATGACCGGCATCCAGGCACCGCTCGACACGCCCGGCTACAACGGCGCGCAGGTTGCCGTGAAATACCTGAACGACAATGGCGGCCTGCTCGGCAAGCCGGTCGAGTTCATCAATATCGACGGCAAGTCCGATCCGGTGACGGTGGGCAACGTCGCCGTCGAACTGATCGACAAGGGTGCCGAACTGATCGTCGCGCCCTGCGACTTCGACTTCGGCGGCCCGGCAAGCCGCGAGGCGCAGTCGGCCGGCCTCGTCGGCATCTCGACCTGTGCCTCCGACCCGCTCTATTCGTCCTGGTCGCTCGGCGACAAGCAGTTCACGCTCTCCATGTGGAACACCACGATGGGCGCGGTCGCCGCCGACTATGCGGTCAAGGAGAAGGGCTGGAAGACGGCCTATGTCGTCACCGACCAGTTCATCGCCTATACCAAGTCGCTGTCGAAATATTTCGTCGAACAGTTCAAGGCGGACGGCGGCGAGATCCTGCTCGAAGACACCTACACCAACGGCGACAACAACTTTTCGGCCCAACTCGCGCGTCTCCAGGCGCTCGACAAGAAGCCGGACGTGATCTTCATCTCGTCCTACGGTCAGGACATCGGCGTCATCATCCGTGCGCTGCGCGAGGTCGGCTACGATGCGCCGGTGCTCGGCGGCGATGCCTATGACGACCCGGCGATGCATGAATCGCTCGGCGAGAAGTTCGGCAACGACGTCTTCTTCGTCACCCACACCTGGATGGGGCCGGAATCCCATCCGGACATGCCGAAATTCATCGAGCTCTACACGGCGATGCACGGCAAGGCACCGGATACGTCCTTCGTCTCGACGGGCTGGGATACGATCATGCTGATGGCCGAGGCGATCAAGGCCGCCGGCTCGACGGACGGCGCCGCCGTTGCCAAGGCGCTGGAAGACGGCCAGTTCAATCTCTTGACCGGCGACCTCGACTACGGCACGGCGGAAGAAGGCCATGTTCCGAACAAGGCGGCGGTGCTGATCGAGCTGAAGGCCGGCAAGCCGACCTTCGTCGGCTGGCGCAAGCCGGAATCCCTGCCGAAGCCCTGATCCCGTCCGCATCGGGCCGGCATGACCTGCCGGCCCGCCACCATCGGAAACGCCATGACTGAAACGCGTCTCGCGATCAACGACGTGTCGGTGGAGTTCACCGGCCTCCGCGCGCTCGACCATGTCTCGCTCGCCGTCGAAACCGGCGAGGTCGTCGGCCTCATCGGCCCGAACGGCTCCGGCAAGACGACCCTCATCAACGCGATCACCGGCCAGGTGAAGCTCGCGACCGGCACGATCACGGCCGGCGACACGGTGCTTTCTAGCCTCAAGCCGCGCGACGTCGCGCTTGCCGGCGTCAGCCGCTCCTTCCAGATCGTGCGGCTCTTCAACGCGATGACGGTGCTGGAGAATGTCGAGGCCGGCGCGCTCGCCAAGGGCGTGGCGCGGGCCGCGGCGCGCGAGCGGGCGGAAACGCTGCTCACCGAATTCGGCCTTTTGGCGAAGGCCGACGAACTGGGCGACAGCCTCAGCTACGGCGACAAGCGCCGCGTCGAGATCGCCCGCGCGCTCGCCGCCGAACCGCGCTTCCTGCTGCTCGACGAGCCGGCCGCCGGCATGAACGACGCGGAAACCGAGACGCTGCTGCACACGCTCTCCGAACTGCCGGAAAAACGCGGCCTCGGCCTGCTGATCATCGACCACGACATGGGCCTCATCATGCGCCTCTGCGACCGGCTGCATGTGCTCGCCTCCGGCCGGACGATTGCGGAGGGGGACGCTGCCCATGTGCGCAGCCACCCGGCCGTCATCGAGGCCTATCTCGGAAAGGGGGCCGCGCATGCCTGATGTTCCTCGGCCTGATGCTCCCATGCTCGAGGTGCGCGACCTCTCGGTCAGCTACGGCACCATCCGCGCGGTGCGCGGCATCAGCCTTTCCGTCGGCAAGGGCGAACTGGTCAGCCTTCTCGGCGCCAACGGCGCCGGCAAGTCCTCCACCATCAAATGCATCGCCGGCGCGCTGAAGGCGTCGGGCGGTGCGATCACGCTCGACGGCCGGGATATCACCAATGCGAGCCCGGAGCAGGTGGTGCGCGCCGGCCTTGCCACCGTGCCCGAGACCCGCGACGTCTTCCCCGACCTGACGGTTGCCGAAAACCTGATGCTCGGCGCCTACATCCACCGTCGCGACGGCGCCGGCAACCGGCAAAACCTCGGGCGCCTGCACGACCTCTTCCCGCGCCTTGCCGAACGCCGGACGCAGGCCGCCGGCACGCTGTCGGGCGGCGAGCAGCAGATGCTGGTGATCGCCCGCGCGCTGATGTCGCGGCCGACCGTACTGCTGCTCGACGAGCCCTCGCTCGGGCTCGCGCCGGCTATCGTCGAGCGCATCTTCGAGATGATCGAAACGCTCAAACAATCCGGCCTCACCATCCTGCTCGTCGAGCAGAACGTGAACCAGGCGCTCGCCGTGGCCGACCGCGCCTATGTCATGCGGCTTGGCGCGATCGTCGCATCCGGCACGGCAGACGAGATCCGCTCGGCGAGCGATCTCAGCGCACATTATCTGGGAGGCTGACGCCATGGCTTTCGCGATCCAGTTCCTCATCGATGTGCTCAGCCTCGGCGGCGCCTATGCGCTGATGGCGCTCGGTCTCGTCATCATCTACGGCATCCTGCGGCTGGTGAACTTCGCCTATGGCGAACTCATCATGGTCGCCGGCTACACGATGTTCCTCGCCAGCGGCTCCGGCCTGCCGTGGATTATCATGGCGGTGCTTGCCGTCGCCATGTCCGTGGTCTTCGGCATCATCACCGACTATGCCGCCTTCCGGCCCGTGCGGGCGAAATCGGTGACGGCGGTGCTGATCACCTCCTTCGCCTTCTCGAACCTCCTGCAGAACGCCGCGCTGCTCTTCATCTCGCCGCGCCCGCGCAACGTGCCGCTGCCGGAAATCTTTTCGCAGACGGTGTCGATCGGCGGGGCGATCACGCCGGTGCGCAACCTGATCACGATCGGCGCCTCGGTCGTGCTGCTCGCCGCCGTCGGCTTCCTGATGCGCAGGACGACGCTCGGCATCGCCATGCGGGCGGCAGCGACCAACTTCACCATGGCGCGCATGCTCGGCGTGCCGGCGAACCTCATCATCTCGTCGGCCTTCGCGCTTTCCGGCTTCCTCGCCGGCGTCGTCGCGATCCTCTGGATCGGGCGTATCGGCACGGTCGTTCCGGGCATCGGGCTGGAGCCGCTGCTCGTCGCCTTCATCGCCACCGTCATCGGCGGCATGCGGAGCCTGCCCGGCGCCGTCGTCGGCGGCTTCCTGCTGGCGCTGATCGACACGACGCTGAACTACACCCTGCCGCAGGACCTGCTGAAATTCCGCGACGCCTTCACCTTCAGCCTCGTCATCCTGATCCTGCTCTGGCGGCCGGACGGGCTGATCAGGGGGCCGGCCTCCGGACAGCGCACATGAGGAACGCGACGATGAAACACTCGATCCTCACCGCCGTGCTGCTCATCGGCCTCATCGTCATCGTTGCCGTCGGCACGGAACTCGTCGGCATCCGCCTCTACGACCGCGTCGTCACCAACCTGCTGATCTCCATGGTGCTGGTCGTCGGGCTCCAGACCTTCATGGGCAATTCCGGCCTCTTGTCCTTCGCGCATATCGGCTTCATGGGCTTCGGCGCCTATACGTCGGCGGTGCTGACGATCCCGGCGCAGATGAAGGGCATGGCGCTGCCGGACCTCTACGAGGTCATGAAGGTGGTGGAACTCTCGCCCTTCGTCGCCATGATCGCCGCCGGCCTCGTCGCAGCACTGGTCGCCGCCGTCGTCGCCTATCCGCTGATGCGGCTGTCGGACGCCGCCGCCGTCATCACTTCGTTTGCGCTTCTCGTCGTGCTCTACACGGTGATGAACAACTGGAGCGCGCTCACCAACGGCCCGCGCACGCTCTTCGGCCTGCCGAAGACGACGACGATGCCGGTGGTCGCGGCCGTCGCGGCGCTGGCGGTCATCGTGGCGCTCCTCTTCAAGGAATCGCGCACCGGCAAGCTGCTGCGCGCCTCGCGCGAGGACGAGGTGGCGGCCGCCGCACTCGGCGCCGACATCCCGCGGCTGCGCTGGCAGGCCTTCGTGCTCGCCGCCTTCCTGGCCGGCATCGGCGGCGCGCTCTGGGGCCATTTCATCACCTCCTTCGCGCCGAAGGCCTTCTATCTCAAGGAAACGTTCCTGATCATCACCATGCTGGTGATCGGCGGCGCGGGCACCGTTACCGGCGCCGTCATCGGCACCCTTTTGGTCACCTTCGCCTATGAGGGGCTGCGCGCCACCGAGGGGGCGCTGAACGCCACGTCCTTCGGCGCCGGCCAGGTGGTCGGACTCACCGAGATCGTGCTGGCACTCGCCATGATCGCGGTGATGATCCTGAAACCCGGCGGCCTGTTCCCGACCCGCGAGATCGGCCACCTCATCCTGCGCGCCGCCCGCAAAAAGGAGACGACATCGTGACCTGGAAGACCGCCTATCGTTCCTTCTACTACGCGAATGCCGAGGAGCCGGAGGATATCCGCCTTGATCCCGAGACGACGGCGCTGCTCGTCATCGACATGCAGAACACCTATCTCGACCCGAAGGACACGCCGGAGGAAACCGCCCGCTGGCAGCCCTTCTACGACCGCATGCGCAACGTGACGATCCCGAACACCGCGCGGCTGATCGACGAATGCCGCAAGCGCAAGGTCGAGGTCATCTTCGCCCGCATCGCCTGCCTGAAGCCGGATGGACGCGACCGGTCGCTGAGCCAGAAGAAGCCGGGCTTCAACTACCTGCTCCTGCCGAAGGACCTGCCCGAAGGCCAGGTCGTGCCGGAACTGGCGCCGCGCGCAGACGAGATCGTCATCACCAAGACGACGGACAGCGCGCTGACCGGCACCAACCTGCGGCTGATCCTCGCCAACATGGGCATCAAGGACGTCATCTGCTGCGGCATCTTCACCGACCAGTGCGTCTCCTCCACCGTGCGCAGCCTCGCCGACGAGAGTTTCGGCGTGGTGGTGGTGGACGATTGCGGTGCTGCGGCGACGGACGAACTGCACAGGCGGGAACTCGAGATCATCAACATGATCTACTGTCACGTCGTGCAACTCGACGAGGTCCTGACCTTCTTCAAATAGCGACAGGAGGACCGCATGTCCGGTCTCTACGCCCGCGAAAGCCGATCCGTCTCGACCATGGCGCATCTGCGCTTCTTTCCGCAGGCGGTGGTCGGCGGCAGCGGCGTGTACCTGACGGGCGACGACGGCCGGCGGCTGCTCGATTTCGCCGCCTCCTGGGGTGCGGCAAGCCTCGGCCATGCGCATCCGGCAGTCCGCGAGGCGGTCGACCGGGCGCTCTCCGACCAGGCGGGCGCAAGCTATCTTTCGTCAGCGAACGAGCCTTCGGTGCTGCTCGCCGAAAAGCTGCTGACGCTTGTTCCGGAACGGGCTAGGGGCCGCGTCTGGTTCGGCCATTCCGGTTCGGATGCCAACGAGACGGTGGCCCGTGCCGTCGTCGCGGCAACCGGCCGCCCGCGCATCCTCGCCTTCGAGGGCGCCTATCACGGCGGCACGGTCGGCTCCATGGCGGTCTCCGGCCATCCGGCGCAGCAGGGCACGAGGGCCGCAGGCCTGACGCTCGTTCCGTATCCCGACGCTTACGCATCCGGCAGCGCCGAGGCGGCGAAGGATGCGGCCATCGCCCATATCGAGCGGCTGTTTGCGAGCGACGTGCCGCCGGACGAGGTCGCCGCCGTCTTCATCGAGCCGATCCAGTCGGACGGCGGCATGCTGGTGCCGCCACAGGGTTTCTTCCAGCAGGTCGAGACGCTCTGTCGCCGACACGGCATCCTGGTCGTCTCCGACGAGGTCAAGGTCGGCCTCGGCCGCACCGGACGGTTCAACGCCTTCGAGCATTCCGGCATCGAGCCCGACATCGTCGTCTACGGCAAGGGTCTCGGCGGCGGCCTGCCGATCTCCGCCGTCGTCGGTCCCGAAGCCATCATGAACCACGCTGCCGCCTTCTCCTTCCAGACGGTGCACGGCAACCCGGTCTGCTCCGCCGCAGCGCTCGCCGTGCTGGCCACGATCGAGCGGGAGGGGCTTGTCGACAAGGCGGCGCGGGCCGGCAGCACACTCCTTGCAGGCCTGAAGGATTTGCAACGGCAGCATCCCTTCATCGGCGACGTCCGCGGCCGCGGGCTGGCCATCGGCGTCGAGCTGGTTTCGGACCGCGCCGGCCGCCAGCCGGCGGCGCGCGAGGCGGCCCTCGTCGCCTACCGCGCCTTCCAACTCGGCCTCGTCCTCTATTATGTCGGCGTGCGCTCCAACGTCCTCGAACTCACCCCGCCCCTCATCGTCGGCGAAAGCGAGGCACGGGAGGGCATTGCCATCCTCGACCGGGCGATCGGCGACGTGGCGGCGGGCCGTGTCGATCCGGCGCTCCTGCAAGGCTTTGCCGGCTGGTAGGTTCCCGCCCTCCGCCCGTTGCCCGGCGGTCGAAAAGCAGGCGCGCAACAGGTCGTGTCGCCGCAGCCATCCGATCCGGTGTTGCGGTTTCAGGCAAGCCGTTTAAAAGTGGGATTCGCGACTGCGCCGCCATTCGTTCGGCGCTCCCGGTCAACGACTTCGCCAAACAGCCTCGGCCTCAGCGGGAGATGATTCTGCCCCTTCCGTCGATCCGTGGAAGAATTGGACGTGATATCGAGGGATGAATGACTGCCGACCTGCTGCTGGCATTGCTGGTTGTTTTACCGTTCTGCGGCAGCGTCGTCGTCTCGTTTCTTCCCCACGGCGCGTCGCGCGGTCTGTCCTCGTGGTTTTCCGCCGCCGTTGCCCTGATCTGCTTCGCCGCCGCCCTCTTCCTCTATCCCGGCGTCCAGGATGGCGGCGTGCTGCGCAACGAGATCGCCTGGCTGCCTGAATTCGGCCTGAACCTGACGCTGCGCATGGACGGCTTCGCCTGGATGTTCTCGATGCTCGTCACCGGCATCGGCTTCCTCGTCGTGGTCTATGCCCGCTACTACATGTCCGAGGAAGACCCGGTGCCGCGCTTCTTCGCCTTCCTGCTTGCCTTCATGGGCTCGATGCAGGGCATCGTCGTTTCCGGCAACATCATCCTGCTCGCCGTGTTCTGGGAGCTGACGAGCATCTTCTCCTTCCTGCTGATCAGCTACTGGCACCACAATGCGGCGGCCCGCGACGGCGCCCGCATGGCGCTGACGGTCACCGGCATCGGCGGCTTCTGCCTGTTCCTCGGCCTGCTGCTGATCGGCAACATCGCCGGCAGCTACGACCTCGACGCGGTGCTCGCGGCGGGCGACGCGATCCGCGGACATGCGCTCTATCTGCCGGCACTCGTCCTGGTGCTGATCGGCGCGCTCACGAAGAGCGCGCAGTTTCCGTTCCATTTCTGGCTGCCGAACGCCATGGCGGCGCCGACGCCGGTCTCCGCCTACCTGCATTCGGCGACCATGGTGAAGGCCGGCGTCTTCCTGCTGGTGCGCCTGTGGCCGGCCCTGTCGGGAACCTACGAGTGGTTCTTTCTCGTCGGCCTCGCCGGCATCGCCACGCTGCTGATCGGCGCCTATTTCGCCATGTTCCAGCAGGACCTGAAGGGCCTGCTCGCCTATTCGACGATCAGCCATCTCGGCCTCATCGTCACGCTGCTGAGCCTCGGCAGCCCGCTCGGCGCCGTCGCGGCGATCTTCCACATGCTGAACCACGCCACCTTCAAGGCGTCGCTCTTCATGGCCGCCGGCATCATTGACCACGAGACGGGCACGCGCGACATGCGCCGCCTGAGCGGCCTCTTCCGTTTCCTGCCGGTCACCGCGACGCTCGCCATGGTCGCGAGCGCCGCCATGGCCGGCGTGCCGCTGCTGAACGGCTTCCTGTCGAAGGAGATGTTCTTCGCCCAGGCCGTCGAGACCCATGCGGATTCGATCCTTGACCGGATCCTGCCCTATGTGGCGACGCTGGCGGCCGCCTTCAGCGTCGCCTATTCGCTGCGCTTCATCCACACGGTCTTTTTCGGTCCGCCGCCGCGTGACCTCGACCGGGTGCCGCACGAGCCGCCGCGCTGGATGCGCTTTCCCGTCGAATGCCTGGTGCTCATCTGCCTCGTGGTGGGCATCGTCCCGGGCCTTTCCGTCGGGCCGGTGCTGCATTCCGCCGTCGTCTCGGTGCTCGGCGACCGCACGCCGGACTACAGCCTCGCCGTCTGGCACGGCTTCAACGCGCCGCTGATCATGAGCATCATCGCGCTTGCTGGCGGTGTGGCGATCTATGCCGTGCTGCGGGATTATTTCGCCCGTTGCGAGGACGGCCCGCCCGTCTTCCGCCACCTGCGCGGTCAGCGCATCTTCGAGCGCATCCTCGTCACCGTCTCGTGGAAATGGGCGCGCTGGCTGGAGGCCAATCTCGGCACGCGCAACATGCAGCCGCAGCTTCGTCTCGTCGTCGCGGCCGGTCTGATCGCAGCCGTCGTTTCCCTCTACGGCACGGGCCTTTCTCCCGAACTGCCCAGGCTCGCGGAGGTCGACCCGGTCTTTGCCGTGCTCTGGCTGGCCGGCATGGCCTGCGCGGTCGGCGCGGCCCATCAGGCGAAATACCATCGTCTCGCCGCCCTCGTGCTGCTCGGCGGCGCAGGGCTCGTGACCTGCCTCACCTTCGTCTGGCTCTCCGCGCCCGATCTTGCGATCACGCAGCTTCTCGTCGAAATCGTCACGACCGTGCTCATCCTGCTCGGCCTGCGCTGGCTGCCGAAGCGTAGTGAGAAGGTCGACGAAAGCATCGCCTTCACCGCCAGGCTCCGCCGCTTCCGCGACCTGGTGCTGGCGATCGCCTGTGGCGTCGGCATGTTCCTCATTGCCTATGCGGTGATGAAGACGCCCGTTCCCGACGCCATCGCCCGCTATTTCCTGGAGCGTGCCTATACGGAGGGCGGCGGCCGGAATGTCGTCAACGTCATCCTCGTCGACTTCCGCAGCTTCGACACACTCGGCGAAATCGCGGTCGTCGCCGTCGTCGCCGTCACGGTCTTCGCGCTGCTGCGCCGCTTCCGCCCGGCCGCCGACAGCATCGACAAGCCGGAGCAGCAGCGCGCCCAGAACGCCTTCGACGATGCGCGGCCGGAGCGCAGCGAGGGCGAGACGATCCGCGACTACATGATGGTGCCTTCGGTCATCATGCAGTGGCTTTTTCCGGTGATCATCACCTTCTCCGTCTATCTCTTCATGCGCGGCCACGACCTGCCGGGCGGCGGCTTCGCGGCGGGCGTCGCCATGGCGATCTCCTTCCTGCTGCAATATCTCGTCGGTGGTGCGCGCTGGGCGGAGGACCGCCTGCGCATCCTGCCGCTGCGCTGGATGGGCATGGGCCTGCTGACGGCGGTGGCGACGGGCGTCGGATCCTTCGTCTTCGGCCACCCCTTCCTCACCTCGTCCTTCACCTATGTCGACGTGCCGGCGATCGGCAAGGTGCCGGCCGCCACCGCCCTGCTCTTCGATCTCGGCGTCTTTGCGCTCGTCGTCGGCGCCACCGTGCTGATCCTGATCGCGCTCGCGCACCAGTCGATCCGTACGCACCGGGCGCGCCAGCCCGTCCGGCAGGAGGACGCGTAGTGGAACTCATCCTCGCCCTCGGCATCGGCGTCATGACGGGATCCGGCGTCTGGCTCATCCTGCGGCCGCGCACCTACCAGGTCATCGTCGGCTTATCGCTGCTTTCCTATGCCGTGAACCTCTTCATCTTCGGCGTCGGCGGCGTGAAGTCCAATGCGGCCGCCATCCTGAAGGAAGGCGTCGACCCGACGACGCTCACCGATCCCGTGCCGCAGGCGCTCGTGCTCACCGCCATCGTCATCGGCTTTGCGACGACGGCGCTCTTCCTCGTCGTGCTGCTCGCCTCCAGGGGCCTGACCGGAACGGACCATGTCGACGGCAGGGAGCAGTCGCGATGACCGGCTGGACGCACCACCTCATCGTCGCGCCGATTCTGGTGCCGCTCGCCACGGCGGCGCTGCTGCTGCTGCTCGACGAGCGCCAGCGCGTGGCCAAGGCGCTGATCAGCGTCGGCGCCTGCATCGTGCTCGCCGCCGTTGTCACCACGCTCTTCCGTGCCGCGAGCACGGCGGCCGTGCCGGACGTCTACCTGCTCGGCAACTGGCCGGCGCCCTTCGGCATCGTGCTCGTGCTCGACCGGCTTTCCGCGCTCATGCTGGCGCTGACGGCGCTGCTCGCCATTCCGAGCCTCGTCTTCTCGCTCGCCCGCTGGCATGCGGCGGGCTCGCATTTCCACACGATGTTCCAGCTCCTGCTGATGGGGCTCAACGGCTCGTTCCTGACCGGCGACCTTTTCAACCTCTTCGTCTTCTTCGAGGTCATGCTTGCCGCGTCCTACGGGCTGCTGCTGCACGGCTCCGGCCAGCAGCGTGTCAAGGTGGGCATGCACTACATCGCGCTGAACCTCGTCGCGGCGCTGCTCTTCCTCATCGGCGTCAGCCTCGTCTACGGCTCGGCCGGAACGCTGAACATGGCGGATCTCGCTGTGCGGATCGGGGAAATCGAAGGCGATCGCCGCGCCCTGCTCGAGGCGGGCGCCGGCATCCTCGGCGTGGTCTTCCTCATCAAGGCCGGCATGTGGCCGCTGAACTTCTGGCTGCCCAATGCCTATAGCGCAGCCGCAGCGCCCGTCGCGGGCATCCTGGCTATCGCCAGCAAGGTGGGCATATACGTCATCCTGCGCCTGTCGCTGCTCGTTTTCGGCGAGGGTCCGCAGGACGGCTTCGGCCTTTCGGTCCTGCTCTACGGCGGCATGGCCACCATTGCCTTCGGGGCGATCGGCGTGCTCGCGTCGCAGGCGCTCGGCCGGCTTGCGGGCTTCTCGGTACTGGTCTCTTCCGGCACGCTGCTCACCGTGCTCGGTACGGGAGATGGCGAGGTGGCGGCCGGCGCGCTGCTCTATCTCGTGAGTTCCACCGTCACGCTCGGCGCCTTCTTCATGCTGATCGAACTGGTCGAGCGGGGCCAGGATGCGGGCGCGGCCGTTCTCGCCGTCACCATGGAGGCCTACGGCGAGGGCGACGAGGGCGAGGAGGTCGAGATCGGCGTCACCATGCCGGGCACCATGGCGGTGCTCGGCCTGTGCTTCGCGGCCTGCGGCATCCTGCTCTCCGGCCTGCCGCCGCTCTCCGGCTTCATCGCCAAGTTCGCGATCCTGACGGGCATGGTCGGCGCCGGCGCGGGAACGATCGCGCCCTCGACTTGGTTCGTCGTGGCGCTGATCGTGCTGTCCGGCCTCGCGGCGCTGATCTCGCTGACGCGTGCCGGCATCCGCACCTTCTGGGCCTCGATGGAGGGCACCGTGCCGCGGGTCTTCGTCATCGAGATCGCGCCGGTCATGCTGCTGCTGCTCGTCACCGTCTTCCTGACCGCGCAGGCGGGCACGGCGATGCGGTTCATGACGGACACCGTTGCGGGGCTCAAGGCGCCGCAGCAGTATATCGAGGCGGTTCGCGGCGCCCATCGCGCCGGACGGCCGGTGCCGGACGGCGGCCAGGTGGAGGCGTCGGACTGACCATGCTTCCCTATCCGCTGCTCTTCCTTCTCCTCGTCGTCTTCTGGCTGCTGCTGAACGGTTTCTCGCTCGGCCATCTGCTGCTCGGCAGCGTCGTGGCGCTCGTCGCCACCTGGGGCATGGCGGCGCTGCGTCCCGACAAGCCGGTGATCCGCCGCTGGGATCTGCTTGCACGACTGGCCGTGGTGCTGGCCTACGACATCATGCGTTCCAACCTCGCCGTCGCCGCGATCATCCTGGGGGGCGGGCGCGGCAGGCGGCAATCGGCCTTCGTCACGCTGAAGCTCGACCTGACGAGCGATATCGGCCTTGCCGTGCTTTCCGTGATCCTCACCAGCACGCCCGGAACGGCCTGGCTCGAATACAATGCCGCCGACGGCACGCTGCTCATGCACGTGCTCGACCTGAAGGATGCGGACGCCTGGCGGGACACCGTCAAGAACCGCTACGAGAAACCGTTGAGGGAGATATTCGGATGAGTGCGATGCTGCTTTCCTGGTCGGTCACCGTGGCCCAGATCCTGCTCTCGCTCGCCATGGCCTGCACGCTGGCGCGCATTCTCGGCGGGCCGCGTGCGCAGGACCGGGTGCTCGGTCTCGATACGCTTTACGTCTGCGCCATGCTGCTGCTGATCACCTTCGGCATCGCCACGGGCGAGACCGTCTATTTCGAGGCGGCCCTCGTCATTGGCCTGCTCGGCTTCGTCGCGACGGCGGCGCTGGCGAAATTCCTCATGCGCGGCGAGGTGATCGAATGATGGAGCACTATGCCGCGGTTCCGCTCTGGGCAGCCGTCCTCGTCTCGTTCTTCCTGCTCCTCGGTTCGGCGCTGACGCTGATCGGCGCCGTCGGCCTGCTGCGCATGACGAGCTTCTACGAGCGCATCCACATGCCGACGCTCGGCACGAGCTGGGGCGCGGGCGGCATCGTCGTCGCCTCCATGCTGTTCTTCAGCGTGCTCTCGACCCGTCCGGTGCTGCACGAGATCCTGATCGGCCTTTTCGTGACGGTCACGACGCCGGTCACGCTGATGCTGCTCGGTGGCGCGGCGGTGCAGCGCGACCGCATGGAGGGAAACGACCTCCCGGCCCTCGAGACCGGCGCGCGGCCGCCCGTCGACGAACCCGCCGCCGCCATCGTTCGGGAACCCTGACGCCGGCGCCGGCCTCGACATCGCAGGCGGCGGCTTGTAGATCGGGGCTTCGGGACGCGGCGGAAGAAGCGCGGGGGAACCATGGACGTTACGGAAATTGTGCTCGCCGGCGACACGCCGGGGATCGAATGGCGGCTGCCGGTCCATCGTTTCACCGGCACGTCACCCGGCGCGCCATCGGCCTATCTGCAGGCCGCGCTGCATGCAAGCGAGCTGCCGGGAACGGCAGTGCTGCATATGCTGCTCCAGAAGCTTCGGGCGGCGGAAGACGCGGGCGGGATCCTGGGTGATGTCACGGTGGTGCCGCAGGCCAATCCGATCGGCGCGGCGCAATGGCATTTCGGGGAGATGCAGGGCCGGTTCGATCTGCGCTCGCGCACCAATTTCAACCGCGACTTTCCGCTGATCGCGCTCGCGGACCGGAACGGGCTGCTCGACGGGGCCGAGCGCCGCGATGCCGTCGACTGCCTGAAGCGACGGCTGCTGCACATGGCTCTCGGCGCCGATCTCGTGCTCGATCTGCATTGCGACGACGAATCGCTCAACTACGCCTATATCGACGAGGCCTTCTGGCCCGAAGCGGCCGATCTCGCCGCCGCGATGGCGATGGATGCGGTGCTGCTCTCCGACGGCGAGAGCACGGCCTTCGAGGAAGCCGTCGGCTTCGCCTTCAAGACGCGCTCCGCCGGCACCGCGGCCGCCGTGCCGGGAAAGCTCTCCGTCACCCTGGAACTGCGGGGCACGCGGGACGTTTCCGCCGGCCTCGCGCGCGACGACGCGGACGGCCTGATGCGGTTCCTCGCCATGCGCGGCGTGCTGCGCGGCGCGCCATCATCCGCCGCCTTTTCCGGACCGGCGATGCCGCTCGACCATGTCGACATGATCCGCGCGCTGGAGCCCGGCGTCGTGCTCTTCCACCGGACGGTTGGCGACCGGGTGGCAGAGGGCGACCTGCTGGCGACGATCGTCACCCGTCCGGGCTTTGCGGAGGGCGACCTCGAGATTCGCGCCGCACGCGCCGGTCTCGTCGTGACGCGCAGCTCCGATCGGTTCGTGCGGCGCGGCGGCGACCTCATGAAGATCGCCTGCAACGAACGGGCGACGACGCAGCGCAAGCCGGGCACGCTGGAGGATTGACGCAAGAGACGCGCATCGCCGAATCGCATTGAGCGCTCGCCATCGGTGCCCGACACAGCCTATATGTCGAAGCAGTGAAACCGGAGCCGGCAATCGCAGCGAACCGACCATGTTTCAAACCCTGTCCGACTACTGGCCCCACGTTCTCGTCGTGCTGTCGATCCTTGTCGGCGCGCCGGCCGCGATCCACGCGACCATGACCAAGGAGGAGGTTCGCGCGGCACTCGGCTGGGTGGGCGTGATCCTGCTCTCGCCCATCGCCGGCGCTCTGATCTATGCCGTCGCCGGCGTCAACCGCATCCGCCGCAAGAGCCTCAACCTGCAGCGCGAAGGCCTCGCGACCCTGCGATGGGCGCGGCTCGCGACCTACGAATGCAGGGACGACGACGTCCGGAAGACCTTCGGCGGCGCGCTGACGGCGATGAAGCGGGTGGGCGACGCCGTCAGCCGCTGCGCGTTGACGAGCGCGAACCGCATCCACATGCTGGAAACGGGCGACGCCGCCTATGGCGCGATGTTGGAGGCGATCGAGCGTGCCGAAGGCAGCGTGCTGCTGGAGACCTACATCTTCGACCGTGATTCGGTGGGCGAGCGGTTCGTCGACGCCCTCTCACGCGCGGTCGCCCGCGGCGTTCAGGTGCGGGTTCTCATCGATGCGGTCGGCGCACGCTATTCGGTGCCGAGCGTCGTCGGCGCGCTTCGCGAGGCGGGCGTTCCCGTCAGGATATTCAACGGCAACATCATCATGGGCCTGCGCCTGCCCTATGCGAACCTGCGCACGCACCGGAAGCTGCTGCTTGTCGACGGGCGCATCGCCTTCACCGGCGGCATGAACATCCGCTCCGCCTTCGTGGCCGACGGAGCCACGCCGCCAGCCCGCGACACGCACTTTTCGGTGACCGGGCCGATCGTCGGCGACCTCTTCCACACGGCCTACGAGGACTGGCGCTTTTCCGGCGGCGAGAAGCTTTCGGGCGCCGCCTGGCAGGTCGCGGCGCCCGCCGAACCGCCGGGCTCGCCGCTCCTTGCCCGGGTCGTTCCCTCCGGTCCGGACCGGAGTCTCGAGGCGAACCACCGCATGCTGATGGGCGCCTTCTCGCTGGCGCGCCACCGCATCCGGATCATGTCGCCCTATTTCCTGCCCGACCGGGAGCTGATCAGCGCGCTTGCCACCGCCGCGCGCCGCGGGGTCGCTATCGACATCGTCGTGCCGCGCGCCAACAACCTCAAGCTGGTGGATCTCGCCATGACGGCGCAGTTCGACCAGCTTCTGAAGTTCGGATGCCGCATCTGGCGGGCGAACGGCCCCTTCGATCACTCCAAGCTCACGGTCATCGACGGCGTCTGGAGCCTCGTCGGCTCGTCCAATCTCGATCCGCGCTCGTTGCGGCTGAACTTCGAGATCGATATCGAGGTCATCGACACGATCTTTGCGGAGACGATCGAGGCGCGCATCCGCCGGTCGCTCGACGGCGCCCGGCCGGTGCTGCTCGACGAACTGCGGGCCCGGCCCTTCGCGCGTCGGCTCGTCGAGCGCATCACGTGGCTCGGCTCTCCCTACCTCTAGCCATGTGGGCATAGGAGCGCTGCCAGATCGTTTCGAGGTCGATATGGGCGCGGATCGGCAAATGGTCCGATGCGATGCGGGCGAGCGGCGTGTCGTGCGCGTCCACGGAGGCGACGAGGTCGTGCGGATGGCCGAGCACCCGGTCGAGTGCGAAGACGGGAAACCGCGACGGAAAGCTCGGTACCGCGCCGGACGCCGGGTCGAAGGTCGGGACGAGCGGCGAGAGCGAGGACCGGCGGCCGACCCGCCATTCGTTGAGGTCACCGATGATGAGCGTCGGCATTTCCTCCTCCTCCGCGACGGAGGCGAGCACGGCCTTCGCCTGCAGCTCGCGCGAACGCTTGAGCAGGCCGAAATGCGCGGCGACGACGCGCAGCCGGCCGAAGGGGAAATCGATATGGGTGACGAGCGCGCCGCGCGGCTCGACGCCCGGCAGGTCGAGCTGGCGGACCCTGAGCACCGTGCCTTTGCGCACCATCAGCATGTTGCCATGCCAGCCATGGCCGTGTTTGGAATGGGCGGTGATCGGCACCGGGACGAGGCCGCAGTCGCGCTCGACGGCCGCGAGGTCGAGCAGGCCCGCCCGCTCCCCGAAGCGCTTGTCGGCCTCCTGTATGGCGATGATGTCCGCGTCGAGTTCGGCGATCACCCGGGCGGTGCGCTCCGGGTCGAAGCGCCGGTCGGTGCCGACGCATTTGTGCACATTGTAGGAGGCGATCACCGTGTCGCCCGCGTCCCGGTTTTCCGACGCCTGCCGATGGCCGCGCCTGTTGCGGATCGCCGACAGGATCGTCGCGGAATTCATCTGCCGTTTCAGGGACCGTTGCACCCGCTTTCCTCTGTTCGCCCCACGACAATAGGCCGCCCTGCGGCAAACACACAACACCGGTTCGTCACAAGGCGGTCAGAGAAGCACGCCCGGCTGCAGTTTCGGGCTGTCCAGCAGGATCGTCGAGCGCAGCGTCTTGATCTCGGCGATGCGTTCGAACTCGCTCCACAGCAGCCGGCGGTAATCCTCGACGTCCCGGACCGCGATCTTCAGCAGGAAATCGAAGTCGCCGGCAACCGTGTGGCACTCGACGACCTCCGGCATGCGGCGGACGAGGTCGACGAAGCGGTCGGCGACCCGGGTGACGGTGCGTTCCAGCGTCACCTCCAGATAGGCCTGGAAGCCGATGCCGGCGGCCTTCGGGTCGACGAGCACGGTGTGGCGGATGATGCCGGCCGCCTGCAGCCGCGCGAGCCGGCGCGAGAGCGGCGCCGGAGACAGGCCGACCCGTTCGGCGAGCTGGTTGTTGCTGAGCGACGCATCCTCGATCAGCAGGCGGATGATGCGGCGGTCCGTCTTGTCGAGCTCGCTTGCGCGGCCTAGCCGGTCGTCCATGGGGCCTCTCCTCATGTGCGCAAAAAATGAGATGATTCTTTTCCATTGGCGCAATTTTATAAAAGCATTGCCGCGGCTATCGACAAGATCATACTCGAATTTGTCCGCAATTTCCCGTACATCCTGTTTCAGTCCTCCTTTTCCGGAAAGCCGCCATGTTCGATACGCTCAGCCGCCAGCCCGACGATCCGCTTCTCGCCCTCATCGGCCTTTTCAGGGCCGATCCGCGTCCCGGCAAGGTCGACCTCGGTGTCGGCGTATACCGCGACGAGGCGGGCAGGACGCCGATCTTCCGCGCCGTCAAGGCGGCCGAAAAGCGGCTTGTCGAGACCCAGCCGACCAAGGCCTATGTCGGCCCGGAGGGCGACGCGCTGTTCCTCGAACGGCTCTGGGCGCTGACGGCGGGCGAAGCCGCCGGCGGCCTGGCAAGCACGGGCGTGCAGACGCCGGGCGGATCCGGCGCGCTTCGCCTTGCCGCCGACCTGATGGCGCGCATGGGCGTCCGGCGCATCTGGCTCGGACTGCCGAGCTGGCCGAACCACGCGGCGATCTTCAAGGCGGCCGGCGTCGACGTCGCCACCTATCCCTTCTTCGACGTTCCGTCGCAATCGGTCCTCTTCGACCGCATGGAGGAGGCGCTGTCGGGTGCGGCGCCGGGCGATGCGGTGCTGCTGCACGCAAGCTGCCACAATCCGACGGGCGCGGCTCTCTCGTCCGCGCAATGGGTCGCCGTCTCCGGCCTCATCGCCGGGCGCGGCCTGCTGCCGCTCGTCGACATCGCCTATCAGGGCTACGGGCGCGGCCTCGATGCCGACGCCGCGGGCCTGCGCGGCCTTCTCGCCAAGGTGCCGGAGGCGTTCGTCGCCGTCTCCTGCTCGAAGTCCTTCGGGCTCTACCGCGAGCGGACCGGCGCGATCTTTGCGACCGCGTCCTCCGCAGACAGTGCGCTCACCGTGCGCAGCAACCTCGTCGGCCTCGCCCGCACCAGCTATTCCATGCCGCCGGATCACGGCGCAGCCGTCGTTGCGACGATCCTCGGCGACGACGCGCTCAAGGCGGACTGGATGGCGGAACTCGAGGAGATGCGCGGTCGCATCGTCTCGATCCGCGAACGCCTCGCCAAGGGCCTCGCCCGCCGCTGGCAGGTGCTGACGGCGGTCGCCGGACAGGAAGGCATGTTCTCGCTGCTGCCGCTCGAGGAGACGGACGTCATGCGGCTGCGTGCCGAGCACGGCATCTACATGCCCGGCTCCGGCCGCATCAACATCGCCGGCCTCAAGAGCGCCGAAGTCGACGATGTCATTGCGAAATTTCTGAACCTCTGAGGAGCGCGACAATGGCCGAACCGGGCAGCGTCGAGCGCCATTCGCTCATCGAAGACACGATTGCGCTCGTCGTGGGTACGCTCTTCGTGTCGCTCGGCGTGGTGATCTACACCAAGGCCGTGCTTCTCGCCGGCAGCACGGCGGGGCTCGCGCTGCTGCTGCAATATGCGACGGGCGTCGGGTTCTGGTACCTCTTCTCGCTCGTCAACCTGCCCTTCTATGTGCTGGCGCTGAAGCGCATGGGCTGGCAGTTCGCGCTGCGCACCTTCCTCGCCGTGACGCTGGTGTCGATCTTTACCCGGCTCACGGGGTCCTGGGTCGAATTCGCCTATCTCGACCCGCTCTATGCCGCCGTCATGGGCGGGGCGCTGAACGGCTGCGGCCTGCTGATCCTCTTCCGCCATCGCACGGGGCTCGGCGGCATCAACATCCTCGCCATCTATCTGCAGGAGCGCACCGGTTTTCGCGCCGGCTACTTCCAGCTCGGCGTCGACCTCGCCATCCTCGCGGCCGCCTGGTTCGTGATCCCGCCCGACCGGCTGGCGCTGTCGGTGCTCGGCGCCGTCGTCGTCAACATGACGCTTGCCATCAATCACCGGCCGGGGCGCTATGCCGGGGTGACGTGAGCGGTCCGGGGCTCTAAGAAGGCGCCGGATCAACCGGCAAGGAGAGGCGCGTGACCGTCACCATCTACGGCATCAAGACCTGCGACACGATGAAGAAGGCGCGGGCCTGGCTCGACGCGAAGGGCGTCGCCTACCGCTTCCACGACTACAAGGCGGATGGCATCGATGCGGCGAGCCTGACGCGCTGGGTCGGGACGCTCGGCTGGGAAACGGTGTTGAACCGTGCCGGCACCACCTTCCGCGCCCTGCCGGATGCCGACAGGCAGGGTCTCGACGCAGGCAAGGCGATCGCGCTGATGCTCGCGCAGCCGTCGATGATCAAGCGTCCGATCCTCGATCGCGACGGCACCCTGACCGCGGGCTTCAAGCCGGACATCTACGAGACGCTCTTCGCCTGAAGGGGGGGCGGGCTCAGTGCAGCCCGCCGACGCCGAGCAGCGTCTCGACCGTGTGCTGGTCGGCGGCGAGGGCCGCCGGCGTGCCGGTCCAGGCGATGCGGCCGCGCTCGAGGATAATGACCTCGTCAGCGAAGTCGAGCGCGCTCTGGATGCGCTGCTCGACGAGCAGGATGGTCATCTCGCCGGACGCCGCGAGCGTGCCGAAGGCTGCCATCAGCTCCTCGCAAATGACGGGCGCAAGGCCCTCCAGCGGTTCGTCGAGCAGGAGCACGGAGGGCTGGCCGAGGATCGTGCGTGCCGTCGTCAGCATCTGCTGCTCGCCGCCGGAAAGCTGCGAACCGAGGTTCCTGCGCCGCTCCTTGAGCCGGGGGAACATCCGGTAGGCCTCCTCGATCGCCGCCCGCGGGCGCGCCTTCAGGCCGACGAAGAGGTTCTCCTCGACCGTCAGCGTCGGGAAGACGTCGCGTGACTGCGGCACGTAGCCGAGGCCGCTCAGCGCGCGCGACGAACTGTCGATGCCCTCGACATTGCGGTCGCCGAGGCGAATCGCCCCGCCATAGCGTTTCGTCTGGCCGGCGAGCGTGGCGAAGAGGGTCGATTTCCCCATGCCGTTGCGGCCGAGCACGGCGAGCCGGCGGCCGGCCGCGACGGAGAAGGAAATGTCCTCCAGAACCCGCGTCGGGCCGTAGCCGGCCGAAAGGCCGGAGATTTCAAGCGACGCTGCGGGCATCGGCATAGCTCCCGAGATAGGCCTGGCGGACGCGGGCGTCCTTCGTCACGGCGTCCGGCGATCCGTCGAAGATGATCTCGCCCGCCGCCAGCACGACGACGCGCCTGGCGAAGCGGAAGACGAGATCCATGTCGTGTTCGATCATCAGCACGGCGAGGTCGGCCGGCAGGTCGGCGATCGCCTGCTCGATGCGGGCGGTGTCGCTCTGCGGCACGCCGGCGGCCGGCTCGTCGAGCAGCAGCACGCGCGGTTTCAGCGCCAGCGCCAGCGCGAGTTCGAGCAGCCGCTGCTGGCCGTAGGCGATTTCGCTGACGCGGTGGCCGGCGAGGTGGGCGATGCCGAGCTTGGAAAGCAGCGCGTGCACTTCCTCCATGACATCCGGCATGGCGCGGTGGCTCGAAAACATCCGGCCGGAGCGGCCTTCGCGCTGTAGGATGGCAAGCGCCACGTGCTCCTCCGGCGTCATCTCGGAGAAGAGGCGCGTCACCTGGAAGGAGCGCACCAGGCCGCGGCGCACGCGCTCGGTCGGGCCGAGCCGCGTCACGTCCGCACCGCCGAGCACCACGCTGCCGGAACTCGGCTTCAGGTTCCCGGTGACGAGGTTGACGAAGGTGGTCTTGCCGGCGCCGTTCGGGCCGATCAGCGCGACGCGGTCGCCGGGCGCCATGGAGAGCGACACGTCATTGGTGACGGCGAGGCCGCCGAACATCTTCCTGAGGTTGCGGACGTCGAAGATCGCGCTCATGCACCCGTCCTCCCGCGGCGTGCGACGAGGGTGGCGACGGAACCGTAAAGCCCCTTCGGCGCAAACAGCACGACGGCGATCAGCAGCGCGCCGACGACGGTGAGCCAGTGGAACGGGTTCGCCGCCGAGACGACGTCCTCGAACCACAGGAAGGCAAGCGTGCCGACCAGCGCGCCGTAGAGCGAGCCGGTGCCGCCGAGTACGAGCATGACGAGCGCCTCGGCCGACAGCGTGAAGGACAGGCTGTCGAGGCCGACGACCTGCGTCGAGATGGCGTTGAGCGCCCCGCCGGCCCCGGCGACGGCCCCGGAAATCGCGTACATCCTGATCAGCGTGCCGTGCACGGAGGCGCCCATGGCCCGCACGCGCAGCGGATCCTGCCGGATGCCGCGGCAGAGCATGCCGAAGGGCGAGCGCACGATCTGGCGCAGGACGATGAAGGCGGCGACGAGCAGCACGATGCCGAAGACATAGGCGGTGTGGCCCCACAGGTCGAACGGATAGAGGCCGAAGACGGCATCCGGCATGATGCCGGAGAGGCCGTCGCTGCCGCCGGTCCAGCCGGAGGCCTTGTTCGCCGCCTCATGCGCGAGATGGATGATGGCGATGGACAGAACGAGCTGCGGCAGGCCGTGCGCCCGCAGCACGACGACACCGGAGACGAGGCCGGCGAGCGCGCCCGCGACGATGCCGACGCCCAGCATGGCGATCGGGTCGGTGACGCCGAAATGCGCCGCCGCGATGCCGGCTCCATAGGCGCCGGCGCCGAAGAGGGCTGCATGGCCGAGCGTCGCGACGCCGCAATAGCCTGTGACGAGATCGAGCGACAGGACGAGCAGGGCGATCGCCGTGATGCGGGTGAGCAGCGCGAGATTGTTCGGGAAGAGGACATAGCCGGCAAGCGCGACGGCGAGGATGGCGAGGACGCCGACCGCGTCGCGCGTCAGCCGTGCGCGGCGGCCGCCGGCGCCGGAGAGCGTTTCGGAGGTCATGAGGATCGCCATTATTTCGCCCGTCCGGCAAGGCCGCGCGGAAACGTCCAGACGATGGCGATGACCGCGAGGTAGAAGAAGAACTCGCCGAATTCCGGCATGAGGTAGCGCCCCGTCGTGTCGATGCCGCCGAGCAGCAGGCAGGCGGCGAGCGCGCCGGGAATGGAGCCGGCGCCGCCGACCGAGACGACGACGAGGAAGGTCACCATGTAGCGCAGCGCATAATAGGGCTCGATCGGCAGCATTTCGGCGCCGACGACGCCCCCGAAGGCCGCAAGGCCGACGGCCACCGCAAAGCTCACGGCATAGACGACCTGGGTCTTCACCCCGAGGGCGGCCGCCATGGCCGCATTGTCGACGGCGGCACGCAGCTTCACGCCGAAGGCCGTGCGCTCGATGAAGTACCACAGCCCGAGCGCCACCGCGACGCCGCAGCCGATCGCGAAAAGCCGATGCGCCGAGATCGCGCGGAAACCGAGGCTGACGGATTCGCGCAGCGTCTCCGGCGTCGGAATGGTCTTCAGCGTCGGGCCGAAGACGTAGTTGGCGATGCCGATGATGCAGAAGGTGATGCCGATCGTCATCAGCACCTGCGTCAGCTCCGGCTGGCCGTAGATGCGGCGGTAGAGCAGGCGCTCGATCGGGATGGCGATGAGGATCGTGCCGACGACCGCCAGCGTGACGGCGACCGCATAGCCGAGCCCCATGTCGCGCGCCGCATAGGAGGCGATGTAGCCGCCGATCATCGCGAAGGCGCCGTGCGCCAGGTTGACGACGCGCATCAGCCCCATCGTGACCGACAGGCCGATCGAGATGACGAAGAGCACCATGCCGTAGGCAAGGGCGTCGACGGCGATGCTGAAGACCGTTTGCATGAACCTATCCTGATATCGCCGGGGCCGTACCGAGATTGCGCCCGACATCCGGCTTGCCGGCGATCTTCTCCCGTGAGCCGGGAGAAGGCCGATGCCGGCTGGTTTCCGTGATCCGTCCATCCTCTCGCGAAGGCGCGGTTCCCGCTCCCCGCTTGCTGGAGGAGAGGTCAGGGTGAGGGGAAAATTCCCCATTCGCAAGAGGACGACGTCCGATTCCGGGCCTTATTTCATCGCCGCCAGACCCGGGTCGCCCTGCTTCTCGAAGGTCTGGATTTCCTTGTTGTAATAGGTCCCGTCCGCCGCCTTGGCGACCTCGCGCAGATAGATGTTCTGCGTGATGTGCCGGCTTTCCGGGTCGATCGAGACCGGTCCGCGCGGGCTCTCCCAGGAGAGCCCCTTGACGGCCTCGACGGCCTTGGCGGCGTCCTGCTCGCCACCCGTCGCTTCGATCATCTTGTAGATGACATGCATGCCGTCATAGGCGCCGACCGCCGGGAAGGAGAGTTCCGCCGGATTGCCGATCGCCTTGCCGGCGGCCTCGACGAATGTCTTGTTTTCGGCCGAGTCATGCGAGACGGCATAGTGGAAGCTCGTCTGCAGGCCGAGCGCCGCCTCGCCGAGCGCCGGCAGGTCGGATTCCTGCGTCAGGTCGCCTGGCGCGAAGAACTTGATGCCGGCGCCCTTGAGGCCGTTCTCGTTGAAGGCCTTCACGAAGCCGAGCGTGGTCGGTCCGGAGGGCAGGAAGGCGAAGACGCCCTCGGCGCCGGAATCCTTGATGCGCTGCATGATCGGCGAGAAATCGTTGGTCTGGAGCGGGATGCGGATCGCCTCGACGACTTCGCCGCCCGCTGCCTCGAAGCCGGTCTTGAAGGCGGCTTCAGCGTCGACGCCCGGACCGTAGTCGCTGACGACAGAGATGACCTTCTTCGTGCCGCCGTCGAAGGCGACCTTGGCGATCGGTGTCGAGGTCTGCCAGGTGGTAAACGACGTGCGGACCACATAGGGGCTCTTGGCGACGATCGCCGAGGTCGCGGCATTCATCACGACCATCGGCACGTTCGCCTGCTCGAGCAGCGGCGTCGCGGCCATGGCGTCCGGGGTGAAGTAGAAGCCGGCGAGATACTGTACGCCTTCCTTCACCACGAGTTCCTGCGACAGCGCCTTCGACTGCGCCGGATCGGCCGTCGGGATGTCGCGATAGATGATCTCGACCGTGTCGTCGCCGACCGTGGCGCCGTTCAGCGCCATATAGGCGTCGATGCCGGCCTTGAAGTTCTTGCCCTGCAGCGCGAAGGGGCCGGAGAAGGGACCGACGACGCCGATCTTGATCGTGTCCGCATGCGCAACACCGCCCAGCAGGGCGGCCGCGAAAGCGGCAATCGCAAATTTCCTCATGATATCCTCCCGTTGCAGCCGGCACTCCTCGGCTGTGAATTCCAAAACACAATTTGGCTTTTGCCAGATTGACAGATGAAACAGTGATGTAAAATGAAAAGAGCCTCATAAATCATAACTCTGAAATTATGATTCCCGTTCCTTTTCACGACCCAGGGCAACGATGGAACCGATGAGGGACGCGGCAAGCCGGGCGGCCGTGCCGGCCGCCACGACCATCGGCGGCAGGAGCAGCCATTCCAGCGTCCAGGCACTGCCGGAACGCTCCTGCTCGTGGACCAGAGCCTGGTGCATGCCGGAAAGCTGCGTTGCGTTGAAGCGCGCGAGCGCGACCAGCCCTTCGGCGGCGACGGGGTTCTGCTTGTGGGGCATGGCGGAGGAGCCGCCGCCGCCCGAAAGCACGATCTCGCCGCCGAGTTCGGCAAGCAGGGCAACGTCCTGGCCGATCTTGCCGAGGCTGCCGGTCACGAGCGACAGCAGGTTCGCGAGGTCGGCGACCGCGGCGCGTTGGCCGTGCCATTGCGGCCGGTCGGCCAGGCCCAGTTCCGCGGCAAGCGCCTGCCGCACCGCTTCGCCCTTGTCGCCGAGCTTGTCGAGCGTTCCGGCCGCGCCGCCGAACTGGAGGGGAAGGCCTGCTGCCCGCAGGTCGGCGAGGCGACGGGCGTGGTCGGCGACCGGCGCGCGCCAGCCCTGCAGGCGGTCGGCGACGGTGATGCCGATCGCTGCCTGCATCCGCGTATAGGCCATCAGGGGACGGCGGCCGTCGCGCTCCTGCAGGACGTCGAGGCGGCGCACGATGCCGCCGAGCCGCTGTTCCAGCATGGGCAGCACCCGGCCGAGCCGCAGCATCAGGCCGCTGTCAACGACATCCTGGCTCGTCGCACCGAAATGCACGTGGCGGCCGTGCGGGTCGCCGACGGCCGCGCGCAACTGGCGGACGAGATCCGGAACGACGACGCCGTCCGTGGCGGTGGCGGCGCGGAGCGCGGCGATGTCGGGGGCGAAGCGGTGCGCGGTGTCCGCGATCGCCGCGGCGGCCCCGGCCGGGATCACGCCTGCGGCTGCCTCGGCCCGGGCAAGGCCGACCTCGAAGGCGAGCATCGCCTCGAGCTCCGCCGACACCGAAAAATAGGCGGAAACCGCCTCGTCGCCGAGGAGGCCCGAAAGATAGGGGTGGTCGAAGACGGATACGGTCATCAGCTTTCCCGCCGGCGGCCGGTCAGATGTCGAAGAACACCGTCTCGCGCTCGCCCTGCAAGTGTATGTCGAAGCGGTAGCGATTGCCATCGGCAGGTGCGATCAGCGTCGGCACGCGCAGGCGGTGCTCGATGCGCGCGAGCACCGGGTCCTCTGCATTCGCCGCCGCCTCGTCGCCGAAATACATGCGGGTATGAAGCCCGATATTGATGCCGCGGGCGACGATCCAGAAGGTGATGTGCGGCGCCATCCTCCGGCCGTCGCGGAACGGCACGCGGCCGGGCTTGATCGTCTCGAAACGGTATTCGCCCGTCTCGCCGTCGGTGGCGCAGCGGCCCCAGCCCGGAAAATTCGGGTCGGCGCTGCCGCGCATTTCCGCGGGGCTGTTGTAGAGGCCGCCGGCATCCGCCTGCCAGATCTCGATCAGCGCGTCCTTGAGCGGCGTGCCGGTTCCGTCCAGCACCCGGCCGGTGATCTCGATGCGTTCGCCGCGCGTCCGGTCGTTGACCATCGCCGCGCCGAGATCCGCGTCGTAGACACCGCCGATGCCGCAGAAGTTCGGCGTAAGCCCGATATGCACATAGGGGCCTGCCGTCTGCGACGCGCTTTCCTTGAGGGTGCCGAGAGGCTGGACCATCAGTTGCCCTCCATGCGGTTTTCGAAGAGCGTCGAGCGGCGGCCGCGCAGCACGATGTCGAACTTGTAGGCGCGCGCGTCCATCGGGATCGTGCTGCCCCAGTCGAGTGCGGCGACGAGCTGCTCGATCGCGGCCCTGTCCGGGATCGTTTGCACGATCGGACATTTCCAGATCATCGGGTCGCCCTCGAAATACATCTGCGTGATCAGCCGCTGGGCGAAACCGTGGCCGAAGACGGAGAAATGGATATGGGCCGGGCGCCAGTCGTTGACGCCGTTCGGCCAGGGATAGGGGCCGGGCTTGATGGTGCGGAAGGAATAGAAGCCGTTCTCGTCGGTGATCGTCCGGCCGCAGCCGCCGAAATTCGGGTCGAGCGGCGCGAGGTAGCTCTCCTTCTTGTGGCGGTAGCGCCCGCCGGCATTGGCCTGCCAGAATTCGAGCAGCGCGCCGGCAACCGGCCGCGCCCGCTCGTCGAGCACCCGGCCGTGCACGATGATGCGCTCGCCGATCGCGCTCCCGCCGGGCCGCGCGAAATTGTGGATCAGATCGTTGTCGAGCTCGCCGAGCATCGCATGGCCGAACACCGGGCCGGTGATCTCCGACAGCGTGCCGTCGAGGGACAGCAGCGCCTTCTGCGGCGAGCGCAGCACGGAGGTCTTGTAACCGGGCGTCAGGCCCGGCGGGTGCCAGGCGCGGTCGCGCGCGAAAAAGGCGCCGGTCTCGGGTTTTCGGTTGGGAATGTCGCTCATGGTGTCCCTCAGGCCGCCTTCTCGGCGTCCATCTCGTCGAAGACGTGCTTGGCGATCTTGATCGCGCGGTTGGCCGCCGGCACGCCGGCATAGATCGCCACATGCAGCAGTGCCTCGCCGATGTCCTCGCGGCTTGCGCCGGTATTGACCGTCGCGCGCACGTGCATGGCGACCTCCTCGTCGTGGCCGAGGGCCGCGAGCAGCGCGATCGTCACCATGGAGCGCTCGCGCTTCGTCCAGCCCGGGCGCGACCAGACCGTGCCCCAGGCGCCTTCGGTGATCAGCTCCTGGAAGGGCTGGTCGAAGGCCGTCGCCGCCGACGAGGCGCGATCGACGTGACTGTCGCCGAGCACCGAGCGGCGCGTGACCATGCCCTGGCGGTAGCGATCGGAAAAGGTGTGGGCGTCAGCCATGGGGCGCGTCTCCGGCAGGCAGGGTGGCGAGGAAGGCGCGGATCAGCGCCGTCAGGGTTTCGGGCTGCTCGACGCAGGGAATGTGGCCGGCATCGGCAATGATTTCAAAGCGCGAATCGGCGATCAGGTCCGCCATGGACCGCACGAGGTCGGGCGGCGTCGAGCCGTCCTGCTCGCCCACCACGCAGAGCGTCGGCACCGAAATGTGCCGCGCCGCCTCGGTGAGATCGGCGTCCCGCAGCGCCGCGCAGGTCGCCGCGTAGCCGACAGCGGGCTGGCGCACCAGCATGTTGACATAGCCGTGATAGGCCGCATTTTCCGGCCGGCGGAAGGCGGGCGTGAACCAGCGCTCCATGACCGCATCGACGATGCTGCCAAGACCGTTTTTCTCCACGGCCTCGATGCGGGCATTCCAGCTGTCCGCGGTCCCGATCTTGTGGGCGGTATCGCAGAGGATCAGGCCGGCAACGAGATCGGGCCGCCTGGCGGCAAGCCCCTGCGCGATCATGCCGCCGACCGAAAGCCCGCAGATCACCGCCTGCTTCACGGCGAGCGAATCGAGCAGCGCCGCAAGGTCGTTGACGTGGTCGTCGATCGAATAGGGCACCTGGCCGATGTCCGAGAGGCCGTGGCCACGCTTGTCATAGGTGAGGATCGGGACCTCGCCGGCCAGCCGCACCGCCACGTCGCGCCAGATGCGGAAGTCCGTGCCGAGCGAATTGGCGAAGACCACGACCGGCCGGCCGGCCGGCCCGCCGATGACCTGATGGTGCAGCGTGATATCGTTGACGCGGGCGAATTGCACGGGTGTCTCCTCCGGATGCGCAGATTGATGGCTTGATCTGGTTAGGTAAAATGATATTTCATGCCATTTTCTTAACTCAAGGGTTATGCGATCCATGATCGACAGCCGCATCAAGTTCCGCCATCTGCAGACCTTTGTCGAGGTTGCCCGCCAGAAGAGCGTCATGAAGGCGGCCGGCCTGCTGCATGTCAGCCAGCCGGCTGTCACGAAGACGATCCGCGAGCTGGAGGAGGTGCTGGGCGTCCCCGTCTTCGAGCGGGACGGCCGCGGCATCCGGATCACGCGCTACGGCGAGGTCTTCCTGAAACATGCCGGTGCGGCGCTGACGGCGCTCCGGCAGGGTTTCGATTCGGTGTCGCAGGCGCTCTCCGGCGAGGCGGCGCCGATCCGGGTCGGGGCGCTGCCGACGGTCTCGACCCGCATCATGCCGAAGGCGATGATGCTGTTTCTCCGCGAGGAGACGGGTGCCCGCATCAAGATCGTCACGGGCGAGAATGCCGTGCTGCTGGAGCAGCTGCGCGTCGGCGATCTCGACCTCGTCGTCGGCCGGTTGGCGGCGCCGGAGAAGATGACGGGCTTCTCCTTCGAGCACCTCTATTCCGAGCAGGTCGTGTTCTGCGTGCGCGCCGGCCATCCGCTGCTTGGCCGCGGGGGCTCGGTCTTCGCCGGGCTCGATGCCTATCCGGTGCTGATGCCGACGCGCGCCTCGATCATCCGCCCCTTCGTCGAGAGTTTCCTGATCGCCAACGGCATTGCGGGTCTGCCGACGCAGATCGAGACCGTCTCGGACTCCTTCGGCCGCGCCTTCGTGCGTGCCAGCGACGCAATCTGGATCATCTCGGAAGGCGTCGTCGCCGGCGACATCGCCGACGGCATCCTGGCGGCCCTGCCGGTCGACACGGGCGCCACCAAGGGTCCCGTCGGCCTCACCATGCGCGCCGACGCCGTGCCTTCGCTGCCGCTCTCCCTGCTGATGCAGGCGATGAGGGAGGTGGCAGGCGACATTGCGGCGGTCGGATAACGCATGCCTGGTGTTGCTGCGCCCGTGTTTGCGTCACACTTTTCGGCAACGCGAAGAAGAAGGAGCGAAGCCATGATCGTACAGGCCTGTATCAACGGCGCCCGCAGCCCGGACTATCACGCAGCACTCCCGTTGACGCCGTATGCCATGGCGGCCGACGCCGCGGACTGCGTCGCGGCGGGTGCAGCGGAGATTCACCTCCATGTCCGTGATACGGAAAAGCACGAGAGCCTCTCGCCGACCGCCTTTGACGAGACGATCCTTGCCTGCCGCCGGCGCTGTCCGGGTACGCAGATCGGCGTTTCCACCGGTGCGTGGATCGAAGCCGACGACGACAGGACACTTGCGGCGATCGATGGTTGGACCGAACGTCCCGACTATGCCTCGGTCAATCTCTCGGAAGCGGCGGCCCCGCAGGTGATGGAGCGACTGACCGCGCGCGGCATCGGCATCGAGGCCGGACTTGCGTCCGTGGCGGATGCGGAGCGCTTCGTCGCCCTTGATCGCGGCCGTCCGGTGCTGCGCATTCTGATCGAGATCGGCGAACAGTCGATCGAGGAGGCCATGCATGTAACAGGCGCGATAGCCGATGTCCTTGACCGCTCCGGCATCCGGCGTCCGATCCTGGCGCACGGCATGGATGAAACGGTCTGGCACTTCGTGCGCCTTGCCGTCGAGCGGCGCTGGTCGGCGCCGCGCTCGAGGTTTTCCGAGAGGTCCGTGGCCAAGCCGCTCAGTAAGGCAGCCCCACATAATTTTCCGCGAGTGCCGTTTCCGCCGCGCGGGAATGGGTGAGGTAGTCGAGCTCCGCCTCCTGGATCTTCTGGTCGAAGTCGCCGGTGTCCGGGAAACGATGCAGCATCGTCGTCATCCACCAGGAGAAGCGCACCGCCTTCCAGACGCGGGCGAGCGCTCTCGCCGAATAGGCGTCGATGCCGCCGTTCGAGCGGTCCTGGTAGTGTTCGAGGAGCCCCTCGAAGAGATAGTGCACGTCGCTGGCCGCGAGGTTGAGGCCCTTGGCGCCGGTCGGCGGCACGATATGGGCGGCGTCGCCGACGAGGAACAGCCGGCCGAAGCGCATCGGCTCGGCGACGAAGGAGCGCAGCGGCGCGATCGATTTCTCGAAGCTCGGCCCGGTGACCATCGCCTCGGCGTGATGGGCCGGCAGGCGGCGGCGGATCTCGTCCCAGAAGCGGTCGTCGGACCAGGCCTCGATCGTCTCGTCGAGCGCGCACTGCACGTAGTAGCGGCTGCGCGTCTCGGAGCGCATCGAACAGAGCGCGAAGCCGCGCGGATGGTTGGCGTAGACCAGCTCGTGGCTGACCGGCGGCACGTCGGCGAGGATGCCGAGCCAGCCGAAGGGATAGACCTTTTCGAACCTGCGGATCGCCGCGTTCGGCACGGCCTTGCGGCTCGCCCCGTGAAAGCCGTCGCAGCCGGCGATGAAATCGCAGTCGATCCGGTGTGCCGCGCCGTCCTTCTCGTAGGTGACATGGGGCGACGACCCGTCGAAGGCGTGCGGCGTCACGTTCGCCGCCTCGTAGACCGTCGGTGTCCCGTCCCGCTCGCGCCGCTCGATCAGGTCGCGGGTCAGCTCCGTCTGGCCGTAGACCATGACGCGCTTGCCGCCGGTCAGGCCGAAGAGGTCGATGCGGTGGTCGCGGCCGTCAAAGGCGAGCGAGAAGCCGTCATGCGGCAGGCCCTCGGCATGCATGCGGGCGCCGACGCCGGCCCTGTCCATCAGCCCGACCGTGCCTTCCTCCAGCACGCCGGCCCGCACCCGGCCGAGGATGTGCGCGCGGCTCGTCCGGTCGAGGATGACATTGTCGATGCCGGCATCGGCCAGAAGCTGGCCGAGCAGCAGCCCCGACGGGCCCGAGCCGATGACGGCGACCTTGGTGCGCATGATGTCCTCCCGCGCTTGCGTTTTCACAAATTCTCGGGAGAAGGCCGCCGGCGGACAATGGACAGATCCGCCACAAAATTGCACATATCGAACATCACCGGAGGATGGACCAAAATGGCGAGACGCGTTCCCACCTACGATCTCTATGGCGAGAAGGCCGGCAATGCGCCGGAATTCTGGTTGCACTGCGAGACGATCCCCGCGCGAAGCAGCCTTCATCGCTGGGAGATCGGGCTGCACCGGCACGAGAGCTTCTTCCAGATCCTGTACATTTCGAGCGGATCGGGCGATGCGCTGTTCGGCGAGCGGCGGCTGGCTCTGGTGCCGCCCGCGGTCGTCACGGTGCCGGCGGCGGCCGGTCATGGCTTCCGCTTCTCGCGCGACGTCGACGGTTATGTCTTCACCATGCTCGCCGCGCATCTCGGCCTTTCGGGCGCCGCCGCCGGCCGTTTCGGCGGCTTCCTCGCGGAGCCGCGGGTCACGCCGCTGCCCACCGACGAACCGGACGGGGCCTTCATCGCCGCGACGCTGGAGCGGCTCGCCGGCGAGTGGAACGCCCGGCGGCGCGGCGGCACGGACCTCATGGAGGCCTATCTCGTTTCCGCAGTGACGCTTACCGCGCGGCTGTGGCGTCGCGACGGCCGGGCGGCGATGGAAAGTGACGCCGTGCGCCGCCTGGAGCGGCTCGACGGGCTGATCCGGCAGCATGTCCGGGCGCAGAAGCCGGCGGGCTTCTATGCCGCCGAACTCGGCCTGTCGCCGACCCATCTCAACCGCATTGTCAAGGCCGCGACGGGGCTGACGGCGCATGCCTATATCGGCCGCAGGCTGGTCGAGGAGGCGAAGCGGGACCTCGTTTTCACCGAGGCGCCGGCCCAGGAGATCGGCCTCAGGCTCGGCTTTGCCGATCCCGCCTATTTCTCGCGCTATTTCCTGCGCGAGACAGGGGTCACGCCGCGCGCCTTCCGGCTCGCCGAGCGGGCGCGGCTTGCCGCTCAGTCGCCGGAATAACGCTCCTCGGCCCAGGGGTCGCCGCGCATGTGATAGCCGTTGCGCTCCCAGAAGCCCGCCTGGTCGCCGGGCAGGAAGTCGATGCGGTTCAGCCACTTGGCGCTCTTCCAGAAATAGAGATGCGGCACGACGAGACGCATCGGGCCGCCGTGCTCGGCGGTGATCGGCTGGCCGTCCCAATGGGTGGCAAGGATCGCGTCCTCCGCCGCGAAATCGACCAGCGGCAGGTTGGTCGTGTAGCCGTCATAGCTCGTCAGCAGGACGAAGGCCGCGTCGGCCCGCGGCATCACGACGTCGAGCAGGTCGCGCGTCGAAACGCCGTGCCAACGGTTGTCGTAGCGTGACCAGGTGGTGACGCAGTGGATGTCGGAGCACTTCTCGCTCTGCGGCAGGTCGAGGAAGCCCTTCCAGTCGAGCGAGATGGGATTTTCCGCGCCACCCTTCACATCGAGCCGCCAGGTCTCGCGGCGGATCACCGGCTGCTGCCCGAGATCGAGCACCGGCCAGTTCGTCACGAGATGCTGGCCGGGCGGCAGGCGGTCGGTCTCGGGGCGCGTCACGCGGCCGGTCAGGAACTTTCCCTGGTCCGCCCATTGGCGTTTGGTGCGGGTCAGCTTGCTGTCGGACGGCTGTTCGTCGCTCATGGCGGGTCTCCTGCTGCAGCGCGAAAGGTGGGGCTGGCTCCCGGCCACTGTCAAGGCCGCGCCCTCAGGCCAGCAACGGCCGCAGCGCCGCCTGAACGGCGCGCATCGCCGGGAGATACCGTTCCGGCATGTCGACGGCCGGCGCATGGGCGGCCGGTGCGCCGATATTGAGCGCCGCCACCACCCGGCCGCGCGCGTTTTCCAGCGGCACAGCGATCGAGCAGAGCCCGATCTCCAGTTCCTGGTCGATCACCGCATGGCCTTCCCGCCGGATGCGGGCGAACTCGGCCATCAGCACGTCCGGGTCCGTCTTGGTGAAGGACGTGTTGGCCTTGAGGTCCGAGGCGGCCAGGATTGCGCGCGCCTCCGTCTCCGGCAGTGCCGCGAGCAGCACCCGCCCCATCGAGGCGCAATAGGCCGGCAGCCGCGAGCCCGCCGTCAGATTGATCGACATCACCCGCTTCTGCGCGGCGCGGGCCACATAAACGATCTCCGTGCCGTCGAGCACGGAGGCGGATGCGCTCTGCCCGACCTCTTCCGACAGGCGGTCGAGGAAGGGCTGCACGAGGCGCGGCAGCGGGGTCGCCGAAAGATAGGCGTGGCCGAGCCTCAAAATCCGCGGCGTCAGCTCGAAGAACTTGCCGTCGTAGCGTGCATAGCCGAGCTCCGCCAGCGTCAGCAGACAGCGCCGCGCCGTCGCCCGGTCGAGCCCGGTGTCGCGGGCAACGTCCGAAATGGTCAGCCGCGGCTGCGTCTCCCCGAAGGCCTCGATGACCTTCAGACCCTTGGCAAACCCGCCGATGAAATCCGTTTCCCGCATGCGGTTTCCTTTCCCCTTTTGCCGAAGTCCCCTCCCCAATCCCTCCCCACAAGGGGGAGGGGCTAACCCGTTGCGCCGCCGGTGCCAGCCCAACAGCCTTTTGCGCGCATCGCCGTCAGCACAAGGGAGCGCCTACAACAAAGATCCACGCTTGGTCGCCAACCCTGACGTTCACACCCGTTTCTGTGGGGGAGATGGCCGGCAGGCCAGAGGGGGACTTTTCAACTTCAACGCATTTTGTGCGATATATGAACAAATGTCAATTATCGCACAAAATGCGTTGCCGCTTGTCCCGTTGCGATTTACCTATGCTGCCCAAGGGCGAGCCTGCCGGGCGTGTCGGCGCGCCGAGGGAGACCTTCATGGACAAGACTGTAGCAGGCCTCGCCGAGGCGGTGGCCGGGATCGGCGACGGGGCGACGGTGATGATCGGCGGCTTCGGCGGATCCGGCGCGCCGATCGAGCTCATCCACGCGCTGATCGACAAGGGGCCGAAGAACCTCACCGTCATCAACAACAATGCCGGCAACGGCCGCATCGGCATCGCCGCGATGATCGACGCGGGCATGGTGAAGAAGATGATCTGCTCCTTCCCGCGCTCTTCCGATCCGCGCGCCTTCACCGACCGCTATCTCGCCGGCGAGATCGAGCTGGAACTGGTGCCGCAGGGCACGCTCGCCGAGCGCATCCGCGCCGGCGGCGCCGGCATCCCGGCCTTCTACACCCCGACGAGCTATGGCACGGAGCTGGCCGAGGGCAAGCCGACCGCCGAGTTCGACGGGCGCATGTATGTGCAGGAGCGCTGGCTGAAGGCCGATTTCGCCATCGTCAAGGCGCATCTCGGCGACGTCCACGGCAACCTCACCTACAACAAGGCCGGCCGCAACTTCAATCCGCTGATGTGCATGGCCGCCACCACGACCCTTGCGCAGGTCTCCGAGATCGTGCCGCTTGGCGGTATCGATCCCGAACAGGTCGTCACCCCCGGCATCTTCGTCGACCACGTCGTCGCGGTTGCGAACCCGCAGCAGGAAGAAGCCCTCATCCGCGCAGGAGTGGCCTACGCATGACCGCCGATACAAACACGATCGACACCCGCGAGGACATCAAGCTTACCAACGCCCAGATCGCCTGGCGCGCGGCGCAGGATATTTTCGACGGCGCCTATGTCAACCTCGGCATCGGCTTTCCCGAGATGGTCGCCCGCTACCAGCCGGAAGGCCGGCAGGCGATCTTCCACACGGAAAACGGCATCCTCGATTTCGGCGAGGCGCCGCCCGAAGGTGAGGAGGACTGGGACCTCATCAATGCCGGCAAGAAGGCGGTGACGCTGAAGCCGGGCTCGGCCTTTTTCCACCACGCCGACAGCTTCGCCATGGTGCGCGGCGGCCATCTCGATGTCGCGATCCTCGGCGCCTACCAGGTGGCCGAGACCGGCGACCTTGCCAACTGGCGCGTCGGCTCCAAGGGCGTGCCCGCCGTCGGCGGCGCGATGGACCTCGTGCATGGCGCAAAACAGGTCGTCGTCATCACCGAGCATGTCACCAAGAAGGGTGAGCCGAAGCTCGTCGAACGCTGCACCTTCCCGCTGACCGGCGTCGGCTGCATCACCCGCATCTATACGAGCCATGCCGTCGTCGACATCGTCAAAGGCCGCTTCGTGCTGCGCGAAAAGCTCGCCGGCATGTCGTTCGACGAACTGCAGGCGATGACCGGCGCGAAGCTGCACATCGAGGGCGCCGTCGCCGATCTCGTCGTGCCGGCGCTTTGAGGAGACGATCATGACCGAAGCCTTCATCTGCGACTATATCCGCACGCCGATCGGCCGCTTCGGCGGCGCGCTCTCCTCGGTGCGCGCCGACGACCTCGGCGCCGTGCCGTTGAAGGCGCTGATGGCGCGGAACGGCTCGGTCGACTGGGACGCCGTCGACGACGTCATCTTCGGCTGCGCCAACCAGGCGGGCGAGGACAACCGCAACGTTGCGCGCATGTCGCTGTTGCTCGCCGGCCTTCCCGTCTCGGTCACCGGCACGACGGTCAACCGGCTCTGCGGCTCCGGCATGGACGCCGTCATCGCCGCCGCGCGCGCCATAAAATCCGGCGAGGCCGAGCTGATGATCGCCGGCGGCGTGGAAAGCATGAGCCGCGCGCCCTTCGTCCTGCCCAAGGCCGAGACCGCCTTCTCGCGCAATGCGGAGATCTACGACACGACCATCGGCTGGCGCTTCGTCAACCCGCTGATGAAGAAGCTGTACGGCGTCGATTCCATGCCGGAGACCGGCGAGAACGTCGCCGAGGATTTTGGGGTGTCGCGCGAGGATCAGGACGCCTTTGCGGTGCGCAGCCAGGCCAAGGCGGCGGAAGCGCAGGCGAACGGCCGGCTGGCGAAGGAGATCACACCCGTCACCATTCCCCAGCGGAAGGGCGACGCCATTGTCGTCGATAGGGACGAGCATCCCCGCGCCACGACGCTGGAGGCGCTCGCAAAGCTCGGCACGCCGTTCAAGAAGGACGGCGGCACGGTGACGGCGGGCAATGCCTCCGGGGTCAATGACGGCGCGGCGGCCCTCATCATCGCTTCGGAAGCGGCGGCGAAGACATACGGCCTGACGCCGATCGCCCGCATCCTCGGCGGCGCCACCGCCGGCGTGCCGCCGCGCATCATGGGCTTCGGCCCGGCGCCGGCGACGAAGAAGCTCTGCGCCCGCCTCGGCCTCACGCCGGCCGATTTCGATGTGATCGAACTCAACGAAGCCTTTGCCTCCCAGGGCCTGGCGACGCTCCGCGACATCGGCATCGCCGATGACGCGGCACACGTCAATCCGAACGGCGGCGCCATCGCGCTCGGCCACCCGCTCGGCATGTCCGGCGCCCGCATCGCCGGCACGGCGGTGCTGGAACTGTCACTCGCCGGCAAGCGGCTGGCGCTCGCGACGATGTGCATCGGCGTCGGCCAGGGCATCGCGGTGGCACTGGAAAGGGTGTAGGGCGCAGCGGACGGCTCTGCCGAATGCGAGTTGACCCTACCCCTGATCCGCCGGCGTCGGCACATGCCGGGTGTGGCCGGGTGTGGCCGGGCGTGCTTGTCTCTATCGATTGGGGATGAAGCCGTGGCCGTCAGGCGCGCCATCGCTCCGCCGTCTCATCGCTTGCGCAGCCCGTCGACGAATACGTCGACCATGCGCAGCGCCGTCGGCTGCCAGTCGCCGCTGCCCTGCGAGTAGTAAATACCCACGAGCGTGCGCAGCAGGTCCTCGGGCGGAACATCGTCACGCACCAGGCCGGCCTTGACCGCCCGGTCGAGAAGCAGGCGGATGGCCCCGATCATCCGGCCGTAGGAATAGGCCTTCAGCTCCGAGGAGCCGTGCGCGGCAAGCTGCAGCGCTTCGATCATCCCCTTCTTCGTCGCCACCAGCCGGACATTCGCCTGAAGCCATGTCTTCAGTGCTTCCACCGGCGCCTCTTCCCGGGCAAGCCGCTCGGCCAGATCCCCGAGCAGGTCCACCTCGTGCCGGTAGACGGCATCGAACAGAGCCTCGCGCGTCGGAAAATGCCGATAGAGCGTGCCGATGCCCACGCCGGCCTGCCGGGCAACGGCCTCGAGGCTCGCCTGCGGCCCGCCGGCGCTGAACACCGTCGTCGCCGCTTCGAGCAGTCTCTCGCGATTGCGGATCGAATCCGCCCGCAACTTGCGCCTTGATTTTCCGGTCTCTTGTTCCATCTGCCGAATACCGGGCCTGCCCTCTTGCTAAACGGAGGATGCCTCCGTATATTGTCCCTGCGCCGCCAAAGCGAGAAACCTCTCACTGCTTTCCGGTCGCGGGCGACGGATCAAGCGCTTCGCCCTTTCCCCATGCCAAACGTTCCGCCGCTCTCCGGCGGTTCAGATCCATACACCACTATCACTGAATGGAGTACCCGATGTCACTCTCCATCAGCCTCACCATCAATGGCGAGCCACGTGAAGTCGCGCTGGACGACCCGCGGGTGACGCTGCTCGACCTCCTGCGCGAGCGGCTCGACCTTACGGGAACGAAAAAGGGCTGCGACAGGGGCCAATGCGGCGCCTGCACCGTGCTCGTCGATGGACGGCGCATCAATTCCTGTCTTTCACTGGCCGCAAGCCTCCACGGGGCCGACGTCACCACGATCGAGGGGCTGGCGAACGGGCAGTCGCTGCACCCGGTGCAGGCCGCCTTCATCGAATGCGACGGCTTCCAGTGCGGTTTTTGCACGCCGGGCCAGATCATGAGCGCCGTCGGGCTGATTGCCGAGGGCCGGGCCGGCGACGATCCGGAGCGTGTACGCGAACTGATGAGCGGCAATCTCTGTCGATGCGGCGCCTATCAGGGCATCACCGAGGCGGTGCTCGAGGCGCAGAAAACCCTCGCCGAGGACAAGAGGAGGGATGCGGCATGAACTGCTTCGATTTCGTCCGCCCGGCAACCATCGCGGAAGCCATTGCCGCCGCGGCCGAGCCGGGGGCGGCCTATCTCGCCGCCGGCACCAACCTCATCGACCTGATGAAGATCGGTGCGTCCCGGCCACAGCGGCTGGTCGACGTCACCCGGCTGCCCGGCCTCGACGGCATCGAATGGCTGGCGGACGGCGGCCTGCGCATCGGCGCCATGGTCCGCAATGCGGACCTTGCCTATGATCAGCGCTTCGCCCGAATCTTTCCGGCTGTCGCCGAGGCCCTGCTTTCCGGCGCATCGGCCCAGCTTCGCAACGTGGCGACCGTCGGCGGCAACCTGATGCAGCGCACCCGCTGTGCCTATTTCCACGATACGGCGAGCGCCTGCAACCGCCGCCAGCCCGGATCCGGCTGCGACGCGCTGCACGGCGAGAACCGGCTGCAGGCGGTGCTGGGCTGGAGCGAACACTGCATCGCCACCCATCCCTCCGATTTCTGCGTGCCTCTGGTGGCGCTGGACGCCGTGGTCGAGGTGGAGGGGCCGGACGGACGCCGGGAGGTTCTGCTCGAAGACCTGCACAATCTTCCCGGCGACACGCCCGAAAAGGAAACGGCACTTGCGCCCGGCGACCTGATCGTCGGACTTCGTCTGCCGGCCGAAGCGGCAAGCTTCGCCGCAAACGCACGTTACCTGAAACTGCGCGAGCGCATGTCCTATGCCTTCGCCGTCGTTTCGGCCGCGGCCGCCCTCCGGATCGAGGATGGCGTGATCCGCGAGGCGCGTCTCGCCCTCGGCGCTGTCGCGCCGAAGCCCTGGCGTGCCAAGGCTGCGGAAGCCGCGCTTGCCGGCACCGCGCCGACCGCGGAAAACTTCGCGAAGGCGGCCGGGATCGCGCTCGGCGAGGCCAGGCCGTCCGGCGACAACACCTTCAAGATCGAACTGGCGCGCCGCATCGTCGTGCGCGCGCTGACCCTTGCATCGGAGGGAACGCCGGCCGTCATGCCCGCACTGCCGGCCTCGCCCTTCTCGACACATCCGGAAACGCAACATGTCGCCTGAAGCAACCCCCATGACCGCCCGCTACGGCTCGAACACCGGCCGGCCGCTGACCCGTCGCGACGGCCTGCTCAAGGTCACCGGCCGTGCCACCTATGCGGCCGACAACCATCCCGCCGGCATGCTCTATGCCGTCACCGCCGTGAGCAGGATCGCCCGTGGCCGCGTGACGTCGCTCGATGTCGCCGCAGCAAAGGCCCATCCCGGCGTCGTCGAGGTGCTGACGCCGGAAAACCGTCCGCCGCTCGCCCATGATCCGGATGAGAAGATGCCGCCCTTCGGCTTCCGCGTCGAGGTGCTGCAGGACTCCGGCGTGCGCTACGCCAACCAGCCGATCGCGCTGGTGATCGCCGAGACGCTGGAGGCGGCCACCGAGGGCGCCGCCCTTCTCGACCCGCGCTACGAGATCGAGAGCGCCCGCACCGATGTCGATACGGGCGAACAGTATGATCCCGAGAGCATCGGCGTCGGTGCTCCGCCGCGCACCGCCTATGGCGACGTCGAGGCGGGCCTGGCGGGTGCTGCGCGTGTCGTGGAAGCCGAGTACACCACACCGCCGCAATATCACAATGCGATGGAGCCGCACGCCGTCGTCGCAGCGTGGGACGGCGACCGGGTGATGCTCGACATGCCGAACCAGGCGCTGGCGCTGAGCTGCGCCTCCTATGCCGCCTATTTCGGCATACCGCCCGAAAACGTCACGATCCGCTCGCCCTTCCTCGGCGGCGGCTTCGGTTCGAAGGCGATCCTCAACGGCCCGCAGATCCTGGCGATCCTCGCCGCCCGCATGCTGAAACGGCCGGTCAAGCTCGTTCTGACCCGCAGCCAGATGTACGGCCCCGTGGGCCATCGCGGCCGCACCTGGCAGACGCTCCGCCTTGGCATGGACACGGAGGGACGACTGACGGCGCTGCATCATCGCACGATTGCCTCCACCTCCACCTTCGACGCGTTTATCGAGCCTGCCGCCAATGCTTCGCTGCCGCTCTATGCGAGCCCGGCGATCCTTGCCGAGCACAAGGGGCTGAGGCTTGATATCGGCACGCCCGGGCCGATGCGCGCGCCCGGCGAGGCAAGCGGATCGGCAGCGCTCGAAGTGGCGATGGACGAGGCGGCGGAAGCCTGCGGCCTCGATCCGCTCGCCTTCCGCCTGGCAAACTATGCCGAAACCGAACCCGGTTCCGGCAAGCCCTATTCCTCCAAGGCGCTGCGCGAATGCTACGAGGAAGGCGCGAAGCGTTTCGGCTGGGCGAGCCGTCCGC